>CAZSBL010000028.1:0-28280 GCA_964605205.1 uncultured Gemmatimonadaceae bacterium
CACCGCCCCGGGTGCCGCACGGCATGCCGGGGCGGTCGTGCATCACGGCGATACCGAGGGGCCCGCCGGAAGGCCCGGCTGCGGCCGTCGCCTACCATCAGGGCCACGGTATGGGTATAATCGGCCGTTATGGTGAATGGAACGGAGGACCGGGACGAGGGCCTGGAGGCCGAAGGGAGCGCCGCGGAGGTGCGGACGCCCCCGGACGCCGGGTCGTTGGACGGGACGCATGCGGCCATCCCGGAGCATTTGCGGGGCGGAGACACCCGGGCGGGGCTCGTGGCGCTGGTGGGCCGGCCGAACGTGGGCAAATCGACGCTGATGAACGCGCTGCTCGGGCAGAAGCTGAGCATTGTGACCTCGCGGGAGCAGACCACGCGAGAGCGCGTGCTGGGGATCCTGACGGAGGGGGATGTCCAGATGATCTTCGTGGACACGCCGGGTCTGCTGGAGCCGCGCTACCTTCTGCACGAGAGTATGGTGGGGGAAGCGGTTACGGCGCTGATGGATGCGGACGTGGTGGTGCTGCTGCTGGATCCCATGCGGGCCGACGCACCGGCGGAGGGTGCGGTGCTGGAGAAGCTGTCCGCCCGGGGGCCTGCGCTGCACGTGGCGGTGAACAAGGTGGACGCGGCGGGTCGTGGCGCGGTGGAGCGTCTGGCGGAATGGTCACGTCGGGAGCTGGGGATCGAGCCGCACCGGATATCGGCGGAGAAGGGGACGGGACTGGCGGCGCTGCGGGAGGCGCTGGAGGCGGGGCTGCCGGAGTCGCCGTTCCTGTACCCGGAGGAGGACCTGGCGGCCCAGCCGGTGCGGTTCTTCGTGGCGGAGTTGATCCGGGAGACGATCTTCGAGGAGTACGGTCAGGAGATCCCGTACTCGACCGTTGTAGGAATCGAGGAGTACCGCGAAGATGAGGAACCCGTCTTCATCCGTGCGGAGATCTACGTGGACCGCCGGAGCCAGAAAGGGATCCTGATCGGGAAGGGCGGGGGGGCGATCAAGCGTCTCGGGAGCCGGGCCCGGCACAAGATCGAGGACTTTACGGGCCGTCGGGTGTACCTGGATCTCTGGGTGAAGCCGCTGCCCGGGTGGCGGAAGAAGGCGGATACGCTGAAACGGCTGGGTTATCACGTCCCCGAGAACGGTTGAGGGAGACTATGCTGGACGAGAAGCTGCTGGAGATCCTGGTCTGCCCGCGCTGCAAGGGCGAGCTGGAGCACCGAACAGACCCGGAAGAGCTGGTGTGCCATGAATGTGAGCTGGTGTACGAGGTCCGTGAAGGGATCCCCGTCATGCTCATCGATGAAGCGCGCCCCCTGGAAGGTGCCTCCTGACGTGGTAGCGGGCGCTCCGGGCGTGGTCCGGGCGATCCGGGCCGCGACCCTCGTGATGGTGCTGGCCGGGCTGGCCGCTCCCGCGGCGGCGCAGGGGAACGGCGAGCTGCCACCCATCTCGTCGGAGTGCTGCCTGCACCTGCTGGTTCCTGTGGGTGCCCGGGCCAGCGCCCTCGGCGGCGCCATCACGGCCCGACAGGGGGCCGACGCGGTCTTCGCGAACCCGGCGGGGCTGGCGGGCCTGACCGGGGGGCAGTTCGTGATCCACCAGTCGGATGACACCACGGTGGATGTCCAGGTGGACGCCTTCTCGCTCCTGTTCACGCCGCTCTCCACCACGGTGGGGGTATCGTATCAGCTTTTCGACCGGGGCGAGATCGAGACCACCGACCAGACGGGGCAGCCCACGGGCGAGCTCTCCCTCCGGGACCACCTGGTGGTGTTCTCCTTCGCCCTGCCGCTGGGCGCCGGGTTCTCCGCCGGGGTCAATTACAAGGCGTTCCAGCAACGGATCGACTGCAGCGGGCGGTGCGGAGACCAGGAGACCGTGGCCACCACGCAGGCGAGCGACTTCGGACTCCGATACTCCCCGCCCACGGCTCCGGCCCTGGAAGTGGGGCTGGCGGTCACGAACGCCAGCTTCGCCCCCGAGGTGCTGAACTTCGAGCAGTCGGCTGGCAACTACTTCCCGGGCCGGATTCACTTCGGCGTGGTCTACGATGTCCTGGCGGCGGCCACCGACAGCATCGTGGCGGTCCGGCTCGGCGTGGAGGCACGAGACCGCCTGGCCGAACCCGGGTCGCCGACGCTGGCGTACGGCATCGAGGTCGACGTGCAGCAGGCGGTGTTCGTGCGCGCGGGCTACGCCCCGGGTGAGGGGCTGGGGACCGGCGCCGCCGTGGGGCTCGAGCTCCGCTACGACCGTTTCGACATCGGCGTGTCGCGCTCGTTCGCCAATTCGCTCCTGGAGGCGGACGAGGAGCCGTTCCAGGTCTCGGTCGGACTCCACTTCTGAGCATGCGACAGACGTTGGACTGAAAATCACACTTCGGAACTGAATCGATGAATTTCACCGCAGAAGCGGTCATACGACACCTCCAGGCGGAGGCGCAGCGCCCCTTGAAGGCCAAGGAGCTCGGCAGGGCGCTGGACGTGAGCCAGGACGACTACGCCGAGTTCAAGGAGTTCCTGGCCCATCTGGTGGACGACGGCGTGCTCTACCGGGTCAAGAGCCAGCGGTACGCGCTGCCGAAGAAGATCAACCTGGCGGTGGGCCCGCTGCAGATCATCCGCAGCGGTGCCGGCTTCGTGCAGACGGAGGAAGGCCCCGACGTGTTCGTCCCCGCCCAGTCGCTGGCATCCGCCCAGGACGGCGACCGTGTGGTGGCCCGGGTGGAACGCCGTCGCCAGGGCGACCGTCCGGAGGGCACCGTCATCAAGATCCTGGAGCGGGCCCGGGACACCGTGGTGGGCGTGTACCACCCGTCGCGGAACTTCGGGTTCGTGGTCCCCGAAGACCAGAAGCTCACCAGCGATGTCTTCGTGCCGCCGGGCCAGGCGGAGGGTGCCGAGGATGGCGACGTGGTGGTCGTCCGGATCTCGAGCTGGGGCGACCGGAAGCGGGGCCCCGCCGGCGAGGTGGAGAAGGTCCTGGGGAAGCTGACGGATCCGGGGGTGGACGTGCTCGCGGTGGCTCATGGGCACGAGCTTCCCCTGGAGTTCCCACCCGAGGTGGAGGCGGCGGCCCGGGCGCTGCACGAGAAGGGAGTGGACACGGTGGCGCAGCGCGTGGACCTGCGGGGGCAGCTGGTGTTCACCATCGATCCCCCGGATGCCAGGGACCATGATGATGCGCTCTCGATCCGGGAGGGCGAGGATGGGTTCTGGGAGGTCGGCGTTCACATCGCGGACGTCTCGCACTACGTGGAAGAAGGCGGCGTCATCGACCAGGAGGCGTTCAAGCGGGGCACGAGCGTCTACCTCGTGGACCGCGTCATCCCCATGCTCCCGGAGACGCTCTCGGCCGACCTGTGCTCCCTGCGCCCGCACGAGGACCGGTTCGCCATCTCGCTCCTGCTCCATATGGACCATGAGGCGAACGTCCGCTCCCACGAGCTGGTGCGCAGCGTGATCCGGAGCGCCCACAAGCTGTCCTACGACGACGCCCAGGGGATCCTGGACGGGGATGGCTCCGTGAGCGAGGAGGTCGATGGGGCCGTGAAGGAGCTGGCGGCGCTGGGGCGCAAGCTCCGGACGAAGCGGGCGGAGCGCGGCAGCATCGATTTCGACCTGCCTGAGTCGCGGGTGGTGCTGAACACGGAGGGCGAGCCGACGGACATCCAGAAGGTGCTCCGGCTGGAGGCGCACCGGTTGATCGAGGACTTCATGATCCTGGCGAACGAGACGGTGGACCGGGCGGCCCGGAGCCGGAAGCTCCCGTTCCTGCACCGGGTCCACGAGGCCCCGGACGGCGATCGGCTCGAGACGCTCCGGAGCTTCCTGGCCGGGCTCGGGGTCCGGGTCCCGGAGAAGCCCACGCCGAAGGACCTGCAGAAGGCGCTGGCGCAGTTCGAAGGGCGTCCGGAGGAGAATCTGGTTTCAACGGTGGTGCTCCGGTCCATGAAGCGGGCCCGGTACAGCGAGAAGCCGTTCGGGCACTTCGGGCTGGGCACCGACCACTATACGCACTTCACGTCGCCGATCCGGCGGTATTCCGACCTAGAGGTGCACCGACTGTTGACCCGGGCGTTCGTGGACGGCGAGAAGCTCCCCGAAGAGCTGCGCCAGGACCGGCTCCCGCAGGTGGCCCGCCGTACCAGCGAGCGGGAGCGGGTGGCGGTGGACGCGGAGCGGGACAGCGTGGACCTCAAGAAGACGGAGTTCATGGAGCAGCACGTGGGCGAGATCTTCGAGGGGACGGTGAGCGGGGTCACCTCGTTCGGGCTGTTCGTGCTCCTGGACCGCTACTTCGTGGAAGGGCTCATCCACATGAGCTCCCTGGAGGATGACTACTACGTCTTCCTGGAAGACCAGTTCGCGCTGGTGGGCGAACACACCCGCAAGCGGTATCAGCTCGGTGAACGGGTCACCGTTCAGGTGGCCTCGGTGGACCTGGAGGAGCGCAAGATCGACTTCGTCCCTACCGACGACGCCGCGTCTTGACTCACGCTCTCTTTGACACGGTCTCGGGGCGGGGGTACTTTGCAACCGCCTCTCCCCCAACACGTTTCACGGACTGACGGCGTATGCACTTCAAGCCGGTCGTGGCGTACCGGTCAGCGACGGACGACCCGCCACCGGATCTGGTCCGCGAGTTCGCGGCCGAGAACGGCCTGCAGATCGAGCAGGTCGACGACTGTGCGACCATCCTCGAAATGGTGAACCGTACGTTTCCCTCCGCCATCATCTTCGGCAGCCCGATGGACGAGAAATCCATCGAGACGTGCCGGACCCTGAAGGGCGAGGCGTACAGCGCGGTGATCCCGGTCGTCTTCATGGACGCTGCGGGGGCCGACCACGGGCTGGAGGCCATGGAGGCCGGCGCCGATGAGCTGCTGACCACGGACATGGGGGCGGAAGAGCAGGCCATGCGCCTCCAGGTCACGGTGAACCGGGCGAACCGGGACGTGAGCGTGCACCCGTCCACGCGGCTGCCGGGGACGGCCCAGATCGAGCGTGACATCACCGAGCGGATCCGGGGCGGGGAGCGGTTCGCCGTCTGCTACGCCGACCTCGATCACTTCAAGGAATTCAACGACCGCTACGGCTACAACCGGGGCGACGGGGTCATCGGGATCGTGGCCCGTATCCTCCGTGACGTGGTGCGGGCGTACGCTCCGTCGGGCTTCATCGGGCACATCGGCGGCGACGACTTCATCTTCAACGTGTCGCTCGACCGAATGGAGGTCTGCTGCACGGAGATCCTGTCGATCTTCGACGAGCTGATGCCGTACCAGTACAGCCCGGGGGACCGGGAGCGCGGGTATTTCGTGGCCAAGGATCGACGTGGTAACTTCCATGAGATCCCGCTGATGACGCTGTCTATCGGCGTGGTGACGAACCGTCAGCGCGTCTTCACTCATCCGGCCCGTGTGAGCGAGCTGGCCACGGAGATGAAATCCTACGCCAAGACGCTCCCGGGGTCCGTCCACGCGGTGGATCGGCGGAGCGACGACGACGAGCTGGGGCTGCTCAGCGAACTGGAAGAAGAGGAATCGGAGCTCGTACACGAGCCGCGGGAGCCATGAACATAGCCTGTCCAGAGTGCACCACCATCTACCGCGTCGACCCGGACCGCGTCCCCGAGGGCGGGGTCACCACCTGGTGCGGCGAGTGTAGCACCGAGTTCCGGGTCAACGAGGCCATGGCCACGGAACCAGGCGAGTTCGTCACGGCCTCTCGCGTCGAGAAGGCCTCGACCACCCTGCCCGACGGCGGCCGCGGCGCGGCCGTAGAGGAGACGGAGCCCGGGGCCCGTGGAGCGACGGTGGGAGCAGCCACCGAGCCCCCGGTGACGGAGGAGCCCGTGGCCGAAGAGGCGGCGGAGGTACCGGTCGACGAACCGACGGCTGCCGACGCGCCCGATCGCGAAGCGGCCCCGGTGTTCGGGCCGCAGGACCCGGAAACGCGGGCGCGCCGGCTGGCCCGGGCGCTCGTGTCGGATATCAAGGTGTACCACCCGGAGAAATGGGAGGAGTCCACCGAGGCCGGTACGCTCCGCGGCGACTTCCGGGACGAGATCCTGAAGAGCTGGGAGGAGTACGTGGAGCAGGTGGGCGAGGAGATGGCGAAGAAGACGCCCTACTTCCGGGACGCGCTGAACGAGATCCTGGCCCAGGGAGAGCGGGTGTTCTAGCCCGGGAATCGGTTGCCGGTGGCCCGGACCGCCATTATCTTCCGGCGTCGCAAGGAACTTACGGGGCCGTCCTTCTTCCGGACGGCCTCTCGTTTTGGGAGAGAGAGCATGTCGGACGCCCTGGAAAAGCTGGAGGACCAGCGCAGGAGGATCGACGCGCTCGGAGGCTATCTTTGACGTCGCTTCCAAGCGCAGCAGGCTGGAGGAGCTGGAAGGACTGATGACGGAGCCCGGGTTCTGGGATGACCCGGACCGGGCCCGGGAGATCACCATCTCGGTCAACGAGCTGAAGGGCTGGATCGAGCCGTGGGAAGAGGCCCACGCGAAGGTCACGGAGCTGGTGGAGCTGGCGGAGCTCCTGGAGACCGAGGAGGGGCCGGATCCGCAGCTCCGTGAGGAGCTCGAGCAGGAGTCGGCGCGCCTCGAGCGGGTCATCGAGCGGCTCGAGCTCAAGAACATGCTCCGTGGCGATGACGATCACCGCGACGCCCTCGTGACCATCCACCCCGGTGCCGGCGGGACGGAGAGCCAGGACTGGGCGGAGATGCTCATGCGGATGTACACGCGCTGGGCGGAGAACCACGACTACGACCTCGAGATCCTGAACCTGATGCCCGGGGAGGAGGCGGGGATCAAGAGTGTCACACTGGAAGTCAGCGGTCGGTACGCCTACGGCTACCTCAAGGCGGAGAAGGGCGTGCACCGCCTGGTCCGTATCTCCCCGTTCGACTCCCAGGGACGGCGGCACACATCGTTCGCCAGTGTGTTCGTCTACCCGGTGGTGGATGACGAGATCGAGATCGAGATCAACGAGAACGATCTTCGTGTCGACACCTTCCGGGCCTCGGGCGCGGGCGGGCAGCACGTGAACAAGACCAGCTCGGCGGTGCGGATCACCCACGAGCCCACCGGGATCGTGGTGGCGTGCCAGCAGGAGCGGAGCCAGCATCAGAACCGCGCCGTGGCCATGAAGATGCTGAAAGCGGCGCTCTACGAGCGGGAGCAGGAAGAGAGAGAGAAGGAGCGGCAGAAGGTGGAGGCGGAGAAGACCGAGATCGCGTGGGGCAACCAGATCCGGTCGTACGTGTTCCAGCCGTACGCCCAGGTCACCGACCACCGGACCGAGCTCAAGATCGGCGATGTGGAAGCGGTTATGGGCGGCGATCTGGACCCGCTCATCGAGGCATACCTCAAGGAGTTCGGCGCAAGGGTGGCATGAGCGAAGACGGAACAGGGGTGAGCGCGGACCGGGGCACGGAATCGGGTGCGGAGGGCGCGGGAGACCCGGAGCTGAGTCGGGTCGAGCAGGACCGGCGGGACACGATCCGGGCGTTGCGAGAGCGGGGAGTGGAGCCGTACGCGTACCGGTACGAGGTCACGCACCACGCCGACGAGGCCGTGGCGGAGTTCGAGGCGGCCGAGTCCGCCGAGGGGCTCGATGACGGCGGCCTGGGGCCCGAGGTCCGGCTGGGTGGGCGCATCGTGTCCCTCCGATCCCACGGGAAGGTCAGCTTCGCCGACCTGGAGGACCGGACCGGTCGGGTCCAGCTCTTCTTCCGCCAGAACGTGATGGGCGAGGACGCCTACGGGCTGCTGGAGCTGCTGCACGTGGGCGACTGGGTGGGCGTGGAGGGCCCCATGATGCGCACCCGGATGGGCGAGCCGAGCGTACAGGTGACCGAGCTGCGCCTCCTGTCCAAGTCCGTCCGACCGCTCCCGTACGGGAAGGTCGAGGAGGATGAGGAGACGGGCGAGCGAATTGTGCACAGCGGCTTCTCCGACGTGCAGCAGCGCTACCGGCAGCGGTACGCGGACCTGGCCGTGCACCCGGAGGTCCGGGGGGTGTTCGTTCAGCGCTCCCGGGTCATCCAGGCGCTCCGCCGCTTCCTCGATGAGCGGGGCTACGTGGAGGTGGAGACGCCGGTGCTCCAGCCGCTGTACGGCGGCGCGCTGGCCCGGCCGTTCACCACGCACCACAACGTGCTGGACATGCCGCTCTACCTGCGAATCGCCGACGAGCTGTACCTGAAGCGCCTCATCGTGGGCGGGATGGAGCGCGTCTACGAGATCGGCAAGGATTTCCGCAACGAGGGCATCGACCGGACGCACAACCCCGAGTTCTCCATGCTGGAGTTCTACGAAGCGTTCGCCGATTACGAAGACATGATGACGCGCGTGGAGGAGCTCCTGGCCGACGTGGCCGAAGCGGTGGGCGAGACCGTGGTGACGGTCGAGGGCACCGAGATCGACCTGACGCCGCCGTACCGCCGCGTGGCCTTCCTCGATGCCCTGGCCGAGAAGGGCGTGGACGCCGCGAACCTGGACGACGACGCGCTCCGGGCCACCGCCGAGGAGGCGGGCGTCGATGACGTCGCCTCGATGGCCCGGGGCAAGCTCCTGGACGGGCTTTTCGGCGCGCTGGTCGAGCCGCAGCTGATCCAGCCCACCTTCGTGACGGACTACCCACGGGAGCTCTCGCCGCTGGCGAAGGCCAAGCGGGGGGACACCCGTCTTACCGAGCGGTTCGAGCTCATCATCGCCGGCCGGGAGATCGCCAACGCGTTCAGCGAGCTGAACGATCCGTTCGATCAGCGGGAGCGGCTGGAGGCCCAGGCCGAGCTGCGGGCCGCCGGCGACGAGGAAACCATGGGCATCGACGAGGACTTCCTGCGGGCGCTGGAGTACGGCATGCCGCCCACCGGCGGGGTCGGGATCGGCGTGGACCGACTGGTCATGCTGCTCACAGACCAGCCCTCGATCCGGGATGTGATCCTGTTCCCGACCATGCGTTCGGAAGAGGGCGGATGAAGCGGCTGTCATGGTGGGTGGCCCGGCGCTACCTGGCCTCGCGGCGGCGGGGCACGTTCGTATCGCTGATCACCCTTATCGCCGTGGGTGGCGTGCTCGTGGGCGTGGCCGCGCTCATCACGGTGATCGCCGTGATGACCGGGCTCCAGCAGGACCTGCAGGCCAAGATCGTAGGGATGAACCCCCACGTCTACATCTTCGAGCAGGGCGCCGGCGGGTTCCGCATGCCGGTCTGGGAGCCGGCCGCGGACACCGCCCGGCAGGCACCGGGCGTGATCGCGGTCGAGCCGTTCGTCATGACCCAGGTGGCCGTGTTCGTTCCGGGCAGCGACTACATGCAGCCGGGAACGGTCTGGGGGCTCGACGTCAACGACGGGCCCCCGCTGGTAGACCTGGAAGAGGAGATCCGGGCCGGCGAGCTCCAGTTCGGCGACACCCAAACGGGGTATCCCCCGATGCTCATGGGGCGACGCCTCGCCCAGAAGATGAACATCTACCCCGGCGACACGGTGGTCGTCGGGTCGTTCGAGAATATCAAGACGGGGCCCACGGGCGACCTGGTGCCGACCCTTCGCAGATTCGAGGTGACGGACCGGTTCGAGACCGGGATGTACGAGTACGATTCGAACTACATGTACATCCCGCTGGCCGCGGCCCAGGACCTCGTGGACCTGGGGCAGGGGGTGAGCGGCGTGGGCGTGAAGGTCCAGGATCCCTGGCAGGCCGGCGAGACGGCCCGGTGGATCCAGGACCGCCTCCCGTTCCCCTACTACACCAACGACTGGGTGATGCTGAACTCGGCGCTCTTCAGCGCGCTGAAGCTCGAGAAGATCGCCATGGCCGTCATCCTCTTCCTGATCGTGGTGGTGGCGGCGTTCAACATCATCAGCACGCTGATCATGGTGGTGGCCGACAAGACGCGGGAGATCGGGATCCTCAAGTCCATGGGGATGAACGACAAGACCGTTCTCCAGATCTTCATGCAGCAGGGGCTGACCATCGGCGTGGTCGGCACGGTGCTCGGGACCGGCCTCGGCCTCCTCCTGGTCTGGCTCCTGGACACGTACGAGTTCATCGAGATCCCCGGCGATGTCTACTTCGTGGACACCCTGCCCGTGGCCCTCGATCCACTGGACCTGGTTCTGATCGTGGCGCTCAGCATCCTGGTGGCGTTCGCGGCCACGATCTACCCGGCTCGCAAGGCGTCTCGCATGGTCCCGGTGGAGGCGATCCGCCATGAGTGACCGGACGCGGCCGACCGGTGAACGCGGGACGGAGCTCACCGGTACCGACGCCCGCCGGGGGGCCGTCGACGCCTCTCCGGCGGCGGACCCGGCTCGCCCGGAGCCCGGTCGTTCCGTGGTGGTGGCGGCCAGGCGGCTCCGGAAAGTGTACGCGGGTGGCGGGGGGACCGAACTCACGGTGCTCGATGGGGTAGAGCTGGAGGTGGCGGCCGGTGAGGCCGTGGCGATCATCGGTGCCAGCGGTGCGGGGAAGTCGACGCTCCTGCACCTGCTGGGCGGCCTGGACGCTCCCACGGCGGGAGAGGTCGAAGTGGCCGGTCGGCGGCTGGATGCTCTGAGTGGCCCGGAGCTGGCGGCGTTTCGCAACGAGGTGATCGGCTTCGTCTTCCAGTTCCACCACCTGCTGCGGGAGTTCACCGCGGTGGAGAACGTGATGATGCCGGTGCTGATCGGAGGCGGGAATCGGGATGAAGCCAAGGCCCGGGCCAGGACGCTGCTGGCAGAGGTCGGACTGACGGACCGGGCGTCGCATCGGCCCATGGAGCTGAGCGGCGGGGAGCAGCAGCGGGTGGCGGTAGCGCGCGCGCTGGCGAACAACCCGGCGGTGATCCTGGCGGACGAGCCGAGCGGGAACCTCGACGCCCACACCAGTGACCGGCTGCACGACATGTTCTTCCGGCTCCGGCAGGAACACGGCGTGGCGCTGGTCCTGGCGACCCACAATCGGGAGCTCGCCGATCGCACGGATCGCGTGCTGAGGGTGAAGGAAGGCGGGCTCCACAGTCTGTACCCGGATTGACGTATGCTTTGCGACCATTGCGGTGAAAACGAGGCGGTGATCCACCTCACGCAGATCGTGGACAATCAGATGGGCACGTACCATCTCTGCGAGGCGTGCGCGGCCGAGAAGGGGCTCGAGCCGGATCCCGAGATCCCGAACTTTCCCCTCACCGACTTCCTGGCCCAGATGGGGAAGCAGGAGTCGGAG
Organism: uncultured Gemmatimonadaceae bacterium; assembly: GCA_964605205.1. Taxonomy (GTDB): domain Bacteria; phylum Gemmatimonadota; class Gemmatimonadetes; order Longimicrobiales; family RSA9; genus JAWVYT01. Next base: position 11,233 of record CAZSBL010000028.1, read on the forward strand.
CCGGCGGAGTCAGCGCCCGGCGCGTGTGAGTACTGCGGCCTCACGCTGGACGACTTCAAGCGCACGGGGCGGCTCGGTTGCTCTCACTGCTACGTCACCTTCGAAGCCCATCTCCGGGGTCTCTTCCGCCGGCTGCACGGTGGGACCCAGCACGTGGGAAAGGTCTACCTGCCGCCGGACCCGACGGAGGCGGAGCGAAGCGAGCAGATTTCGCGCTTGCGGCGCAAGCTGAACGTGGCCGTGGAGCGGGAGGAGTTCGAGCAGGCGGCCGAGATCCGTGACCAGATCCAGGAGCTCGAAGGGGTGTCCCAATGATCGACTTCGACGCCCTCAACGACTTCGGCCTCTCCTGGCTCGAAGCCAGCGGGCCGAGCTCCGATATCGTGCTCTCCACCCGGGTCCGGCTGGCCCGCAATCTCCAGGGTCACGCGTTCAGCCCGCGCGTCGAAGACGAGGAGCGGCTCCGGATCCTGACCCGGGTCCAGCAGGCGGCCGAGAAGAGCACGCTCCTGGCGGACGGCGTGGCCGTGGATGTGGCCTCCCTTCCGCACCTTTCCCGTCGCGTGCTCCTCGAGCGGCACCTGGTCTCCCGGGAGCTCGTGGGTGAAGAGGCGCCGGGCCCTCATGCCGGCGCGGGGCTGATCATCGGGCCCGCGGAAGAAGCGGGGCTGATGGTGAACGAGGAGGATCACCTGCGGCTCCAGAGCCTGATGTCGGGGCTCCGGCTCCGGGAGGCCTTCGGCCAGGTGGACGCGCTGGACGAGGAGCTCGGCCAGGAGCTGCCCATGGCCTTCCACCACGAGTTCGGATACCTCACGAGCTGCCCGACGAACGTGGGCACCGGGCTGCGGGCGTCGGTGCTGGTGCACCTGCCCGGTCTGGTCCTGACCAAGGAGATCGGGAAGGTACTGCAGGGGATCGGGCAGGTGGGACTAACTTTCCGCGGGCTGTACGGCGAGGGGTCGGAGGTGGTGGGCAACTTCTTCCAGATCTCGAACCAGACCACCCTCGGGAAGCCGGAGGAAGATCTGATCGACCACCTGCACAAGATCGTGCGGCAGGTGATCCAGTACGAGCAGAAGGCCCGCACGCATCTGATGCGGGAAGCGCCCGCGGTCATGGAAGACAAGATCTGGCGAGCCTACGGGCTCCTGCGTTATGCTCGATCTCTGTCGTTCGAAGAGGTGATGAATCTGTTGAGTGGCGTGCGTCTGGGGGCCAGCATGAAACTGCTCCCCGGCCTCAGTGTATACACGCTGAACAAGATCATGATCTACACGCAGCCGGCACATCTGGAGCAGGCCGCCGGCCGATCGCTGACGGACCAGGAACAGGATCTGCACCGCGCGGCGTATGTGCGCCGGACGCTCGAATCGGAGTCGGAGCTGGAGCTCCCCGACCCGGATCGAGACGCGGAGGCGGACGATGTCGACTCCGAGGCCCCGGGCCCGGACGAATCGCAGGAAGACTAGACGGGTCGTCGCCGAGACGGCTCCCGCTACGAGGCACCGATGAATTACAACTTCACTGACAGAGTGCGGAAGGTTCTCGCCATGGCGCGGGAGGAAGCCATCCGCCTTCAGCACGACTACGTGGGAACGGAGCACATCCTCCTGGGCCTGATCCGGGAGGGGGAGGGCGTGGCCGCCGCCGTGCTGACCAATCTCAACGTGGACCTCGAGCAGGTCCACGAGCGGATCGAGGAGTCGGTCAAGAAGGGCAAGGCCACCATCGCCCTTGGCGAGCTGCCGTATACCTCCCGGGCCAAGAAGGTCCTGGAGTACGCCATGGCCGAGGCCCGGGAACTGAACCATTCCTACGTGGGCACCGAGCACCTGCTGCTCGGGCTGCTCCGCGAGGAGAAGGGGATCGCGGCCCAGGTGCTCAACTCCCTCGGCCTCTCCCTCGACGAGGCCCGGGACGAGACGCTCAAGCTGCTCGGCAGCGATGTGAACCCGCCCCAGGGCTCCGCCGCCAGCGGTGGGCCCGCAGGTGGGGGCCCGCCCTCGTCGTCATCCTCGGGCGGTGGCTCGGGCCAGGGGAAGGGCGAGAAGAAGTCGAAGACGCCGGCGCTGGACCACTTCTGCCGCGACCTCACCGACCTGGCCCGCAACGACGAGCTGGACCCGACCATCGGCCGGGAGTCCGAGATCGAGCGGATCATGGAGGTACTGAGCCGGCGGAAGAAGAACAACCCGGTCCTGATCGGTGAGGCCGGGGTGGGGAAGACCGCCATCGTGGAAGGGCTGGCACAGCTCATCGCGAAGGGCGAAGTGCCGGACAGCCTGGCCGACCACCGGGTGCTGGCGCTGGACATGGCCGCCGTGATCGCCGGAACCAAGTACCGGGGGCAGTTCGAGGAGCGGCTGAAGGCGATCATGAACGAGATCGCCCAGAACAAGCGGGTGATCCTCTTCATCGACGAGCTCCACACGCTGGTGGGCGCCGGCGCGGCCGAGGGCGCCATCGACGCCTCGAACATGCTGAAGCCGGCGCTGGCCCGCGGGGAGCTGCAGGCCGTGGGCGCGAGCACCCTCAACGAGTACCGGAAGTACATCGAGAAGGATGCGGCGCTGGAGCGCCGGTTCCAGACGGTGATCGTGGACCCGCCCACCGTGGACGAGTCGGTGGAGATCCTGAAGGGGCTCCGGGTCCACTACGAGGACCATCACCGGGTCGAGATCCCGGACGAGACGCTGACGGCGAGCGCCAAGCTGAGCGAGCGCTACATCACCGACCGGTTCCTCCCGGACAAGGCCATCGACGTGATCGACGAGGCCGGCGCCCGCGCCCGGCTGGCCACGCAGGTCCCACCGCCGGAGGTCACCGAGCTGAAGGACGAGCTCGAGGGGCTGGCGGAGAAGAAGGATGAGGCGATCCGCGACCAGGACTTCGAGCGGGCGGCGGAGCTGCGGGACCGGGAGCGGGAGCTCCAGGCCCGGATCCGCAAGCAGCAGGAGGAGTGGGAAGAGGAGCGGAAGCAGCACCGCCCCGTGATCGAGGTCGAGGACGTGGCGTTCATCGTGAGCCGGTGGACGGGGATCCCCGTCACGCGGCTCAAGGAGGCCGAAACCGAGCGCCTGGTCAATATGGAGGAGGAGATCCACAAGCGCGTGGTCGGCCAGGACGAGGCCATCGAGGCCATCAGCCGGGCCATCCGCCGCAGCCGGGCCGGGCTCAAGGACCCGAACCGGCCCATCGGCAGCTTCATCTTCAGCGGGCCCACGGGCGTGGGGAAGACCGAGCTGGCCCGGGCGCTGGCCGAGTTCCTCTTCGCCGACAGCGACGCGCTGATCCGCGTAGACATGAGCGAATACATGGAGAAGTTCTCCGTGTCCCGCCTCATCGGCGCGCCCCCGGGGTACGTGGGGTACGAGGACAGCGGCACGCTCACCAAGATGGTGCGCCTCCGTCCGTACAGCGTGGTCCTGCTCGACGAGATCGAGAAGGCGCACCCGGACGTGTTCAACATCCTGCTGCAGGTGCTGGATGACGGGCAGCTGACGGACAACTACGGCCGGGTGATCGACTTCAAGAACACGGTGCTGATCATGACGTCGAACCTCGGCGCCCGTGATATCAGCACCGGAAAGGCGGCGCTGGGCTTCCACCAGCGCGACTCGGAGACCACCTACGAACGGATGCAGAACAAGGTGACCGAGGAGATCGAGCGCGCGTTCCGGCCCGAGTTCCTGAACCGGGTCGACGACGTCATCGTCTTCCACCCGCTGACCAAGGACCAGATCGGGGACATCGTCCACATCATGCTGAAGGATGTGCGCGAGCGCCTCGAAGAAGAGGAGCTGACGATTATCCTCACCGACGAGGCCGTGGACTTCCTGGTGGACAAGGGCTACGACGAGAAGTTCGGCGCCCGACCGCTGCGACGGGCGATCCAGCGGTACCTCGAGGATCCGCTCTCGGAGAAGATCCTGGTCTCGGAGTTCTCCGCCGGAGACGAGGTCGAGGTGGACCTCGCCGAAGAGGGTGACGCCCTGGAATTCCGGGTCCCGTCGTCGTCCACGACATGAGGCAAGGGGCGGTCCGCAGGATCACCGGGGCGGCCGCCGTAGCCGCCTTCCTGGCCGTGTTCGCGGCGGCCTCGCCGGCGGCGGCGCAGGAACCCGTGCGGGCGGTGCAGCCGGTCACGGTGGAGGCCGTCGAGGTGCGGGGGAACGACCGGCTGACCGAGGAGCTGGTCCTCTCGGTGGCGGGGATCCGCCTCGGTGACGCCATCACGTACCGGGAGATCCAGGACGCCATCCACCGGCTCTGGGACACGGGCCAGTACGCCGATGTGAAGGTCTACGCCGAGGAGGTGGACCCCACCGATCCGGGCTCGCCGGTCCGGGTCATTGTGGAAGTCGAGGAGCAGCCCTACGTGGCGTACGTGGACTTCCGGGGGCTGGAGCATATCCGGGCCCGGGCAGTCCGCGATTCGGCGGGGCTGCGGGCGGGCCAACCATTCGATCCGGCCCGGGTGACCCGGGCCGAGGCGCTGGTCCGAGACCTCCTGGCGGACAAGGGGATCCGGCTGCGCAGTATCGAGCATCGCCTCGAGGCGATCGAGGGCGTGGAGGACGAGTTCCGCCTGGTCTTCGATGTGGCCGAGGGGGCACGCGTGGCGCTGGCCGAGATCGAGATCACCGGCAACGAGGTCTTCTCCGACCGGGAGATCGAGGCCGCCATAGCCACCAAGGAGGAGGGCTTCTTCTGGTTCCGGCCCGGTCTCTTCGATGAAGCACAGCTCCAGACCGACATCCGCAGTAACCTCCCCGCCTTCTACGGCAGCCACGGCTACATCGACTTCACGGTGCTCGGCGACTCGCTGATCGTGGACCCGGAGACGGGGAAGGGGCGGCTGGAGATCGCCATCCGCGAGGGGCCCCAGTACCAGCTCCAGGCCTTCGAGGTCCGGGGCAACCGCGAGTTCCCCACCGATCAGCTGCGGACCTACTACGAGAGCGCTCGCGGCGGTCTCCTGGCCAGTTTCGGGATCGCCGGCGTGGGTGGAGAAGCGGGGCAGATCGCGTCCGAGCATCCGGCATTCAACCGGGGACGCTTCGAGCAGGCCACCGAGGACATACAGTCACTGTACCGGAATCAGGGCTACCTGTACGCGCAGGTGGCGCCGTTCATCGAGCGGACCGAAACCGACGATGGCGAGCCCGCCGTGCGCGTGGGATGGGATATCGCGGAAGGGCAGCCCGCGTACGTGAACCGGGTCTCCATCGAGGGCAACACGTACACCCATGAAGACGTGATCCGAGACCGGATCTACATCCTGCCGGGCGACGTGTATAGTGAGGAGCTGCTGATCCAGAGCTATCGAGCGATCATGGGGCTCGGCTTCTTCGAGACCCCGGGGCCCACGCCCGAGATGAACCAGCTCGATAACGGGGACATCGACATCACCTTCCCGGTGGAGGAGAAGCAGACCGGGTCGGTCAATTTCGGCACCACGGTGGGCGGCTGGAGCGGAATCGCCGGCTTCGTGGGCTACGACCAGCCGAACCTGTTCGGCCAGGCCAAGGCCGGCCACCTGCGCTGGGATTTCGGCGGGAACTACAACAATTTCACCACGAGCTACACGGACCCGGCCATTCTCGGGTCCCGGTACAGCGGCTCGCTCTCGGTCTTCAGCACCAAGGAGAACCGGTTCTTCAATTTCCCGGAAGGGGAGCGGCGACGGACCGGGGCCTCGGCCCGCGTGGGGCTGCCCATGCCCATCGACCGGCGCTTCAGCCGCCTCTTCGTGGGCTATCAGCTCTCCCGCACCTCGTACGCCAACTTCGGAAGCGGAGGGGGCGACATCTTCAGCCTGCCGCCGGGCATCCTGAGCAGCGTCATCGTCGGGATCCGCCGCAACTCCCTGGACAACCCGATCTTCCCCACGGTGGGGACGCAGCAGCAGGTCGAGGCCAAACTGAGCGGCGGACTGCTCGGCGGCGACGGGAACTTCCAGACCTACTCGCTGGCCGGCCAGTGGTGGGCCCCGCTGGCCGAGTTCGGGGGCGGGCAGCCGGGGGTTAGGCCGGTCCGTACCGCCCTCGGCATCAGTGTGGACGGCGGGGCCATCTTCGGGGACGCCGACAACTTCCCGTTCGAGCGGTTCTGGATGGGCGGCGTGCAGTTTGGTGAAAGTCTGCGCGGGTACGACGAGACGACCATTACGCCCCTCGGCTATATCCCGGAGGGGGCCGGCGGCGTTCGGCTCTCCCAGCGCCTGGGCAACGCGTTCGTGAAGCTCACGGCCGAGTACGCGATCCGGTTCAACGACAACATTTCCGTATCGGTGTTCGGCGACGCGGGGAACATCTGGCGCAACCCGTCGGATATCAACCCGACACGACTGTTCCGGGGCGCCGGTTTCGGGGTTCAGCTGGTGACCCCGTTCGGACCCCTCGGACTCGACTACGCATACGGCTTCGACCGAACCGACCCGAAGTTCGTGCTGCACTTCCGGTTCGGCCAGCAAGGAGCCTTCTGATGAAAGGCATGATCATGAAGACCCTGATACGTTCGACCCTTCTCGTTCTCGCCGCCGCCGTGACGCTGCCGGGGCTGGCCGCGGCCCAGCAGACGGGGATCGTGTTCCTCGACTCGGAACGGCTCCGCCAGGAAGCCCCGAGCCTCCAGACCGCTCGCCAGCAGCTGCAGGAGGAAATGGCGCAGCTCGAGGCCCAGGCGGACAGCGCGCTGGCTCCGCTCCAGGCCGAGTTCCAGGCCGCGGCGCAGGAGTACCAGCAGCAGCAGGGGATGATGACCGCGGATCGACAGCAGGAGCAGGAGCGGGCGCTCGGCCAGATGCAGCAGCGGCTGCAGCAGGAGGGGGCCCAGTGGGAGCAGCAGGCGGCCCAGCTGCAGAACCGGATCCTCGGCCCGGCACTCGAGCGGATCAACCGGGTGATCGACGATATCCGCTCCGAGAACGGCTACCAGTTCGTGCTCGATGTGGCGGCCGGGGGTGTGGTGGCGGCGGATCCGTCCCTGGACATCACGTCCGAGGTGCTGCGGCGGCTGCAGGCGTCGAACCCGGGGTCGTGACGGCCGCCGACCCCGCCGGCGCGAGGCGAGACCGATGAGGGCCTCGGTCCTCGCCCGGCTCCTGGAGGCCGCGCTCGAGGGGGGAGCCGACCCGGAGATCACCGGGGCGGCTCCCCTCGAACGTGCCGGTCCCGAAGACCTCTCCATCGTTGCCCGAGAACGGTACCTCGGGTACGTTCAGGCGTCACGTGCGGGCCTGCTCCTGGTGGCAGCCGACCTGGCCGATCGGACCCCCGGGGATCGGGCCCGGATCGTGGTGGAGGATGTCCACGCCGCTCTCACGGTGGCGCTCCCGGAGCTGTACCCGGAGCCGGCACCGAAGTCGGGTGTCCACGCCACCGCCACGGTGGAGGAGAGCGCCGAGATCGGGGCGGAGGTGAGCATCGGTCCCGGAGTGGCGGTCGGTGCGGACGTCCGGATCGGTGAACGGGCCCGGATCGGGGCCCATACCGTGATCGGCGACGGCTGTGAGGTGGGTCCGGACGTGACCCTCCATCCGCACGTCACCCTGTACCGCCGGACGCGGATCGGCGCGCACACCATCGTACACTCCGGAACGCGGATCGGGGTGGACGGATTCGGCTTCACCGAGGTGGACGGTGTGCCGAAGAAGGTGCCGCAGGTCGGCGACTGCGTGATCGGCGCCCACGTGGAGATCGGCGCCAACGTGACCATCGACCGGGGCTCCATCGGTACCACGGAGATCGGCGATCACGTCAAGATCGACAACCTGGTGCAGATCGGACACAACGTGGTGGTGGGGCCCGGATCGATCATCGTGGCCCAGGTCGGTGTATCCGGGAGTACCCGTCTGGGGCAGGGCGTGACGCTGGGCGGGCAGGCCGGGATCGCCGGCCATACCGAGATCGGTGATGGCGCCCGGATCGGCGGCCAGGCGGGCGTCTTCGGCGACATTCCTCCGGGCGAGACGTGGAGCGGGTACCCGGCCCGGCCGCACCGGGAAGCGCTCCGGGCGCAGGCGGGCCTGTTCCGTCTGCCGGAGCTGGTGAAGCGGCTGCGGAAACTGGAGCGCGAGCTGGACGAACGGAGCCAATGAAAGAGCCACAGAAGACCCTCGCCGAGGCCGCGGCCCTGGAAGGCGCCGGCGTGCACACGGGCCGCCCCGCGAACATCCGGTTCCTGCCGGCCGATCCGGACACTGGCGTGGTGTTCCGGCGCACGGACCTGGACGGAGATCCGGAGGTGAAGGCGTCGCTCCGGCACGTCCAGGACACCGACCTCGGTACCACGTTGGCGGACGGGAAGGCGGAGGCCCGTACCGTGGAGCATGTGCTCGCGGCCATCGCGGCCCTCGAGCTGGACAACGTGATCGTCGAGATGACCGGGCCCGAGGTGCCGATCCTGGACGGCAGCTTCCAGCCGTTCATGGACGCCCTCTCCGAGGCCGGGATCGTGGATCAGGACCGGCCGGCCAGGATCTGGGACCTGTCACAGCCGGTCAGCGTGGACGGCCCGAATGGCGGGCACTACGTGGCCGCGCCCGCACCGGACCTGCGGATCTCCGCCACCATCGAGTTCGACCACCCGCTCATCCACCGGCAGTTCGCCTCGTTCAACATCGACCACACCTTCATCGAGGATCTGGCCCCGGCCCGTACCTTCGGGTTCCTCCGCGACAAGGAAGAGCTGCAGTCGAAGGGGTTCGCACTGGGCGCGAGCCTGGAGAACACCGTGGTGCTCGACGACGAAGGCGTCGTGAACGAGGAGCTGCGCTTCCCCGACGAATTCGTGCGCCACAAGATCGGCGACCTCCTGGGCGACCTGGCCGTGCTGGGTGGCCGGGTGCGCGGGCACATCGTGGCCGAGCGCCCGAGCCACGCCGGGAACTTCGAGCTGGCCAAGGCGATCCGCTCGTCCGCGCGCCGGGGCGCCGAGGGGCGCGTGGACATCACCAAGATCATGGAGTACCTGCCGCACCGGTTCCCGATGCTCCTGGTGGACCGGATCGTGGACTTCGAGACCGGCAAGCGGATCGTCGGGATCAAGAACGTCACCATTAACGAGCCGTTCTTCCAGGGCCACTACCCGGGGCACCCGGTCATGCCCGGGGTGCTCGTCATCGAGGGGATGGCGCAGGCCGGCGGACTCCTCCTCATGGACGTGATTGACAACCCGGAAGACAAGGTTGTCTACTTCATGACCATGGACAACGTAAAGTGGCGGCGGCCGGTGGTCCCGGGAGACCAGCTGGTGTTCGAGCTGGAGATGCTCCAGTTCCGGCGCCACGTCTGCCGGATGAAGGGCCAGGCGTTCGTGGACGGACAGCTGGCGGCCGAAGCCGAGCTCATGGCCCGCGTCATGGACCGTTGATGGTGAAGCGTACCCTGCACACCGATACGCCCTACGGGCCCGGCATCCACCCCACGGCGATCATCCACGACAACGCCCGGCTGGCGTCGGACGTGAGCGTGGGTCCCGGCTCCATTATCGGCCCCGGCGTGGTCATCGGCGCCGGCACCACCGTGGCCTCCCACGTCCTCATCCACCGGGCCACGACCATCGGTGAAGACTGCGAGATCCACCACGGCGCCGTACTCGGCACCGACCCCCAGGACCTGAAGTTCCAGGGTGAGGAGATGCCGCTCATCATCGGGGACCGGACGGTGATCCGGGAGTACGCCACGCTCAACCGGGGTACGCGGGCCGCCGGGCACACGGTGGTGGGCAGCGACTGCCTGATCATGGCCTACGCCCATATCGCCCACGACTGCATCCTCGGCGACCACGTCATTCTGGCCAACTCCGTCAACATGGGCGGCCACGTGGAGATCGGGGATTGGGTGATCGTGGGCGGGCTGACCGCTATCCACCAATTCGTGCGGATCGGCGCCCACGCGTTCGTGGGCGGCGCGTCACGGGTTCCCAAGGATATCGCCCCGTACGTGCGGGCCGCCGGGAACCCGCTGGCCATGGCGGGGCTCAACTCCGTGGGGCTGCAGCGCCGCGGTTTCTCGGAGGAGAGCCGGAACGCGCTGAAGAAGGCGTACCGGATCATCTTCGCGTCGACTCTGAACGTCACGCAGGCCGTCGCCCGGGTCCGCGAGGAGCTGGACGGACGGCCGGAGATCGATACGCTGCTCACCTTCATCGAGGAGAGCGAGCGAGGGCTCGCCCTCTGAAGGATACCATGCCACCATTGCGAATCGGGGTCATCGGCGTTGGCTCACTCGGATTCCATCACGCCCGCATCGCCCGCGAGCTGCCGGGCGTGGCGTTCGCCGGGATCCACGACACCGACGCCGGGCGCCTCGACGAGGTGGCCCGGGAGCTGGACGTGGAGCCCCATGCGGAGCTCGCGTCCCTCCTCGATAGCGCCGACGCCGTGGTCATCGCCGTCCCCACCGAAGCGCACGAGGCCGTGGCCGCAGCCGCCCTCGAGCGCGGGATCCACACCCTGATCGAGAAGCCCATCGCCCCGTCCATGGAGGCCGCCGACGCGATCCTCGGCGCCAACACCGACGGGGCGGTGGTCCAGGTCGGCCACGTGGAGCGCTTCAACGGCGCCATACGCGCCGCCGAGCCGTACCTCGATGAGCTCCTTTTCGTGGAGTCGCATCGGCTGGCCCCGTTCGGCCCCCGGGGAACCGATGTGGCCGTGGTTCTCGACCTCATGATCCACGATCTCGATCTGGTGCTGGCGCTGGCCAAGCGGCCGGTCACCAGCCTGGCCGCCGCGGGGATCCCCGTCCTCACGCCGCTCCCGGACATCGCCAACGCCCGGCTCGAGTTCGAGGGCGGCGCCGTGGCCAACCTCACGGCCAGCCGTGTCTCCATGGAGCGGCTCCGCAAGTTCCGCTTCTTCCAACCGTCCGGCTATCTCAGCCTCGACCTGGCGGCGGGGAAGGGGGAGTTCCTGCGCCTGAAGGAGGGCGTGGAGCTGACGCCGGGCAGTCATCTCGATGCCGCCAGCCTCCTGAATGTGGTCGAGCGGATCGAACTCGAAGGCGACGACGCCGAGCCGCTCCGCAGTGAACTCGAGTCCTTCGTCGCCGCCATCCGGAACCAAGCGCCGGTCGTGGTGTCCGGAGAAGACGGGCGCCGCGCACTCGGCGTGGCGTTGGAGATCGTGGATCGCATCGAACGCCATGTCGCTGATACGAATCAGGCGCGAGCGTAAGGAGCAGTCAAGGGGGCCCTACCGGCCGCCGAGGCTGCGAAAGCTCCTGGGCGGGCTGATCCTCGTACTCCTGGCCATCTGGTACCTTTCCACTTTCCTCTGATGCCCGCCGGCCCCACCATCTTCCTCGCCGCCGGCGAACCGTCCGGCGACCTCCACGGCGCCGCCGTGGCCCGGGCGCTCAAGGCCCGCTGGCCCCATGCACGGCTCCTCGGCCTCGCCGGACCCCGGATGCAGGCCCAGGGCGTCGAGCCCATCGCGGCGTTCGACCGGCTGGCCGTCATGGGGTTCGCGGAAGTGCTCCGTCACCTCCCGTTCTTCATCGGCCTCATGCGACGCGCGACCCGCACCCTCCGGCAGGAGGCCGTCGACCTGGTGATCCCCATCGACTACCCCGGCTTCAATCTTCGCCTCGCCGCCCGGGCCCAGAAGCGTGGCATCCCCGTTCTGTACTATATCGCGCCCCAGGTCTGGGCCTGGCACCGCGGCAGGGCCGCCAGGATGGCCTCTCTCGCCGACCGCCTCGCCGTCATCCTCCCCTTCGAGGAGGAGGTCTTCGAGGAGTACGGCGCCGACGTCACCTTCGTAGGGCACCCCCTGGTCGATGGCCAGGATCCGGTCTCCGACCGCGCGGCGTTCTGCGACGCCCTCGGCCTCGATCCCGACCGCCGGATCCTGGCCGTCTTCCCCGGCTCCCGGGCCCAGGAGATCCAGCGGCACCTCGCGCCCTTCACCGAGGCCGCCCGGAGGGTGGTCCAGGCCCGCTGGCACATCCAGCCCGTCGTCGCCCGATCCACCGACGTGCCCGACGCCGCCTATGAGGATATCAAGTTCCCGGTGACCGGCGACGGCCACAGCCTCCTGGCTCACGCCCACGCCGCACTCGTCAAGTCCGGGACCACCACCCTCGAAACCGCACTGGCCGGCGTGCCCATGGTGATCGCCTACCGGACCCATCCGCTCACCTTCTGGCTCGCACGGCGTCTCGTTGATGTGGACCACATCGGCCTGGCCAACCTGGTGGCCGGCGGCCGCATCGCCCCCGAGCTCCTCCAGGATGAGGCCACGCCGCGAGCGCTGGCCGACGCGCTCCTCCCCCTGATCGACGAGGGCCCGGCCCGGCGGACGGCGCTGGAAGGCGTTCAGCGCGTCCAGGAGGCCCTCGAGCCCGAAGGTGGGGCGACGGCCGCGGAACGGGTGGCCGCGCTGGCGGCAGAGCTGCTGGAGGGCGCGTGAGCGCGCTCCGCTACGCCCTGGCCGGCCGCCTCGGCGCCGGCGTGGTCCACGCCCTCATGGCCACGGTCCGGACGGACGTGCAGCACGAGGACCGCTACGCTGGCTTCGCAGCCCGTGGCGAGCCCGTCATTTTCGCCCTCTGGCACGGACGGCTGCTCCCGCTGGTCTACCACCTCCGGGGGCGGGATATCGCCGCCATGATCAGCCAGTCGGAGGACGGCGAGTACATCGCCGGGCTGGTCCGGCGCTGGGGGTACCACCCGGTGCGGGGCTCCACCAGCCGGGGCGGGAGCGGGGCGCTGATCGGTCTGCTCCGCGAGGCCCGCGAGGGTCGCTCCGTTGCGGTCACGCCCGATGGCCCCCGGGGTCCCCGTCAGGAGCTTCAGCACGGGGTCATCACGGTGGCCCACCGGTCGGGGCTACCCATCGTGCCGCTGGCGTGCGGCTGCACCCGTGCGTGGTGGCCGGGCTCGTGGGATCGGTTCTGTGTGCCCAAGCCGTTCTCGAAGGTGGTCATCCGGTACGGCGAGCCGTACCGGGTGCCCGGGGACCGAACCCGGGAAGAGCTGGAGGTGGACCGGATCGCGGTGGAGGAACGGATGAACCGGATGATCGAGGAGATCGACCGCGATGTCGGCGGACCGACCCGCTGAGCCCACACCCGGCGGCCTGGTGGAGCGGTTGTGGGCGGGCCGCGCAGGGCGGATCGGTGCGGTACTGGGACCGCTGCTGGCCGTCCCGGAGCTGGCGTTCCGGGCGGTGGTGGCGCTCCGGGACATCGCCTACCGGGCCGGACTCCGCCGCACCCATTCGTCTCCCGTCCCCGCCATCAGCGTGGGCAACCTGACCGTGGGGGGCACCGGCAAGACCCCCGTGGTACGCTGGCTCACCGCCGAGCTCGTGGCCCGTGGGCGTACGCCCGGGATCCTGCACGGGGGGTATACTGACGACGAGCCGGCGCTGCACCGCCGGTGGTTCCCGGCGCTGCCGGTGGTGGCCGAGCGCCACCGGGTCCGCGGCGCCCGGACCGCCGCCGAGGCGGGCGCCGACGTGGTGGTGCTGGATGACGCCTTCCAGCACCGGCGCATTCGCCGGGATCTGGACCTGGTGCTGGTGGCCGCGGAGCGGTGGACGCCCCGCCCCCGGCTGCTGCCCCGGGGGCCGTACCGCGAACCGCTGCGGGCGCTCCACAGGGCGGACGTGGTGGTGGTCACACGGCGCCGTGCCAGCGCGGCCGATGCGGCGGCGGTGGCCCGAAGCGTGCACCAGCGCACCGGCGGGCCCGTGGCCGTGGCCCACCTCCGTCCGTCCGGCTGGCTGGGCCTCGACGGTGCGCCCCGGGAGGGTGCGCCGACCCGCGGCGTGGGGGTGGCCGCCATCGGACGGCCGGCGGCGTTCTTCGAGCAGGTGGCCGGGCAGGGAATGCGGCTCGATGCCCGGCTGGCGTTCCGGGATCATCACGATTACAGCGAGGCGGACGCGGCCCGGATCCGGGCAGCCGCTGGGGAGGGGGCAGTGATCACTACAGCGAAGGACGCGGTCAAGCTGCATTCGCTTCTGGAGGATGCCGACGTGTGGGTGCTCGACCAGGAAGTGATCTTCGAGGAGGGGGGCCATGCGGTCCTGGCCGCGGTGGAGGAGGCCATCCGATGAGAGAGCTGCGGACGGATGTCCTCGTCATCGGGTCGGGGATCGCAGGACTGACCTTCGCGCTGGAGGCGGCGGACCACGCCTCGGTGCTCCTGGTCACCAAGAAGCGGCGTGCCGACTCGAACACCAACTACGCGCAGGGCGGGATCGCCGCGGTGATGAGTCCCGTCGACAGCCTTGAGTCTCACGTGGCCGACACCCTGGCCGCTGGAGACGGGCTCTGCCACGAAGACGCCGTCCGGGAGCTCGTCCGCGAGGGTCCCGACCGGGTCCATGACCTCATGGAGTGGGGCGCCGAGTTCAGCACCCAGCACGGCGAGCTGGCGCTGGGAAGGGAAGGGGGGCACTCCCACCGGCGGATCGTGCACGCCCGCGATCTCACGGGGCGCGAGATCGAGCACGCCCTGCTGCGGGCCGCGGCGGGCCATCCGTCCCTCGAAACCTCCGAAGACCACCTGGTCCTCGATCTCCTCACCGACCCCGCCGCCGGCCGCTGCGCTGGCGCCCTCGTCTTCGACCACCGCAGCAACGAGCTCGCCGTCATCCGGGCCCGGATCACCTTCCTGGCCACCGGCGGGCTCGGGCGCGTCTACCGGCACACCACCAACCCGGATATCGCCACCGGTGACGGTGTGGCCATGGCGTTCCGTGCCGGGGCCCCCGTCGCCAACCTCGAGTTCGTCCAGTTCCACCCCACGGCGCTCTACCCGGCGGAGGGGCAGGCGGTGCTCATCAGCGAGGCCGTGCGAGGCGAGGGCGCGATCCTTCGAACGCTGGACGGCGCGCCCGTCATGGAACGCCATCCCATGGGCTCCCTCGCCACCCGCGACGTGGTGGCCCGGGAGATCGACCGCGTCCTCAAGGACACGGGCGCGCCCCACGTCCTCCTCGATGTCTCCCACATGACCGCCGACGCCTTCCGCGAGCGGTTCCCGTACATCATGGATGCCTGCGCCGAGCAGGGGATCGACCTGCCCGCCGACCCGATCCCCGTGGTACCCGCCGCTCACTACGCGTGCGGCGGCGTCCAGACCGACCGGGACGGGCGGACCGGCCTCCCGGGGCTGTTCGCCGCCGGGGAGGTGGCGTGCACCGGCGTCCACGGAGCCAACCGCCTGGCCTCCAACTCGCTCCTCGAGGCGGTGGTGTTCAGTCACCGGGCCGCCCGGGCCGTTCGAGACGAGCTGGGCGTGGCGCGGCCGGAGGCGGCGATCCCGGACGTGCCCGCCCCCGGGAGCCCTCCCCCGGAGTGGAAGACCGTGCAGGACGAGCTCCGGTCCCTCATGTGGGATGACTGCGGGATCGTCCGCAGCGATGACCGGCTCGGGGTGGCCGAGCACCGGATCCGGGACCTTCGTCGTCGAGCCAACGCTCTCTGGCGAACCGGCCCCATCAACACCGACCTGGCCGAGACCCGGAACCTCTGTGAGGTGGCGCTCCTGGTGGTCCGCAGCGCACGCAGCCGCCCGGAGAGCAGGGGGCTCCATTACAACGTGGACCACCCGGAAACCCACGAGCTCTGCCGGGCCGACTCCGTGATCCGCTCCGAAGACGATCCCGTGACCGGCGGGTGCGCGTGAACGTCACCGTCGTGGCCGTGGGCAGCCCCTCCCGGCTGCTCGAAGCGCCGATCCGCGAGTATGAAGAGCGCGCGTCCCGTTACTGGAAGCTCGACACCGTCACCGTGGACGCCGAGAAGGCGTCGAAGAACCGGCCGGTCGAGGAGGTCATGGCCGCCGAGGCCGAGCGGCTCCACACCGCCATCCCCGACGGCACCGAGGTCCTGGCCCTGACCCGGAAAGGAAAGGGCTTCACCTCCACCGGCCTGGCCAGATACCTGAACCGCCTCGCCGTACGGGGCGCCAGCGGCGTCACCTTCATCATCGGCGGCGCCCACGGCCTCGACCCCGCCTTCCTGGCCCGAGCCGACCGCCAGGTCACCCTCTCGACCATGACGCTGCCTCACGACCTGGCCCGACTCGTGCTGGTGGAGCAGCTCTACAGGGCCGGCACCATCGTTCGCGGTGAGCCCTATCACAAAGGCTGAACACCCTGCACACGCACGGAGCGACGGAGATGAGCGCGTGGATGTGAATCTCGAGATCCGGGTCCGGCCCATCAGCGGCAACGACCTGGTGGACCACTACATCCGGGGCAACGACGCCCTCGCACCCTTCTTCCCGGGGCACCCCTACGATCCCGAGGCCTATCGCCGGAAGGCCGAAGAGATCCGCGCCCGCTTCGACCCCCACCGCCTCCAGGCCATGGCCGAGGCCGTACGCCCCGTCGGACCCGGCGCCGACCACACGCTCCAACGCATCGCCCGGGGCGACGGCTTCTTCGTCACCACCGGCCAGCAGCCCGGCCTCTTCACCGGTCCCCTGTACACCGTTCACAAGACCCTCAGCGCCGTGGCCCTCGCACGGCGACTCGAACACCTCCTGGATGTGCCCGTTCTCCCCCTCTTCTGGGTCGCCTCCGACGACCACGACTGGGGGGAAGCCAACCACACCTACCTCCTCGACGCCGCCAACGAGCTGCACCGCCTCACTCTCGAAGGAGACCCCCAATCCCACCGCTCCATGGGCGCCCGGACGTTGAACGGCGCCGCAGAATCCGCTTTAGATGAACTGGAGGAAATCCTTCCGCCATCAGACTTTAGACCCGCTCTCATGAAGCGGCTCCGGGACGCGTATTCCCACGGCACCGTGGCCGGCGCGTTCGCGGAACTCATCGACGAGCTGTTCGGCGGTTTCGGCCTCGGTATGGTCGATGCCCAGGACCCGGTGCTCCGGCGGCTGGCCCGACCGGTGATCCGCCGGGAGCTGCAGAACGCCGAGGCCCACGAGGCGGCGCTGCGGCGGCAGACGGAGCGGCTGGGAGGGCTGGGGTACGAGGCCCAGGTGCCGATCCTGCCGGGGGCGGCCAACGTCTTCTATGAAGACGCCGAGCACGGGCGGGAGCGGCTGCTGCGGGA
>CAZSBL010000029.1:0-25228 GCA_964605205.1 uncultured Gemmatimonadaceae bacterium
CAGCTCCATCCGCACGGGTCCCAGACCGGCCGGCTCCAGCGGCCGTCGCGGTAGACGCGGGGGCTGGCCAGATCCCGCGGGAGCCACCGGTCGATGGTGTGGTGCGACGTGTTGGTGATCCGGACCCGGTACTCGAAGCCGTCGTAGGCGTAGCGGTCCTCGGTGACGATGACCTGGTAGCTGAGGCCGTCGCGCTCGACGTACGACGGGGGCCGATGGTCCCAGAGCCCCACGAGGTCGTAACAGCCGGCCAGGACGACGACGGCGGCCAGAATGGGCAACCGGTGATATCTGCTGCGCATGGTCCGCTCCCTCTACGTGCGACCCCCTGATCGAGATACTGGCGGGAGCGCCGGAAAGGTCCCGGGTCCCAGCAGTGGTGTGCGGTAGCCACGGCGGGGCTCGACCTGCTACCGTGGCGGGAGTCGCTCACCCGATTCACGGAGCAGAGTCATGACCCGGTTCCTGAACAGCATCGCCAATCGGCTGGTGGAGATCTTCGACCCGGAGGTGCTCGGCGCCACGGCGGCGGATCTCCTGGCCGGCCTTGTGGTCGGCGCCGCCACGTTCGCGGCGTACTACATCTTCTGGTGGCTGCTGGACGCCATGGCGCGGCCGATCATGCGCCGGGCCAGGACCGACGATACCACCCGGGACTTCGTCCTGACCATCCTCAAGTTCGCGGTGCTCGCGCTGGGCGTGGTGAACGCCCTGGCGGCGGCGGGCGTGAACACGGCGTCGCTGATCGCGTCACTGGGGATCGCCGGACTGACGCTGGGGTTCGCGGCCCGGGACGCGCTGAGCAACCTGATCTCCGGGCTGCTGATCTTCTGGGACCGGCCGTTCGTGATCGGAGACCTGGTGGAGGTGGGCGACTCGTACGGCCGCGTGGACCGGATCACACTCCGGTCGACCCGCGTGGTGACGCCGGACGGGCGGATGCTGGCGATCCCGAACACCGAGATCATCAACCGGACGGTGGCGTCGTACACGAACTTCCCGCACCTCCGGGTCTCGGTGCCGGTGTCGGTCGGGGTGGACGAGGAGCTGGACCGGGTGCGGGAGGTGCTCCTGGGGCTGGTCACCGACCACGACGCTTTCATGGCCGATCCCGCTCCGGAGGTGGCGGTCACCGCGCTCGGCGACTTCAACAACACGGTGGAGCTGCGGGCGTGGGTGCACGATGAGCGGGGCCACGGTGCGCTGCGGGAATCGCTCCGGGAACGAGCGTATGGTGCCCTCGTCGACGCGGGGGTGGACATGCCGTACGAAACGTTGAACATCCATGCGGTGGGGGCTCCGGTGGGAAATGAGGCCGCATGACGGAGGAGCCATGAGTGGGGCGGAGGTCTACGAAGTGCCCATCGAGGTCCGGCCGGAGGACATCGACGAGCTGGGACACGTAAACAACGTGGTCTACCTGCGCTGGGTCCAGGAGGCGGCGGTGGCCCACTGGCAGGCCCGGGCCGCGCCGGAAGACCGGGCCGCGCTATTCTGGGTGGTCTCCCGCCACGAGCTGGACTACAAACGGCCGGCGTACCTGGACACGGAGGTGGTGGCCCGGACCTGGGTGGGTGCCGCCACGGCGCGACAGTTCGAGCGGCACACGGAGCTGGTCCGGGCCTCCGACGGGAAGGTCCTGGTCCGGGCGCGAACGGTGTGGGTGCCGGTCGACGCGGAGACGCTGCGGCCGACGGACGTGAGCGACCGGGTGCGGGCCCGCTTCTCCGTGGACGGAGTCGACGGGTAACCGCCCTCCCGGCACTTGGGCGGGCCCGGGGCGGCCTGTTAGGTTGCGGCCACCTCTTCTCGAACCCCTGTCACCCATGCACCGACCCGAACCCGGAGTGCGCACAGCCGTCCTGGCGATCCTCGCCGCGTGCGCGGCCGGCACCGCGTGCGACGCCGACGCTCCGGCCGATGTGGCGATCACGGGTCTCGAGCCCGTCCCATCGCCCGCGGCGCCCGGGAGCGGCGAGCCGAACCTGGCGGTGGGTCCTGACGGCGGCGTCTACCTGAGCTGGCTCGAGCCATCGGAGACGGGCCACGCCCTCCGCTTCGCTCGCCGGGGCGAGGGCGGCTGGAGCGAGCCCCGTACGATCATCGACCGGCCGGACCTGTTCGTGAACTGGGCCGACTTCCCGTCGCTGGCCGTGGTGGGCCGCGAGGGTGACGACGGCGTAGAGGATGATGGCGGCGGCGAGGCCGCCATCCTGGCCGCCCACTGGCTCCAGATGAGCGGGCCCGGCACCTACTCCTACGACATCCGGATGGCACTCTCCCGGGACGGCGGCGAGACGTGGGGCGACGACTTCGTGCTCCACCGCGATAACGTGGAGGCCGAGCATGGCTTCGTCTCCCTGGTGCCGCTCCCGGCGCAGCCCGGAGCCGGGGAGACGGGCGCGGCAGCCGGGGCCGTGTCCGGGCCGGCCGGGGCCGCCGGTCCCGGCCGTGCCCCCCGCCTTGCCGCCCTCTGGCTCGACGGACGGGCCACGGTCGATGGCGATCCCATGACCCTCCGGTTCACCACGATCGACCCGTCGGGCGAGCGGGGGCCCGAGACCCCCGTGGACGCCAGCGTGTGCGACTGCTGCCAGACCGCCATGGCCCGGACGGCGTCCGGGCTGGTAGCGGCGTACCGGGACCGGACGGCCGACGAGGTCCGCGACATCTACGTGGCCCGGTACGTGGACGGCGCCTGGACGGAGGGCCACCCGGTGCACGACGACGGCTGGGTCATCGCCGGATGCCCGGTGAACGGACCCGCCGTGGCGGCCCGGGGCGACACGGTAGTGGTGGCGTGGTTCACCGCGGCCGGGACCGCCGACGGCGCCGGGAGCCGTGACGAGGTCCGCTACGCCGGGGAGCGCGGGCGCGTCCTGGCCGCCTTCTCCACCGATGGCGGCACCACGTTCGAACCGCCGGTACGGGTGGACGATGGCGACGCCATGGGCCGCGTCGACGTCCTCGCGCCGGGGGACGGCGCGGCCGTGGTCAGCTGGCTGGAGCGCACGGCGGACGGCGCCGAGGTCCGGGTCCGGCGGGTGGCGACGGACCGGGTGGGGCCGGCCGTGAAGGTGGCGGGCACCGCCGCCCAACGGGCCAGCGGCTTCCCGCGCATGGTGCGGGCGGGGGATCGTGTGATCTTTGCATGGACGGCGGCCGGGGACAGTGGCGGTGTGCGCACCGCGATCGCGGCCAGCGGACCGGAACAGGAGCAAGATCGATGAACGTCACGCGGGGAACGTACACGCACACGCTGGCGCTGGCCTCCGCCGTATTCTGGGCGGGATGCGGCGCCGGCGCCGGAGAAGACACCGACTCCGGGCCGGAGGCGCCCCCAACGGTGGAGGCCGTGACGCTGGCCGGGGACTCGGTGGCCCTCGCCGACCTGCGGGGCGAAGTGGTGCTCCTGAACGTCTGGGCCACGTGGTGCGTGCCGTGCCGGAAGGAGGCGCCGGAGCTGGAAGCGCTGCACCGGACGCACGCGGACAACGGGCTCCACGTGGTGGGCGTGACCGTGGACAACCGAGGGGCGGAAGCCCAGATCCGGGACTTCGTGGACCGACACGAAATGACATACGACATCTGGTGGGACCCGGACGGCACGGTCATCGACACGTTCGGCGCCGCGGGCGTGCCGCTGACGGTCCTCATCGACCGGGACGGACGGATCGCCTGGCGCCACCTGGGCGCGTTCACCGCCGACGACGCATCGCTCCGGAACGCGCTCCAGAAGACACTCTGATCGCTGGACGAGACCCTGACACGGACCCGGGAAGCGCCCAGCTCACCCCCAGTCCCGCAGCACCTCGGCGGGAAGCCCGTGGCCCCCGGGGAACCCGATTCGCTCCGACTGGAGCCCGGCACGCTCCAGGCGACGCTCGCTCTCCTCCACCCGGCGCGTGGCCCAGCGGTCGTCGTCGCCGATCACGAACCGGATCCGGACCCCGGCCAGCACCCGAGCGGCCTGCGCCATGTCGAGGTCCGCGGCCAGTCCGCCCGCCCAGAGCACCAGCTCGTCGGGCTGGATACGGCCGTAGACGGCCCAGCGGCTCGCCGTGGCGGCGCCCTGGGAGAAGCCGAGGATCACCACCCCTCGATCGCCGCGGATCGGGCTGGCCTCCGGGGCTTCGTGGCCCGGAGGGGAGGCGCCTTCCGGGGGCGCGGGCTCCAGCACCGCCGCCGCCAGCCGATCCAGGTACTCCACGTAGTCGCCGATCTCATGCTCCCGATCCGCCCGCGTCATCCACGTGGCCCCCACCTTCGAGTCGGCGCCGTGCTCGCCACCGTCATCATCGATGTAGAAGCGTGACAGTCCCTCCGGCGCGACCACCGCCCGGCGGCCCTCGTCGATCCCGGGGAACGCCGTGAACCGGCGGATGAACCGCTCCGCCAGCTGGCGGTAGCCGTGCAGCGCGAACCAGACCTCCTCCGATGACCGCGGGTCCCCCATCACCCGGTAGCGGGCGGTGCGAGGGACCCGTATGTGACGTTCCTCGGAGCTCATGGGCTGCGGCCTGGACACGGTCCATTGACCGCGGTTTTTCACGAGTATGAAAGGCGAGGTGACCGGGACGCCGGAGAGTCGGACGCCCCGGTCGGTCAGGCGTGCCGACTAGTGGTCGTGCGCGCCCGTCGAACGCTCGCCGTACTGGCTGTCCAGGAACATCAGGGCCGCGTGGTTGTCTCCGGCCATCTCGAGGCGCTCCACCGCCGTCCCCGTGGTGTCTTCCTCCTCGACCTGCTCCGTGATGAACCATTGGAGCATCACCTGCGTGGGGTAGTCCTTCGCCTCGATGGCGGCCTCGTAGATCTTGTTGATCAGACCCGTCACCTTCTGCTCGTGCTCCAGCGCGGCCCTGAACGCCTCCAGCGGCGTGCCGAACTCCATAGGCGGTTGATCGATCTGCTTCAGCTCGATCCGCGCCCCACGCTCCACCAGGTGCTCGAACAGCTTCATGGCGTGGGCAGCCTCTTCTCTCGCCTGCATCCGGAACCACTGCGCGAAGCCCTCGAAATTCTCATCCTCGAAGTGCGCCGCCATCGCCAGATACAGGTGCGACGCATAGAACTCATGGGTGATCTGGTCATTGATCAGGTCCTTCACCTTCTGGTCCATCGGGCCTCCTTATCGATAACGATTATTGCTAAGGTACTAGTGTAGCGCGGTGGGGCGCCCGTGTCAAACAGTGGACAGCGCTTGCCCGCGGGAGTGCGTCGGATAAGATACACGCGGCATACGGACGGGAGAAACGGAGGCGAGCTTGGTGTTCGTGCTATTGGCGGCGATGGTGCTCCCCGCGGACACGGTTGTGTACCGGGGATCAGCGGGGGAGGTGCGTGTGGAGGCGCCGCGTGTGGAGGCGCCGGCGGTGCGAGTGGACGGGCGCCTGGAGGAAGCGGTGTGGCTGCGGGCGGCGGTGCTGACGGGGTTCACGCAGTACGAGCCGGTGGAGGGGATCGCGGCGAGCCAGGCGACGGAGGTGCGTGTGGTGTACGGTCCGGACGCCATCTACTTCGGTATCGAGGCGCGCGACACGGAGCCGGGGCGGGTGCAGGCCACGCTGACGGAGCGGGACGAGGGCGTAACGGATGACGACTGGGTCCGGATCGAGCTGGACACGTTCGATGACAACGCGCAGGCGTACGTGTTCTACGTGAATCCGCTGGGGGTGCAGGCGGACGGGCTGTGGGTCGAGGGGTTGGTGCGTCAGTTCAATTTCGGTCCACCGATCGACTTCAACCCGGACTTCCTGTGGGAGTCGGCGGGTCGGGTGACGGAGGGGGGCTGGGTGGTGGAAGTGCGGATCCCGTTCGTGAGCCTGCGGTTCCGGGAGGCGGCGGTGCAGGAATGGGGTCTGAACGTGGTCCGTCAGGTCCGGCGGAGCGATTTCCAGAGCTCGTGGGCCCCGATCACGGCCGATGCCGCGAACCGTCTGGAGCTGAGCGGGTCGCTGGTGGGGCTGGAGGGGGTGGAGTCTCGTCGCCTCGTGGAGGTGAACCCCGTGCTGACGGGGAAACGCATCGGGGAGCTGACGGACGCGGGCGTCTTCGAGCACGACGGGTTCGAGCCGGCGTTCGGGCTGAACGCGCGCTACGGGCTGACGCGGAACATGGTGCTCGACGCCACGTTCAACCCGGACTTCTCGCAGGTGGAGGCCGACGCGGACCAGGTGGCGGTCAACGAGCGGTTCGCGCTCTTCTTCCCGGAGAAGCGACCGTTCTTCCTGGAGGGGACGGAGGTTTTCAACACGCCGCAGCGGCTGGTCTACACGCGATCGATCGTGGACCCGGTGGGCGGTGCGAAGGTGACGGGCAAGGTGGGCGCCTTCAATGTGGGCTACCTGGGGGCGGTGGACGAGAGTCCGGTGACGTTCGACCTGGGCACGGAGGAGGCGGCGTTCAACCTGGTCCGTGTGCGGCGGGACGTGGGCAGCGGCTCGAATGTGGGCGTGCTCTACACCGACCGGACGCTGCTGGACGGATCTCAGCACAACCGGGTGGGCGCGATGGACACGCGGCTGGTGATGGGCCGTCACACGCTGACGGCGCAGCTGGCGGGGGCGTGGTCGCGGGAGCTCGACGACGCCGGGTCGCCCGACGATCTCTTCGGCCCGATGCTCACGGCGCGGGTGGAGCGTTCCGGGCGGGTCTTCTCGTGGGAGGCCGGCATCGAGGACGTGCATCCCGACTTCCGTGCCCGGAGCGGGTTCATCCGCCGGGTGGGTGACACGCAGGTGGACGGGGAGATCCAGTACACGTTCCTGAGCGAGCCGGGTGCGTTTCTCGAGGACTGGGGCCCACTGTTCGAGTTCCGGGCGTTCTACGACCACGACCACTTCTGGGCCGGGCGGCAGTACCATGAAGCGCAGGCCGAAGTTGGCCTGGACATCAGCTTGCGGGGCGCGAACGGCGGCCGGCTCTCGCTCCAGAACGGGTACTTCGCGTTTGCCGCCGGGGACTTCGAGGGGTATGAGGCACCGGAGGGGGGCATCCCCATGGGGGCGGCGTACGCCCCATATCCCACACCGGAGGCGCTGGGCAACCTCTGGGGCGTGCAGCTTTTCGGCCGGACCCGTCCGGCGTCGTGGCTTTCGATCCGGGGGCGGGCCAACTACCGCCAGGTGCCGATCTACGCCGAGGGGAGCCGTGGGGTGGAGCTGCTGGTTTCGCCGACGGCTCAACTGCGGTTCCCCTTCGGGCTGCTGGCCGACGCCTCGTTCACCTACTCCCGGATCGAACGGGTGGACGGCGGCCGCTTCAGCCTCGCCCAGATCCCGCGGCTGAAGGTGCAGTACCAGTTCACCCGGGCGCTGTTCGTGCGAGGCATCGTACAGTACAACCTCCAGGAACGGGACACGCTCGGTGGCGCAAACCCGTTCCGGATCAACGGGGAGATCAGCGAGCCGGTGGACGCCGGCGAGATGCGCTATGACTTCCTGATCTCCTACGAGCCGTCGCCCGGGACCATCGTGTACGCCGGTTGGAGCCGGATGCTCGAGGGCCCGGAGACGTACCGATACGGCCAGCTCACGCCGGTGAGCGAGGGGCTGTTCCTGAAGGTCAGCTACCTGTTCCGGCTGTAGAGGGCGAAGGACATCGGTGGGGGACGAGGCGTCGGCGTGAGGCGAGGGGTCGGCCGGGCGAGGCCCTGTCAACCGCGGAGGCGCGGAGTACGCGCGGAGACTACGTTGGAGTAGTACCGGTGGGGACGGACCTTCGCGGCCGTCCGTTCCACGTTCCCGGACGATCAAAGGATCCGGGGGAATTTGTTCCGGTCTTCGGGCGGATCAGGGTGCCCGGGGCAGCCGTTCGGTCCACCGGGCTCACAGGGAGCTCGGGTCGCTCCACCGGAACGGCTCCGCGCGGACGGTACAGGCCCCCGAAGGCAGAGTGCGCTGCCAAGATGAAATCAACCGAAACCAACCTCATGAAGCTCTCCGCGAACGCTCCGCGGCTCCGCGACTCCGCGGTTCCCGGCACGCATGAGTAGCGCACCTTCCGACCCGCGCCTCGACCGGTGGCGCGCCGACACGGCGGCGGCGCTGGCGGGACGGATCCACCTGAACAACGCGGGCGCGGCGCTGGTGCCCTCGCCGGTGTCGGAGGTCATCGCCCGGCACCTGGCGCTGGAGTCGCGGCTGGGCGGGTACGAGGCGGCGGACGCGGAGCGCGAGCGAATCGATGGCGCGTACGAGCAGGTGGCGGCGCTGATCGGGGCGGAGGCCCGGAACGTGGCGGTGGTGGAGAACGCCACGGTGGGCTTCGCCCAGGCGCTCTCGGCGTTCGACCTGGCGTCGGGCGACGTGATCCTCACCACCCGCAACGACTACGCGTCGAACCATCTCATGTACCTGTCGCTGGCGGAGCGGCGGGGAGTGGAGGTGGTGCTGGCGGAGGACGCCCCCGAGGGCGGAGTCGACCCGGAGAGCGTGCGGACACTGACGGCGGCGCGGGCGCCGGCCGTGGTGGCGCTGACGTGGGTACCCACCAGCTCCGGAATCGTGCAGCCGGCCGAGGCGGTGGGCGAGATCTGCGCCGATGCCGGCATCCCGTACCTGGTGGACGCGTGTCAGGTGGTGGGGCAGATGCCCGCGGACGTGGCGGCGCTCCGTTGTGACTTCCTGGCCGCGTCGGCCCGGAAGTTTCTCCGGGGCCCGCGGGGGATCGGGTTCCTGTACGTCTCCGATAGCGCGCTGGAGGCCGGCCGCAGACCGCTCTACCTGGACATGCGGGGAGCGGACTGGGTGGCCGAGGACGGCTACGCCCTCCGGGACGGGGCGCGCCGGTTCGAGAACTGGGAGTTCCCGTACGCGCTGCTCCTGGGGATGGGCGAGGCGGCGAGGTACGCGCGGGAGGTCGGGGTGGAGGTGGCCCGGGACCGGGCCCGGTCGCTGGCCGTGGAGCTCCGCGACGGACTGGCGGAGATCGACGGCGTGCGGGTCCTGGACCGGGGCCCGGAGCTGTGCGCCATCGTGACTGTGGCGGTGGACGGGTGGGCGGCGGGCAACCTCGTGGCCGCACTCCGGGACCAGGGGGTCAACACCAGCGCGGTGGACCGGACGGCCGCGGTGCTCGACCTGGACGAGAAGGGCGTGGAGGCGGTGCTCCGGCTGTCCCCGCACTACTACAACACATCGGCCGAGGTGCGGGCGGCGGTCCACGCCGTCCAGGGGTTGGCGGAGGAGCGTTGACGGGTGCGCACCTTCCGGGAGGTGGCCGGCAGGGAGCTAACCTGGGTACGGGTGGACTCGACCGACAGGCGGCGCTTCCTCATCGGAAGACGGCCCCGGCGCTTCGAACTGCGAACGGGCGGCGAAGTCGTGGCCGAGCTGTCGTTCGACTCACAGCGATCCGACCACGCCCGGGCCCGCTCCGGCGACGGCGCGTGGCGGTTCGAGCGACAGGGGGTCACCCGGCCGGAGATCCGGATCATGGCGGAACCGGCGGGCGCCGGCGAGGCGGCCCCGGAAGCCGTCCTCCACACCGACCGTCTCTTCCGGCCCACCACGGTGGCAGTGGGGAGTCAACGCTACGGCTGGAAGCGTGAGGGGCTGTTCTCGCGGTGGCGGTCGCTGGCCGATGGCACCGGACCGCTCCTCCGGGTCCGGCAAGTCGGGTTGAGTGTGACGGGCAGGGGCGTCCTGGAGATCCGGCCCGCGGCCTTCGGCCATCCGGATCTGCCGGTGCTGGTATTGGCGGGATGGTACCTGTTCGCCCGGAACCAGGGGAAGGAGCACGGCTGACGGCCGCACTCAGGGGTCGCTCAGGTGAGCGGGCTGTATACCTCCGTGCCGCCCGCGCCGCCGGGCCGTGCCGTCAGGCGCCCTCGCCCTCGCCCTCCGGCGACCCGGGTGGGGCCGATTCGTCGTCTCGCCGTTCGCTCCCGGCCTTGCCCTTCCTGGCGGCCGGGACGATGACGTTCTCGAGGCGGGCCTCGATCCGCTGGAGCGCGGAGCCGGCGGAGAGCATGGAGTCGGAGGCCTGACCGAGGCTGCGGGCGGTGCGCTCGAAGAGCTCCTGGGCGGCATTCAGATCTTCGCGCAGCTGGTTCACTCCCGCCAGGAACTGACGTACGCCCTCCTCCCCGAGCATGGCGGTCTCGATCTCCTCGGCGGACTCACCGAGCCGCTCCAGCTGCTCCGAGATGGTCTCGAAGGCCCCGCCGGCCTCCACGATCTGGGCCCCGCCCGGGAGCTGGATGTCCTGGGGCGCGCCGATCCGCTCCATCTGCTGGGAGAGCCGCTCGAACTGCTCTTCCAGCCGGCTCACGGGCTCGGGTTTCCGGCTGAGCTTACGGACCTCCAGCAGCACCATCACGATGAGGATGCCCAGGAAGATCAGTGAGATGTCCGTCGGGCTGAGTGGCATGGTCGTCTCGTTCGGTTTACCGGGCTACGCAACAATGTACTGCATCCGGGGGACATCCGTCATCATGGCCGGGCTCTGGGCTGGCGGGAGGAGTGGACGCGGGCCTCCGGAACCAGCCGGGCCCCGAGCCTCGGACCGGCCAGGTAGACCCAGCAGGCGTAGTCGCCGACCTCCACACCGGCGCGGCGGAAGAGGCCGTCCTCGACGCCCTCGTAGCGGTCGAGCTCCGGGAGCCGGTCCACCGGGCAGCGCCAGATCACGCCGGACACACGGTCCTCGCCGCTGAGCAGGAGCGCCGGGTAGTCGCCGAGGTCGTACAGCGTGCCCCGGACCTCGCCCGTGCCGACGCGCTCGCAGCCCTCGAGCACCGGCCCGCCGTCCCTCAGCGTGCCGTATGCGAACAGGTGGAAGGTGTCTCTCATTCGGGTTTCCGGATTGGAGTGGTGGGCAAAGTAAGCCGGAGGACGGCCGAGTTCCACCTACTCCCCGCTCGGGTCCCGGGCCGGCCCGGGGTCGAATTCACCCCGGAGCACGCCGTAGCGCTCCAGGTCGAGGTACTCGCCCCACTTCTTCACGTGCTGCCGGAGGGTGCCCTCGTGGGTCATGCCGAGCTTTCGCAGCACCTGGCCCGAAGCCGGGTTGCGGGGGAAGTGACTGGCGTGGATCCGGTGCACGTCCAGCGACCGGAACGCCCATCCGACGACGGCGCGGGCCGCCTCCGTGGCGTACCCCTTCCCCCAGTGGTCCCGGCCGATCCAGTAGCCGAGCTCCGCCGCGTCGTTCTCACCATCCAGGATCAGCCCCACGGCGCCCACCAGCGCGCCATCCTCGAGGCGAGTGACCGCGTACGTCACGGCGTCGCGGCGGGCGAACTGGCCCGGGTGTGACGCGATCCACTCCTCGGCATCGGCGGGGTCGTAGGGGTGCGGGATATTGAGCGTGTCGCGGGCCACGGCCTCGTGACCGGCGAGGGCGGCCACGGCCTCCGCGTCGGTGACCAGGAACGCCCGCAGCCGCAGCCGGTCGGTGGTCAGATCCGGCTGCACCAGCGTCTCTAGGCGACCAGCGACGGGGGGATGGACCATCGGAGCGCCCGGTGATCGTCGAGCCGGAGACAGACCACGCCGCCGTTGGCGAACTCCACCAGCCCGGCGTCCGGGTCACCGGAGAGCAGGAGGGAGGCCAGCTTTTCGAGGTGGGGCATATGCCCCACCAGCATGACGTCGGCGCCGCCCTCGGCCAGCCGGTCGGCCCAGATCTGCGGGTCGTCCATGGGCATGAGGCCATCGCCCTCGGCCACCTCGGCGTCGAGCTTCGACGCGATGAGCTGCGCGGTCTCTGCGGCGCGGAGCTTCCCGCTGTGCACCACCCGGGAGGCGGTGATGGCGCCGTAGCGCATCACGAGAAGCATGACGGACTCGATTTCCCGCCGGCCCTCCTCGGTGAGATGGCGGTCCGGGTCTTCATCCTTCGACTTGGCTTTACCGTGCTGTACCAGGTAGAGGAGCATGGTCGGTTCCGGTTCGGGTGAGCGATTGCGTGCCCTCGATCTCGGTCTCCAGTAGGCGGACGTGCTTATGGGTGTGCAAGGGCGATACCTCGCCGGGCTCGTACAGCAGCCTCATGAGACCTGCATGGGAACAAAATGTCACCCGCGTGATGGGCGCGTCAAAGGGCGGACCAAAGGGCGGACGGTGTTTGAATTGCCAGTTGATGTCCCGTTCAGACGGGCGGTTTGCCCACGGCCATACCCTGGCCCCATCATACCGGCCCCGCCGAACGCGCGGCGGGTCGACCCACACGAACCCCGTCGAATGCCATGATCGAGCGATTCCGTTCCAGCCTGTTCGCAGTCGGCGCCGCCCTGTTCCTGACCGTGGCGTCCGGCTTCTCCCCGATCCCCACCCACGCCCAGACGGTCGAGCCCGGCCTTTACGCCGGGATGGAGTACCGGATGGTGGGCCCGTTCCGGGGCGGTCGGACCACGGCGGTGACGGGGGTTCCGGGGTCGTCGCACCTGTTCTATACCGGCTACACGGGTGGAGGGCTGTGGGAGAGCACGGACGCGGGTCACTACTGGACGCCGATGACCGACGGTCAGCTCCGGGCGGGCGCCATCGGAGCGGTTACGGTGGCGCCGAGCGACCCGAACGTGATCTACCTGGGCACCGGCTCGGTATGCATCCGGGGCAACATCTCCACGGGCCGGGGGATCTACCGCTCGGAGGACCGGGGGCAGGCGTGGGACTTCATCGGGCTGCCGGAGTCGGGCGCCATCGGTTCCATCGTGGTGCACCCGGACGACCCGGATCTCGTCTACGCGGCCGCCCTCGGCCACATCTTCGGCAAGAACGAGGAGCGGGGGATCTTCCGCTCCACCGACGGTGGGCGGACGTGGGAGGGCGTGCTGGTGCTGAACGACAGCACGGGCGCGTCGGACCTGGTCATGGACCCGAGGAACCCGCGGGTGCTCTACGCCGGGATGTGGCGGGCGGAGCGGAAGCCGTGGACGCTGATCAGCGGCGCCGGCGAGGGCGGCGTCTACAAGTCCACGGACGGTGGCGACACGTGGACGCGGCTGGAAGCCGGGCTCCCGGAGGGGAAGATCGGGAAGGTGGGGCTGGCGGTGTCGCCGGCGGACCCGGACCGGGTCTGGGCCATGGTGGAAGCGAACCCGGGGAACGGCCTGTACCGGTCGGATGACGCCGGTGCGTCGTGGCGGCTCGTCAACGACGACAACAACATCGTGGGCCGGCCGTTCTACTACCACCACGTGTTCGCGGACCCGCAGGACCCGAACACGGTCTACTCGGCCAACGTGCGGCTCTGGCGGTCGGTGGACGGCGGCGAGAGCTGGGAGATGATCCCGGTCCCCCACGGCGACGTCCACGACCTCTGGATCAACCCGGACCACCCGGAGATCTTCGTGGCCGCAACGGATGGCGGCGCATCGGTCACGCTGAACAACGGCGCCACGTTCAGCGGCGTCTACAACCAGCCCACGGCCGAGTTCTACGACGTGATGGTGGACAACCAGCGGCCGTACCGGATCTACGGTTCGCAGCAGGACAATACCACCATCAGCGTGCCGGTGGAGCCCCGGGCGCAGGCGCTGCGGCCCCAGGAGGGGTGGCGCTACGCCGCCGGGTGCGAGACGGGCCCCATCGCCTTCGACCCGGACGACCCGGACGTGGTCTGGGGCGGCTGCTACGGCGGGATCATCAACCGGATGGTGCTCTCGGAGGACACGCGCCGGAACGTGAACCTGTACCCGGAGAGCCAGGACGTCCCGCCGTTGGAGCTGCGCTACCGGTTCCAGTGGGTGGCGCCCATCGTCATGTCTCCCCACGACCCCGACGTGGTCTACCACGCCAGCCAGTACGTGCACCGGACCGACGACGGCGGCATGACGTGGGAGACGATCTCACCGGACCTGACCACCGACGACCCGGCGCACCAGCACTTCCCCGGCGAGCCACTGACCACGGATCACTCCGGCGTGGAGGTGTTCAACACCATCTTCGCGCTGGTCGCGTCGCCCCACGAGCGGGGCACCATCTGGGTCGGCACCGATGACGGACGCGTGCACATCACCCGGAACGACGGGGAGAGCTGGACGGAGATCACGCCGCGGCGCATGCCGGAGCTCGGCACGGTGAACCGGATCGAGGTCTCCCCGCACCGGCCCGGCCGCGCGTTCCTGGCCGTCCACCGCTACCGCCTCGACGACTGGCGGCCGTACGTCTTCCGGACCGACGACTTCGGCGAGAGCTGGGCGCTGCTCACCGACGGCCGCAACGGGATCCCCGCCGACCACTGGGTCCGCGTAGTGCGCGAAGACCCGGCCGTGGAGGGGCTCCTGTACGCCGGCACCGAGTTCGGCGTCTTCGTCTCCTTCGATGACGGTGACCGCTGGCTGCCGCTCCAGACCAACCTGCCCACCACGCCCATCACCGACCTGAAGGTCCAGGCCCGGCGAGGCGACCTGGCTGTGGCCACCCAGGGACGCAGCCTCTGGGTGCTGGACGACCTCACGCCGCTCCGGGAGCTCGCGGGCGATCCCGAGGTCTCCGGCGCCCGGCTCTTCACCCCGCGGGACGTGGCTCGCGGCGGCGGCTACCCGCCGATGACCGAGGTGGACCTGACGGTGCCGGACCGGCTGCCCATGGGCGCGCTCCTGCACTACACGATCGCCACGGGCGCGTCGGCCGATGCCGGCACCGAGGGCGTGGCGCTACCCGCGCTGCGCATGGAGGTCCTGGACCCCGACGGCCGCGTCCTCGCCCGCTGGGCACCCGACCGGAGCTGGCCTGCCGTCGGGAGCGACGAAGCTGGCGATGAGGACGCCCCCGAAGCGTCGGCGGCGGCCGACGTCCGTGTCGGTGACCTGCCCACGGAGCCGGGCTTCCACCGGGTGGTCTGGGGGATGAGCTACCCGGGCCCCGGCGGCGTGAAGGCGCCCCCGGGGGAGTACCGGGTGCGGCTGGCGTGGGAGGGCGGCGAGCAGACGCGCGGCTTCCGGATCACGCCGAATCCGAAGGACCCGTCCATCACCATGGCCGACTACATGGCCCAGTTCGAGACGTCCATGGCGGTGAGCGACACCATGGCCGCAATGGACGCCGCCGGCGCCCGGATCGGGAGCGTCCGCGAGCAGGCCCGGTCGCTTCTGGAACGGGTCCGCGCCGCCGACCGCGACGCCGGTGCGCTGCCCGTGCTCGTGGACTCGGTGGTCAGCCGGCTGGACGCCCTGGAACGGGAGCTCGAGGGCTACCAGACCTCGGAGGGGCGACCGGGACGCCGGAGCATCGACGGCCTCGACGACCACTACGGCCGGCTCATGTACCAGATGAACAGCCGCGGCGGCTACGGCGGCGGAAGCACCGAGGGCCGACCCAACGTCGGGATGCTGGAGCGGAAGGCGGACCTGGACGCCATGTGGTCGGCGCTGCGGGCCCGGATCGAGACGGTCCTGCACCAGGACGTGCCGGCGGTGAACGAGGAGGTCGCGCGGCTGGGCGTGGAGGGGATCCTGGTACCCTAACCCAGCGCGGCCAGGAGCGCCCGGATCCCGAGGCCCAGCGCCACGATCACGACCACCACGCCGGCCACGTTCGCGATGGGGCCGTTGACCCTGTCGCCCATCCACCGCCTGTCGTTGGCGGCCAGGAGGAGGAAGGCGGCGATGGCGGGGAGGAGGATCCCGTTGGCCACCTGGGCGAAGAGGATCGCGGGGACGGGGCGCACGCCGAGGCCCGCGAAGACGATCCCGGCGGCCAGTACCGCCATCCAGACCCAGCGCAGCCGGACGTCCTTCAGGTCCCGGGGCCAGCCCAGGGCGCCGGCGGTGGCGTAGGCGGCGGCGAGGGGCGCGGTGATGGCGGACGTGAGCCCGGCGGCCAGGAGCCCGGCGGCGAAGAAGTACCGGGCCCAGGCGCCCAGCAGCGGTTCCAGCTGGACGGCCATATCGGCGGCGTTGGCGATGCCGTCGGTGCCGGCCGCCGTTGCCATGGCCGCCGACGTGGCCACGATGGCCATGCTCACGATCGCGCCCACCACGATGCTCATCCCGAGGTCGAGCCTCGCCGCCGGCAGGTCTTCCGGCCCGTCCCACCGCTCCCGGACCGCCGACGCGTGCAGGAAGAGGTTGTAGGGGACGACGGTAGTGCCCACCAGCCCGGCCACGTACAGCATCCCGGCGGCGTCGGGCACCCGGGGCACGAACAGCCCGGTCAGGATCGCGCCGAAGGGCGGCCGGACCACGATGGCGGTGGCCAGGAACGCCAGCGCCATGAGGCTGACCAGCCCGATCAGGACCCGCTCCACGACGGCGTAGCTCCCGGTCCGCAGCAGCAGGTACGCCACCACGCCGGCGGCGATGGCCCACGTCTTCGCGGTCCCGCCCCAGACGGCCTCGGCGCCCAGCGCGGCGCCCAGGAGGTTACCCGTCTCGTAGGCGGCGTTGCCGAAGGCGATGGCGGCGATGACCAGCGCCACGGCCAGGAGCCGGGCGGCGGGCTTTGTGAAGCGTCGCCGGACCGCCTCCCCCAGCCCCTCCCCGGTGACCAGCCCGAGCCGGGCCGCCATCTCCTGGAGCACCAGCGTGGCCAGGAGCGAGAAGGTCAGCGCCCAGAGGAGCGTGTAGCCGTAGCCGGCGCCGGCCAGCGTGGCGGTGGTGACGGTGCCGGGGCCGATGAACGCCGCGGCCACCACGGCGCCGGGGCCGAAGCGGAAGCGACGGTGGGCGCGCACCGGCGACGCTGCCGCACCGTCGGTGAGCGACGCAGCCGGGTCGCCCCCCGGCACCCCGTCGGGCCGCGGTCCCGGGTCCACGTCAGTCATCCAGCGCCGTCACGATCACGGGGTCGCCGTCCTGCGCGCCCACCTGCAGCTCGGCGGGCGGCTCCACTTCCCGGCGCACGTAGCCGAGGCCGATGGCGCCGATCTCGTTCTCGGCCACCGAGGTGACCACGCCCCGGGGCTTCTCCACGTCGGGCTCGAAGAGCTCCGTGCCCGGCGCCGGCGCAGCGCCGCTGAACTCGAGCCGCCGCAGCTGCCGGTTCACGTGCCCCCGGTGCAGGATCCGGACGATCACCTCCTGGCCGGTGTAGCACCCCTTCTCGGTATCGATGGCCCGCTCGGTCAGCCCGGCCTCGATGGGGAACACCTCGCCGGTCAGCTCCCGGCCGTACCGGGGTCGGCCCGCCGCGACCCGGAGCGCGTCGAGCACCGCCGGATCGCCGGGCCGGCCGCCGGCCTCCAGGAGCAAGTCGACCATCCGGTCCCGCTCCGGCGCCGGGACGAAGAAGTCCCACCCGTCGTCGCCGGTGAGGAGGGTGTGCACGGCGAAGCCGCCGTCGAACCGGACCACGGCCTCCTCGGACGCGTCGGGGGACACGGCGGTGGCGTCCCCGGCCTCGCCGCCGGTCCTGCGCTCGTCCGCGGCGGCCTCGGCCGCCCCCAGCTCGGCGACTACGGCGCCGGCCACCTCGCTGGCACCCTCTCCGTACACGCCCACCACGGCCCACCGGTCCGAGACGTCCTCGAACTTCGCGAACAGCGGCGGGACGAACTTCTTCAGATGGGCCTGGAGCGGCTCCAGCGCCGCGGCGTCGGTCTCGATCCAGAGGCCGGCATCGGAGCCGGCGGGCCCCGCACCCGCGGCACCCGCGGCACCCGGGGCACCGGTGGGGCCCGATCCGCCGGCGCCCGAAGCGGCGACCGTGCCTTCCGGGCTCTCCGGCACGACCCGGACATCGGCCACGATCCGGCCCCTGGCGGTCAGGAAGAGCCCGTACGTGGCCTGCCCGGGCGGCAGCCCCTGGACGGCGGACGTGAGCATGTCGTGGACCATCTTCACGGGGTCGCGGCCCGTGGCGTGGAGGAGGCCGCGGGACCGTTCGACGACCAGCGGGTTCATGGGCTGGAGAGGTCTTCGATCAGCGCCCGGACCCGCTCGGCGTCGGGGGCCGCGGGCACGCGCTCCAGGTAGCGCTCGAGGTCGGACACCGCCTCGCCTCGCCGCCCGGCGCGGGCGAGCAGGAGGCCGCGGTCCCGGAGCTCGACGGTGGCCCCGGGCCGGATCATGAGGATCCGGTCGATGGCGGCCAGCGCCCGGGTGTCGTCGCCGGCGTTCAGGTAGATCCCCTTCAGGTTCGTGAGGACACGGGCCAGGATGTCGGACCGGTCGGCGGGCCGGAGGAACTCCGGGCGCATCCGGACCATCCCGCCGTAGACGCGGTCGAGGAGGTCCTGGGCCTCGTCTTCCCAGCGGATCCGGCCGGCGTCGAACGGGTCGATCAGCAGCCGCG
Source organism: uncultured Gemmatimonadaceae bacterium (assembly GCA_964605205.1). Classification (GTDB taxonomy): domain Bacteria; phylum Gemmatimonadota; class Gemmatimonadetes; order Longimicrobiales; family RSA9; genus JAWVYT01. Next base: position 18,186 of record CAZSBL010000029.1, read on the forward strand.
CCACCTCGCCGCCGTAGCGGAGCAGGAAGTGGCCCGGGAAGTTGATCCCCTCCAGGGGGAGTCCCGCCCGCCAGCCCACCTCGAGGTAGATGATCCCGAGGGTGATCGGGATCCCGAGCCGGCGGTCGAGGACGTCGTTGAGGAACGAGTTCTTGGGGTCGTGATAGGCCTCCGCGTTCCCCTGGAACCCCTCCTCCTCGTACAGGACGTGGCACAGCTCCTGGAGGACCACCATCGGCGCCGTCTCGCCTCCCAGCCGGTCCTTCACCCGCTCCGCCAACAGGTCCAGACGACGGAGGTACGGCGCCACCTGCAGCTGGGGATACTCCTCCGCGGCGATGTACAGCGCGCCGGCCGCCAGATCGATCTCCGGCTCCGGGCGGGCAATCAGTTCGGCGAGCTTTGCCGCGGGGGATACAGTCATAGGGGGCAAACTATGGGTGGGCCGTCGAAAGGGGCAACGTGGCGGTCCGGCTTCGCCGGCCCGCGTGCTCGGCGGGACTCGCAGCCTCGCGGCTCAGCCACGTTCCGCAACCACCCTCGGCCGACAGGTGGCTCGCGCCCGGAACGGAGCCGGCTGGTTCGCCATGGCGCTGGCAAGGCGGCCGGACCACCGCGAGGTCCGGGCTCCCTCAGTCCCCCCATCGGCAGCCCACGACGAAGGCCGAGGGTTTCGCCGCGAAGCCAGCCCCAACCCGGCTCGCCCCCCATCGCGCCGACGGCGCAGCCGGGGCGCCCGGTTGTCCCCGGCGACCCGGTAGTCGTACCATACCGGCATGTCCAGTCACGAGATCGTTCGCCTTACGGCACTGAGTCACGGCGCCGGCTGAGCGTGCAAGCTCGGCGCGGCCGAGCTGACGCACGTGCTGCGTCACCTTATCCCGGTGGATGACCCGGCGGTGATGGTGGATGCCACCACCGCCGACGACGCCGCCGTATATCGTCTCGACAGTGACCGCGCCCTGGTCGTGACGGCGGACTTCTTCACGCCCATCGTGGACGACCCGTACGACTTCGGCCGGATCGCGGCGGCCAACGCCCTCTCCGATGTCTACGCCATGGGCGCCCGGCCGCTCTTCGCGCTGAACCTGGTGGCGTTCCCCCGGGACCGTCTGTCCGAAGGGCTGCTGGAGGAGATCGTACGGGGTGGCGGCGAGGTGGTGAAGGCGGCGGGCGCCACGGTGCTGGGCGGCCACTCCATCGACGACCCGGAGCCGAAGTACGGGCTCTGCGTGGTAGGCGAGGTGGCGCCGGACGCTCTGGTGCGGAACAGCACCGCCGAGCCCGGCGACGCGCTGGTCCTGACCAAGGCGCTGGGCACCGGAATCATCGCCACCGCCATCAAGGCCGGCCACGCCTCGCCCGGCGTGATCGAGACCGCCGTCGAGAGCATGGCCACCCTCAACCGGGCCGCCGCCGAGGCCATGGTTCGCCACGGCGCCCACGCCGCCACCGACGTCACCGGCTACGGGCTGGTCGGGCACCTCCACGAGCTGGCCCGGGGCAGTGGTGTGGCCGCCCGGATCGACGCCCACGCCGTGCCCCTCCTGCCGGGCGCCATCGCCCTCGTAGACAAGGGCCACGTTCCGGGCGGGACGAAGCGGAACCTCGAGGATACGGCGGCCGCGGTGGATTGGGGCAGCACCGACGACGCGCTCCGGACCCTCCTGGCCGATGCCCAGACCTCCGGTGGACTGCTGATCGCGCTCCCGCCGGACGCGGCCGACGCGCTGGTGGAAGAGCTGGGCCCGCCGGCGGTCCTGGTCGGCGCCATCGAGGCCGGCGAGCCGGGGACCATCGAGGTGGGCTAGAGTCGATCAGCGCAGCTCGAAGGTGACCTCCAACCACCCGGGCGTCGGGTCGAAGAACTGCTCGTCGGCATAGAGGTCCGGGAAGAGCTCGAGGAGCCGCGTTCGCGATACTTCGGCTGCGCCGCTGAAGCTGAGGATGCCGGCGGCGGCGTCCCACTCGAGCTCCACGGTCCGGGGCAGGAGCAGTCGGTCTGCCGCGGCCTGCTCGGAGAAGACCAGCCGGACCCCTGCCTCCGTCGGCTCAACCGAACCACCGGGCGTCTCGATCAGATTCGTGACGGGGTCGAGGAAGGCGATCTGGAACACCCCGGTCTGGGAAATCACCAGCTGGGGCTGCGTACCCTGGATCAGCGGCAGCACGTCCGCGGCCGGCGCCGATCCCTGGGGATCGAACTCCAGCGCCGTCGGGTCGTAGATGCCTACTACCTCTTCCAGATCGATGGTGTCGACATCCGTCGGGTCGTCATCATCGCCGCACGCCCCAGCGCCCATGGCCAGGAGCAGTAGCGCGGCCAGTGCCGTGGGGGGTCGGAACCTGCCTGCCACTGCTCGCGTCATGACTCCTCCGGTCTGATGTGCGCCCGGCCGGCTGGCGCGCCGGCCGGACCGTTCGGGTCGATGGTGCGCGGCCCCGGGGGCGCCGCTCCCCTAGATATGCAGCGCGTGTCCCAGTGACGCCAGCGCCGCCTCGGCGATGGCCTCCGACAGCGTGGGGTGCGGGTGGATGGCCCGGTCCATCTCCTCGGCCGTGGTCTCCAGGTGCCGGCCGACGATGAACTCGCCGATCAGCTCGCTGGCGTGGGCCCCCACGATATGCGCCCCCAGCACCTCGCCGTACTTCCTGTCCCGGATGATCTTCACGTGGCCGTCGGTCTCGCCGGCGGTCCGGGCCCGGCCGTTGGCGCTGAAGGGGAACTTGCCGACATCGATGTCGTGGCCCTCGTCGCGGGCCTGCTGCTCGGTCAGCCCGCAACTCGCCACCTCGGGGTGGCAGTACGTGACGCCCGGGATGTTGCCGTAGTCCACGCCGGCGTGCTCGTCGCCGGCGATGTGCTCCACGGCGGCGACCCCCTCGTGCATGGCCTTGTGGGCCAGGAGCGGCGGGCCGGCGCAGTCGCCCACGGCGTAGATGCCCTCGGCGGTGGTGCGCATCTTCTCGTCGATCTTGATGAACCCGTCCTCCAGCTCCACGCCGGCGTCCTCGAGGCCGATGTCATCGGTGATGGCGCCGCGGCCCACGGCCACCAGGACCCGCTCCACGTCCACCAGCTCCGGCTCGTCCTTCCCGGTGTCGACGTGCAGCTTGACCTTGGTCTTCAGGACCTCGGCGTCCTCGAGGCTGGCGCCCTCCATCAGCTTCATCTTCCGCTTCTTGTACGCCCGGGCCACCGCCTTCGAGGACTCCTCGTCCTCCATGGGCAGCACCCGCTCCAGCGCCTCGATGATGGTCACCTCGGAGCCGAAGCTGGCGAACACGTCGGCGAACTCCATCCCGATGGCGCCGGCGCCGATGATGGCGATGGACTTGGGCGCCGACTCGGCGTAGACGGCGTGGTCGCTGTTCCAGACCCGGTCTCCGTCGATCTCCAGCATCGGGAGTGACTTGGGGCGCGACCCGGTGGCGACGATGATGTTCTTCGTCTCCAGCGTCTTCTCCTCCCCACCCTCGGGCTCCTCGTCTCCGTGGCCGGCGTTCTTCCCGGTCACGACCTCGACCTTGCCCTTCCCGGCGATCCGGCCCCAGCCCCGGATATGGTCGACGTTGTTCTTCTTGAAGAGGTACTCCGTCCCCTTCTTCCCCTGGTCCGCCACGTTCCCGGCCCGCTTCGCCGCCTTGCCCAGGTCCAGCTTCACATCGCCGACCTCGACGCCGAAGTCGGCCAGCTCGCCGGTCTTCTTCGCGTACTTCGCGGCCTCCAGCATCGCCTTCGTGGGGATGCACCCCCAGTTGTTGCACACGCCACCCAGCTTCTGGGCCTCCACGCACGCCACCTTCATCCCCAGCTGCGCCGCCTTGATGGCCGCCACGTAGCCGCCCGGGCCGCCGCCGATCACTACCACATCGTACTTGTCCGCCACGCCACACCTCGCCGGTTGGTTGTCCGTTCCAGCGTCGAACTTACGACGCTTCCCCCAGGGCTGCCAACGTCGTGCCAGCGCGCTTCCCGGGGAACGCAACCCTTTCGTCTCACCGCCTATCCAACGGACCGCACGGCCCCTACTACGGCTTTCGTGAACTGGAAAGGAAGACACACCATGAGACGCCCAGCGCTCCTGATCCTGGCCGCGGCCCTCCTGGCGGCCAGCCCCGTCTCCGGCGAGACGGAGCCCCAGGGCCCCACGGACGACCCGGGCCCCCGGGCCGGCTCGACGCTGGTGGCGGTGCGGACATCGTCACCGCCGGAGCTGGACGGCCGGCTCGACGACGCGGCGTGGGCAAGCGCCCCGGTCACCACGGGCTTCACGCAGATGCGGCCGGATCCCGGCCAGGCGGCGACGTACGCCACCGAGGTCCGCCTGGTGTATGACGATGAGGCCGTGTACGTGGCGATGCGGCTCCGGGACCCGGACCCTGAGGAGATCGGGACGCAGCTGGGGCGGCGTGATGCGTCGGGGATCTACAGTGACTGGGCGCACGTGATGATCGACAGCTATCACGACCGGCGTACGGCGTTCCGGTTCAGCGTGAACCCACGGGGCGTGCAGAAGGACGTGCTGCACTACAATGACTTCAACGAGGACGTGAACTGGGACGGCGTGTGGGAGGCGGCCACGACCGTGGACGAGGACGGCTGGGTGGCCGAGTTCCGGATCCCGCTCTCCCAGCTCCGGTTCAGCGCCACCGATGGCAGCGGCACGGTGTGGGGGATCAACTTCGGTCGAGAGATCGCGCGACTGAACGAGTGGAGCTGGTGGTCGCCGATCCTGCCGGACGTGGCCGGGTTCGTGAGCGCCGCCGGTGAGCTCCGGGGGATCCGGGAGCTGGAGCCGCGCCGTCGCCTGGAAGCGCTGCCGTACGTGGTGGCGCAGGGGAGCCAGATGCCCACGTCCGGGAGCCCGTTCGAGAGCGAGAGCGGGCGGGGCGGAACGCTGAATTTCGGCGCGGACCTGGCGTACGGGATCACGTCGGACCTGACGCTGTCAGCCACCATCAACCCGGACTTCGGGCAGGTGGAGGCGGACCCGAGCGTGGTGAACCTGACCGCCCAGGAGACGTTCTTCCCGGAGAAGCGCCCGTTCTTCGTGGAGGGGTCGAACATCTTCGGCTTCAACATCGGGTTCAACGACAACTCGGGGGAAGGGCTGTTCTACACCCGCCGGATCGGCCGGGCGCCCCAGCGCGGGCTGGGCGGGCTGGGCTCGTATTCCGATGCGCCGGGCCAGACCACCATCCTGGGCGCGGCCAAGCTGAGCGGCCGGACCGCCGGCGGCTGGTCCATCGGCGTGCTCGACGCCATGACCGCGGAAGAGACCGGGCAGGTCATGACCGACGGGAGCGGAATCCAGGAGTACGCCGTGGAGCCGTTCACCAACTACAGCGTGGTCCGGGCCTCCAAGGACTTCCGGGAGGGCCGTAGCGCCCTGGGCTTCATGGGCACCGGCACGCACCGGAGTCTCGACGGGAACCCGGGGCTGGCCTTCCTCACGGATCAGGCGTACTCCGGCGGCGCGGACTTCCGCCACCGGTTCGCCAACGACACGTGGAATCTGAGCGGGTGGTTCGCCGGCAGCTACGTGGCCGGTGACACCACGGCGATCCAGCGGCTGCAACGCAGCTCGCTCCGCTACTTCCAGCGCCCCGACGCGGAGCACGTTTCCTACCACCCCGCAGCCACCTCGTTGGCCGGCTACGGCGGCACGCTGAATCTGTGGAAGGTGGCCGGGAACTGGCGCGGCGGCGCCGGCGGCACCTTCCGCTCCCCGGGCCTCGAGCTGAACGACGCCGGGTTCCAGACCGACGCGGACCTGGCCATAGTCTACGGCAACATCCGCTACCACCGATTCGAGCCCATGGGGCCGTTCCGGAACTGGCGCCTGGGGCTGAACCCGTCGGCGTCTTGGGACTTCGGCGGGCGGAGCCTCCACAGGCAGATCAACCTCTTCGGCGGCGCGGAGCTGCGGAACGACTGGAACTTCGGCTTCTGGAGCAGTCGCGCCTTCGCGGGCACCTCCAACGGCGCGCTCCGGGGCGGCCCGGCGATCCGGCGGCCGGGGGCGTGGCGGGCGAACGTGTGGCTGAACACCGACTCCCGGAAGCCGGTCCGCCTCAACGTGTGGAGCTTCTGGTCGGTGGATGACGAGGGCGCCGGCTGGGCCCGCAACGGCGGCGTGAACCTGACCTGGCGGCCATCGGGCCGGCTCGACCTCACGGCGGGCCCGTCGTTCAACGAGCGGCAGAGCGAATGGCAGTACGTGGCCCAGACCGATGACGCTGGCGGAGAACGGCACTACATCTTCGCGCCGATCCACCAGCGGACGGTGTCGCTGACCACCCGGCTCAGCTACACCTTCACGCCCACCCTCTCGCTCCAGCTCTACGCGCAGCCGTTCGTCAGTGCCGGGCACTACCAGGGCTTCCGGGAAGTGACGAACCCACGGGCCGACGCCTTCGCCGACCGGTTCCACAGCTACACCGACCAGGAGCTGACCTACGTGGCCAGCGACGGCGGCTGGGGTACCTGGGAGGTGGACCGGGACGGCGACGGGGCCACCGACTACTCGTTCCGGGAGCCGAGCTTCAGCTTCAAGGAGCTGCGCTCGAACCTGGTGCTCCGGTGGGAGTACCGCCCGGGCTCAACCCTCTTCGTGGTCTGGAGCCAGGGGCGGAACCGCGTCGATCCCACCGGCCAGCTCCGGGTCATGGACGACCTCGACGGGCTCCTCGACGCCGCCGGCAGCAACGTCCTGGCCATCAAATTCAACTACTGGCTGGACTTCTAGCGGGCGACCTCTAGCTTCCCCGAGGTGCGTTTCTCCCTCGATGCGCCCCGGGGATCTTCATGGCCATGAGCGACCTGACGATGGCGGTTCTGTGGCTCGCCGTCCTGGCCGGTGGCGTGGGCATCACCGTCCTCGCCCACCGGCTCGGGCTGTCGGCCGCCCACGCCCGCGACCTCCTCCACGTCGGCGCCGGCCTCTGGGTGCTGGGCTGGCCGTGGTGGGACGGACTCGTGGCGCCACTGGCCATCGTGGCGGGCGCCGCCGTGGCCGTGGCCCTCGTACCCGCCGCCG
>CAZSBL010000029.1:25328-28126 GCA_964605205.1 uncultured Gemmatimonadaceae bacterium
GCCCTCGTACCCGCCGCCGTTTGGGGCGCGGCCATCCTGATGGGGTAGCGGGCCCGGACGATCTTCAGAGACCCGGGTACAGCGAAACGCCCATGGCATCCGCGGCGTCCGCCATCCGGAGGCCAGGTGCAGCGCATCCAGCGTCCGCAGCGGATCGCTGGCCCGAGTTGTGCACTCGGAGCGGCGACGAGATCGTTCGCAGTAATGGACCCCCGACCCGCGAGGACACCCATGCCCCGTAGAGCTACCCCCGCACGGCTTCCCGCACTGGCCACCGCCGTCATGGTCACGCTGGCGATGGTGACGGCACCTGCATGCGCCCAGTTCGACCCGGACCTCGCCGCCGATCACGGCTACCGTGTGGCCCCCGTGGCCGACGGGCTGGTCCATCCGTGGGGCATGGCGTTCCTGCCGAGCGGCGACCTGCTGGTCACCGAGCGGGACGGCCGGCTCCGGATCATCCGCGACGGCCGGCTGCTCCCGGATCCGGTCCCCGGCGTGCCCGAGGTCCACGCCCGGGGCCAGGGCGGGCTCCTGGACATCGCGCTGCACCCGGACTTCGCGTCCAACCGCCTGCTCTACCTGACCTACTCGAAGCCGCTGGCGGATGGCGAGTCCACCACGGCGCTGATCCGGGGCACCTTCGAGGGTGACCGGCTCACGGACGTGGAAGAGCTGTTCGTGGCCGAGTCCCGGGGCCGCGGGCACTACGGCTCCCGGATCGCGTTCGACGGCCAGGGCCATGTCTTCATCTCCGTGGGCGACCGGCAGGTGCCGCCCCGGGGTGACCTCGAGAGCCACCCCGCCCAGGACCTGTCCGACCACCACGGCGTGGTGATCCGACTCAACGACGACGGCAGCGTCCCGGCCGACAACCCGTTCGTCGATGAGCCCGGCGCGCTCCCCGAGATCTGGAGCTACGGGCACCGCAACATCCAGGGGATGGGCATCCACCCGGAGACCGGCGACCTGTGGGCGAACGAGCACGGACCCCAGGGCGGCGACGAGCTGAATCTCATCGAGCCGGGGCTGAACTACGGCTGGCCGGTGATCGGCTACGGCGTGAACTACGGCTCCGGCTCGGCGATCCACGACACCACGCACCGGGCGGGGATGGAGCAGCCCGTCCACTACTGGGTCCCGTCCATCGCCACGTCCGGGCACATGATCTACACGGGCGACCGCTTCCCGGAGTGGCGCGGCAGCCTCTTCGTGGGTGGCCTCGCCGGACAGCAGATCGCGCGCCTGGAGATGGACGGCCGTGACGTCGCCGCGGAGGAGACGCTGCTCGAGGACTACGGGCGGGTCCGGGCCATCGAGCAGGGGCCCGACGGCTACATCTACGTGGCCATCGACCGGGACAGTGGCGGAGAGCCGGGGATCATCCGGCTGGAGCCGGTCGGGTAGGGAAGCACCGACATCGCGGCCGGCGGCGAGGTGCGCACCACGCCGGCCCGGCCCCGCTCAGAACCGGAAGATCCCGGAGACCGGCAGCTCGAACCCGGGCAGGGTGTCGCTGATGATAGCCTCATTCCCGCGAAGCGCCCGGATCTCGCCGGTCCCGAGATGGATCTCGACGCTCCGCGACGACGGGTACACCACCCACACCTCCCCGGCCCCCGACTCGAAGTACTTCCGGATCTTGCGCCGCATCTCCCCGGCGCGGTTGGACGGTGAGATGACCTCGACGGCAACATCCGGCGCCCTGGTGATCCAGCCGTCGCGCTCGCCGTACGGCGCCGGGTCTTCCCGGTAATACGCCAGGTCGGGCCCGTACACCCTCGGCGGGTCTTCTTCGAGGATCACCCCGGTCTCGGTCACCACGATCCCGCCGTGCTCCAGCGCGTATCCGGTGAGCGCGTGCGCCAGAAGCGACAGCGCCGTGCCGTGGGGGCGCTTCGGCCGGGGCTCCCGGACCAGCAGCCCGTCGTCCAGCTCGTAGAGCCACTCGTCCGACTCATCCATGGCCCGGAACTGCTCCATGGTCAGGTACTCCTGGACCCGCTTCTCACTGGCCGCCATAGCGCCTCCCGCGTTCCATTCAAAAGCCTCTACGGCGAGGATAGCCTCGCCTCGCCGGCGAGGGCAATAGCGCTATGGGACAGCGTTCCAGCCGCCGCCTACGCCAGCGCCAGCGCCGGCTCCTCGAGCAGCTCCGTCAGCGTCTGCAGGAACCGGGCGCCGGTGGCCCCGTCGATCACCCGGTGATCGCAGCTCATGGTGATCTTCATCCGGGGCATGATCACGCCCTCACCGTCTTCGACCACCACGCGGTCCTCCACCTTACCGACGGCCAGGATCCCGGCCTCGGGCGGGTTGATGATGGCGGTGAACTCCTCGATCCCGAACATGCCGAGGTTCGAGATGCTGAAGGTGGCGCCCGTGTATTCCTCAGGCTGCAGCTTCTTCTCCCGGGCCCGGCCGGCGAGCTCGCGGACCTCCTGGCCGATCCGGGCGGCGCCCTTCCGGGCGGCGCCCCGGATCACCGGCGTGATGAGCCCGTCCTCCACGGCCACGGCCACGCCGATGTCCACCTTGTGGAACCGCTTGATGTGGTCTTCGTGCCACTGGGCGTTGACCTCGGGGTGCCGCTTGAGCGCCAGCGCCACGGCCTTGATGATCAGGTCGTTCACGGAGACCTTGAGCCCCCGCTCCTCCAACCGGGCGTTCATCCGCGCCCGGGCCGCCATCATCCGGCTCATGTCCACGTCCCGGGTCAGGTAGAACGTCGGGATCGGGCTCAGGCTCTGGACCAGCCGCTTCGCGATGCTCTTCCGCATCTGGCTGACCGGCACTTC
>CAZSBL010000030.1:0-27346 GCA_964605205.1 uncultured Gemmatimonadaceae bacterium
GTGGCCCAGGATGGCGAACATCGCGGGGATCCCGTAGAAAAGTATCAGCACATAGCCGATGGCGAGAAGCTTCGAGCGCGTGGCGATGTCGGCCAGCAGCTGAGCCGCCCGCAGCGGGATGTTGCGTACCCGCTCCCACGGGTAGATCAGCAGGATCCCGCTCAGGTTGAAGAGCAGGTGCAGCAGCGCAATGGTCAACCCGGCGGCGGCGTGCTCGCCGGTGGCGGCCAGCGCCGCCAGCAGCGCCGTGATCGTGGTCCCGATGTTCGCGCCCAGCGTGATGGGGAACGCCTGGTGCAGCGTGAGCACGCCCGCGCCAGCCAGCGGAACCAGCAGTGAGGTGGTGATGGAGCTCGACTGGACCATCACCGTGGCGATGACGCCCACCACCATGGCGATGACCGCGTTGTTCTCGAACGCCTGCGTCACCAGGCGCTCCACACGGGAGTGCATGCTCGCCCGCATCACCTTCACGATGGTCACCAGCGCCACGTAGATCAGCAGCCCGCTGACCAGGATGAAGATCGTGGCCGCCCACCCCTGCGTGGGCGCCACGGCCTCGATGGCGTGCTGGATCGGTGCGCTCCCCGCCTTGATCGCTCCCTTGATCGGGCTCTCGTACTGGGCACCGCCGAGTCCGCCGAGCAGGTCCGCCAGCGCGTGGGCACTCGTGCTCAGGAACCCCGTCAGCAGCTCCAGCGGGAGCAGGAGCAGCACCGCCAGGTAGTTGAACCAGTCGTGGCAGGTGGCCACGGCGAACGCCCGCCGGAACTCCTCCTTCCACCCGATGTGCGCCATCGACGCGATGGTGTTCGTCACCGTGGTCCCGATGTTCGCGCCCATGATCATGGGGATCGCGTTCACCACCGGGAGCGGGTTCTCCGGCGCCGCCACCAGCCCCACGATCAGCGACGTGGTCACCGACGAGCTCTGGACCAGCGTGGTGGCCAGGATCCCCACCATCAGCGCCAGGAACGGATTCTCCGTGGCGGTGAAGAAGTTGTCCACGAAGCCGCGGCTCAGGAGCTTGAACCCGCTCCCCAGCCCGTTCACGCCCACCAGGAAGATGTAGAGCAGCCCGATCACGACGGCCGCACGCACGGCCGGATGCTCCGTCCACGTGCGGTACTCCGGCGCCATTTTCGGCCCGCGTTCCATCGCGTATCCGTTACGTTGGCGTGATGGTACCGTTACGAGTCCGGGGCCAATGTAACAGGGGCGGCGCCGGAAGCCACCGTCTGGAGCGGCGATTTCGGAGCCCGTGAAGATTTTCAGGGATTTCCCCACACGACGAAGCCCGCGGGACCGCCGGAGCGGCCCGCGGGCTCGTCGTCGCCGGGTGGGAGCGCCGGGCTACCCCGCCGCCCAGGATCGCCGGGGTCAGGCCATGGCGGCCAGCTCGGCGGGCTCGTGGGCGAGCACCTCGCGGATATCGTCGAGGACGGCCTCGAGCTCGGCCTTCTCGATCACGAGGGGCGGCGCGAAGCGGACCACGTTCTCGTGGGTCTCCTTGGCGAGCATGCCCTTCTTCTTGAGCGCTTCGCAGTACGGGCGGGCCAGCGTGTTGAGGACCACGCCCACCATGAGGCCGCGCCCCCGGATGTGGTCGACCACGGGCGACTCGATCTGCCGGAGCTCGTCCATGAACCACTCGCCGAGTTCGGCCGCCCGCTCATGGAGCTTCTCCTCCATGATCACGTCCAGCGCCGCGAGCCCCACGGCGGCGCCCGTGGGGTTGCCGCCGAAGGTGGAGCCGTGGGTGCCCGGGGTGAAGACGTCCATGATCTCCCGGTCGGCAAGGACGGCGGAAACGGGGTAGACGCCGCCGCCGAGGGCCTTCCCGACGATGAGGACGTCGGGCCGGACGTCGTCCCATTCATAGGCGAAGAGCCGGCCGGTGCGGCCGAGCCCGGTCTGGATCTCATCGGCCATGAGGGCTGCGTTGTGCTCGTCGCAGAGGTCCCGGAGGCCCTTCATGAAGCCCTCGGGCGGGACCACCACGCCGGCCTCGCCCTGGATCGGCTCGACCAGGATCCCGACCACGTTCGGGTTCATGGCCTCTCGCACCGCGTCGATGTCTCCGTAGGGCAGGATCGTGAAGCCGGGCGTGAGCGGGCCGAAGCCCTCCTTGTAGAGATCTTCGGAGGAGAAGCTGATCACGGTGGTGGTGCGGCCGTGGAAGTTGCCCTCGAAGACGATGATCTCGGCCTGGTCGGCCGGCACGCCCTTGACCTGGTAGCCCCACTTCCGGATGGCCTTGATGGCCGTCTCGACGGCCTCGGCGCCCGTGTTCATGGGGAGCGCCTGGTCGAACCCGCTCAGCTCGCACAGCCGCTTGAGGAACGGCCCCATCTTGTCATTGTGGAAGGCCCGGGACGTGAGCGGGAGCCGCTCCGCCTGGTCGATGAGTGCCCGAACGATTTTCGGGTGCGCGTGCCCCTGGTTCACCGCCGAGTAGGCCGAGAGCATGTCGAGGTACCTGTTCCCCTCCACGTCCCATACCCAGATCCCCTCGCCCTTCGTCAGCACCACCGGCAGCGGGTGGTAGTTTTTCGCGCTGTACCGCTCGGTCTCTTCGAGATACCGGTCCGTCTCCATATCCCCTCGCTCCTCTCGAATGGAATGACCCTGCCCCATTCTCCCGGACCGGGGCCGACCCGTCAACCCGTGGCGCCGAATGGAACGAAGCGGCCATCGGCGATATGTTTGGGTCGGCCCCAGCCCGAAGAACACGGTCGCCGAGCCCACGGCCCGGCGAGGAGGCAATATGGCGCGAAGCCTGGTGTGGTGGGTTTTGATCCTGGGGCTGCTGGCCCCGACGACGACGGGGGCGCAGGAGGCAGCGGCCGGGCCGACCGTCCACGGGGTGCTCTTCTATTCGCCGACCTGTCCCCATTGCCGGGACGTGATGACGGAGACGCTCCCGGAGATTCTCGCCCGCTACGGGTCGGCCCTCGAGATCGTCACCATCAACACCGCCACTAGCGGCGGCCAGCAGCTCTACCTCGCCACCATCGAGACCTTCGCCCTGCCCCGGGAGCGGGTCGGGGTCCCGACCCTGGTGGTCGGCGACCGGGTGCTGGTGGGCGGCTGGGAGATCCCCAACCTCCTGCCCGGGATCGTCGATACGGCCCTCGCCGCCGACGGGCTCGACTGGCCGCCCGTGCCGCTGATCCGCCGTGCCCTCGCCGCCCAGGGGCTCATCGCCCAGGAGGATGTGGCCATCGCGTCACCACCCGAGCAGCCCGCACCGGAGGTGGCAGGACAAGAGGAAGCTGCCGGTGCGGACCTCGCTCGCGATGACGTCATCGCGGATTCATCCGCCGACCCGACCGACGCCGCGCCGGAGACGCCGGAGCCGGAGTCGACCTCGGAGCCGGAGTCGACCCCGGAGCCGGAGTCGACCCCGGAGCCAGCCGACGTTGCCGCGCCCGCTGAACCGGCCGACCCGACGGACATGGCTGCGTCCCCGGACCCGGCCGGGGCTCCGGCGGAGTCGGCGGCGCCGGAAGTCTCCCGGACGCCGGTCGCGGGGGCCGCCGGCTTGGATGCGGATTCGGCGCCGTCCGAGGTGGCCTCGCCCGCCGACGACATCGATGCGGCGCTGGCCGAGGCCATCGACCCGGAGGGTCGGATGGCGCTGGTCCACGAGCTGCCGATCCGGGACCGGCTGATGCTCGACCCGGCGGGGAACGGGCTCGCCATCGCGGTGCTGATCCTGATGCTGGTGGCGCTCGGGCTGGTCACCGCCGACCTGGTGGGCGGAATCCGGATCTCGCCGCCCCCGCCGTGGGCGATCCCGCTCCTGTCATTGTTGGGGATGAGCGTGGCGGCGTATCTGGCGTTCGTGGAGGTAACGGGCGCCGAGGCGGTGTGCGGGCCGGTGGGGAACTGCAACGTGGTGCAGCAGAGCCCGTACGCCAGCATCCTCGGAGTGCCGGTAGGGGTCCTGGGGGTGCTCGGGTACGCGGTGCTGCTGGCCGTCTGGTCGGTGGGCCGGCTGGTGGGCCCCTGGGCGCCGATGGCCCGGACGGCCGTCTGGTGGATGGCGCTGGGCGCCACCGGGTTCTCGATTTACCTGACGTTCCTCGAGCCGTTCGTCATCGGCGCGAGCTGCGCCTGGTGCCTGAGCTCGGCGGTGGCGACCACGCTGATCCTCCTGGCGGCCACGCCGGAGCGGTACGCCCGGGACCGTGTCGGGGTTTCCCACTAGGCGCACGGGCACACGGACGGCATCGTACATGCAGTGGATTGAACTCGTGAGCGCGCGAGCTCGGACCGGAGAGGAGTCCATGGACAAGCTGATTGATCGTTTCATCCCCGACCCCGACTTCCAGGAGACGCGGGACCTCGAGGTCGAGGCCGTACCCGAGGAGGTCATTGCGGCCATCAAGGGGGCCGACCTCAAGGACCCCGTGATCAACACGCTCTTCGCGGTCCGGGACCTCCCGAACCGCCTGGCCCGGAAACTCGGGGGCGAGCGGCCCACGCTCGAAAACGTGTCGTTCTCGAACATCCCCGATGTGGGGCCGGGCTGGATCAAGCTCGGCGAGGAAGAGGGGAAGGAGCTGGTCCTGGGCGCCATCGGGAAGTTCTGGCGCCGCGGCTACGGCGCCAGGGAGGTGGCGCCCGAAGACTTCACGTCTTTCGAAGAGCCCGGCTACCTGAAGCTGGCCGTCTCGTCGCGGGCCGAGAAGATCGGCTATGACCAGTCGGTTCTCCACTACGAGGCCCGCGTCGAGGCCACCGATGACGAGGCCCGGCGCCAGTTCGTCCGCTACTGGAAGGTGATCGCGCCTGGCAACGACGTCATCGTCCGCCGGGCGCTCCAGCGCATCAAGGCGGAGGCCGAGTGGCGCGAATGCCTGAGTGGAGCGCTGGCGGACCGGTAGCCGCGACCCGAAGGATCAGGGTGGGCTGAACGCTCGCGGCGGCATTCGCGCGACTGGGGGATGAGCCGGGCGGGTTCGGATGCGCGGTGGTGCTGCCGGCTTCCCGGCGGCCTCCGGACCGGGGGACTGGAGTTCGGGATCGGCACGACGGTCTTCGCGATGAAGACGGCGGGGCCGCCGTGAAGACAGCCCCGCCTCGAATCGATCCCCCGGTCGCGCCCTGAAGGGGTGCCTCCGTTCTGCGTCAGCGCCCTTCCAGCAGCTCCCGTGTGCGCGCCGCCTCGTCCTCGATCCTTCCGCACATCAGGTCGCACATCCGGAAGATGTCCTCGCCGGCGAGCCGGTAGTAGACGTAGAGCCCCTCCTTGCGGCGCTCGACGAAGCCGAGGCCGTGGAGCAGCTGGAGGTGTTTCGAGACGTTGGCCTGGCCTAGGCCGGTGGCGTCCACCAGCTCGGATACCGTCTGCTCTCCGGCCCGCAGCGCCTGCAGGATCTGCAGGCGGGCAGGCTCGCCCAGTGCCTTGAAGCGCTCGGCCACCAGCTCCATCAGCTCGGGGGAGAGCGGTCGGTCTGCGTCTGTGCCCATCAACACCTCCAGCATGGCGTGCATCATGCCGCCAACGGCTCCCCGGCCGGCACCGGCTCGACCGGGCTGGCATCCGCGGGCCGCCGCCGCGCGCTCCGTTCCAACGGCAGCCCCGCTTCCTGCCAGGCCTGCATCCCGCCCCGGTAGTCGACGACGTCATCCACGCCCAGGGCTTTCAGCAGGCTCGCGGCGATGGCGCTCCGGCTCCCGGACTCGCAGTGGACCACCACCGGCCCGGCCACCTCGTCCATCCGGTCCGGCAGGTACCCCAGCGGGATATGTAGCGCGCCGGGGATCCGGGCGGTCCGCCACTCGGCCTCGCCGCGGATATCCAACACTGTAACCTCGGGGTTCTCCCACATTTCCGCCACCGTGGCGGTGGAGACGATCTCCGTGGTGCTCAGCCCCGCATGGGCCCCGGACCACGCCCGGACGGCCTCCGGCCGGAACGCGCCGGCCACCCGGTCGAGCCCGACCATCGCCAGGTCCCGGACGGCTTCCGAGACCGTGGCCTCGTCGCCGAGGAGGTTGAAGTCCTCGTCGTAGTCCACCAGCCATCCGGCCCAGGTGTTGAACGACCGGTCGACGGGGAGGTTGAGCGTCCCGGGAACGTGGCCCGCGGCGTAGTCGTCGGCCGGCCGCGTGTCGATCACCGTGGCGCCGGTGGCCAGCACCCCGGCCAGCCGCTCATCCGCCAGGACCACCGGGTCGGCCCGCTCGCCCAGCACCCGCGGTCCGTCGCCGGTGAGCGCCGCCATGGGCTCGTCGGCCGC
Source organism: uncultured Gemmatimonadaceae bacterium (assembly GCA_964605205.1). Lineage (GTDB taxonomy): Bacteria > Gemmatimonadota > Gemmatimonadetes > Longimicrobiales > RSA9 > JAWVYT01. The sequence goes on from CAZSBL010000030.1 coordinate 6,252, forward strand.
GGCCCGGTCGGTCACCAGGAACGACAGGTGCTCCGGCGTGTGCCCCGGCGTGTGGACCGTCCGGATCCGCACGTTGCCCACAGCGAACGTGTCGCCGTCCCGGAGCAGGACCGCACCCTCCGCTTCGGCGAATCCGTACCGCCACGCCTCGCCGCCCTCACCGGACAGGTAGAGCCGCGCGCCCGTGTGGTGGGCCAGCTCCCGGCTGCCCGACACGAAGTCGGCATGGATATGGGTCTCCGTGACGTGGCGGATCCGGAGCCCCTCGGCCTCAGCCGCCTCCACGTACCGGTCGATATCCCGGTTCGGGTCCACCACCAGCGCATCGCCCGAACCGGCGCACCCGATCAGGTAGCTGGCCTGCGCCAGCTTCCCGTCGTAAAAGCGCTTCACGATCATGCCGCAGCCTCCCGTCCATCGTTTCTCTGGCCAGTGCGATTCCGGTCCCGACCATCCGGGCAGGCCGGTGTGGGCCGCGCCGCTGCGGGTTGCCGCCAGGACCGACTGCCGCGAGCTTTGGGCGCGATGAAATCACCGCGACGCACGACCCATCCCCTGGCAGCGCTCCTGCCGTTCCTCGTCGTGGCTGCTACCGCGTGCAGCGGCGGCGCCTCGCCCGGCGCGCCGGAGCCGGCGGTCCGGCCGGACACGGCGGTGGACACGGTCGCCGGTGCGCCGTCTGGTGAAGGCGAGACGGCAGCCCGTGGGGGCGAGATGGTGGGGGAGGGTGAGGGCACCGCCGGGACGGAACAGGACCGGGGGGCCGAAGGGGAGTCTGGCGAGGCTGGGGAGAGTGAAGAGCTGGCGGTGCCGGATAGCGCGGACGCGGTGATGGATCCGGCGGAGCCGCCCTCCGCGATGGAGCCGCCGGCGCCGCTCCCGGTACCGATCCTCCCGGGGGCGCTCCTGCCGACCACGCGGATCGTGGCGTTCTACGGCAACCCGGCATCGGAGCACATGGGGATCCTGGGCGAGCTGCCTCCCGACGAGATGCTGGACCGGCTCGACGCGGAAGTGGAGGCGTGGCGGGCGGCCGACCCCGGGACGCCGGTGAATGCGGCGCTCCAGATGATCGCGGTCATGGCCACGGGCGATCCCGGGCGGGACAGCCTGTACCGCCTCCGGATGCCCGAACGCCGCATCGAGGACGTGGCGGAGTGGGCGGCGCGCCGGGACGCGCTCCTCTTCCTGGATGTCCAGCCCGGGCGCAGTACGGTGCCCGCCGAAGTGGAGCCGCTGGAACCGTGGCTCCGCCGCCCCGACGTTCACCTGGCGCTGGACCCGGAGTGGGCCATGCCGGCCGGCGCCGTCCCGGGCCAGCAGATCGGGTCTCTCACCGCTGAAGACATCAACTGGGCCATCGACTACCTGGCTGACCTCGTGGAGCGCCACCACCTGCCGCCCAAGGTGCTCGTGGTCCACCGCTTCACCACGGCCATGGTCCGGGGGGCCCGGGAGATCCGTCGCGATCCCCGCGTCCAGGTGGTGATCAACATGGACGGCTGGGGCTCCCCGCCCCAGAAACGCGCCGCCTACCGGGACATCGTGGCGCCGGAGTCTGACCAGTTCACCGGCTTCAAGCTCTTCTTCCGCAACGACCGCCGGAACGGCTCCGTCCTCCTGACTCCCGCCGAGATCCTCGAGCTCGACCCCGCACCCGTCTACATCCAGTACCAGTAGGCCGCACTGGCCCAGGCCCCCTTGTACATGGTACCCGGAACCCGCTAACTTGTCCTCAGACTATATAATCACTCAGTTATACAAAGGGGACGAGGATGGCGAAGCCGATGGTGGTGACCCACGAGGGTGGGCTGAAGTTCGCGACGGATATCCGGGGCCACACGCTGATCGTGGACCAGCCGGGCAAGGCGGGGAACGACGAGGGGCCGATGCCGCTGGAGCTGCTGGGGGCGTCCGTGGGCACATGCGTGGCGTTGTACGTCCAGCAGTTCCTGCACAGCCGGGGACTGCCGTACGAGGGGATGCGGGTGGAAGTGGAGCAGCTGGGGGCGCGCAATCCGAGCCGGATCGGGCGGTTCGACGTGCGAGTGTTGCTCCAGGAGGAGATCCCGGAGGAGTACGCGCCGCTGCTGGAGCGTGTGGCGAAGAGCTGCCCGGCGCACAATACGCTGGTGACGGGCTCGGAGGTGGCGGTCCGGATCGAGCAGGAGGTGCTGGCGGCGGTCTGATCCCTGGTGGTATCGGGTGGGAGGATCCGACTCGGCGGTCTCTTTTCAGGCTTCGGTCCCCGCTGCGTGCGCCGCGGCGGCGTGGCCCTTCCACTCCCCGGCCTGGACGGCCTTCTGGATCGACGTGAGCGCGCCGGTCTCGTCGAGGCGGAGGAGGGCGTCGACCACGTCGGGGTCGAAGTGCTTGCCGCGGTCCTCCTCGATGAGGGCGACGGCCTCGTGATGGGGCACGGCGGGGCGGTAGGGGCGGGTGTCGGTGAGGCTGTCGAAGGCGTCGGCCACGGCGGTGATGCGGGCCGCGAGGGGGATATCGGCGCCGGCGAGGCCGTCGGGATAGCCATCGCCGTCCCAGCGCTCGTGGTGGGAGCGGGCGATGATCTCGGCGGTCTGCACGAGGGGGTGGCGGCTCCCGGCCAGGAGGTCGGCGCCGACCACGCAGTGCCGGGTCATGATCTCGCGCTCGGTGGGCGTGAGCTGGTCGGGCTTGCGGAGCACGGAGTCGGGGACGGCGATCTTGCCCAGGTCGTGCAGCGGCGCGGCGACCTCGATCCGGCCGGTCTGGTCTTCGGACAGTCCGAGCTCGCGGGCGAGCATCCCGGCCAGCCGGCCCACGCGCTCTGCGTGGGCGCCGGTCACGTCATCCCGGTACTCGGCGGCCCAGGCGAGGCGCAGGAGCAGCTCGCCGTGCGCCTCCTGGAGCCGCGCACTGCTGGCCTCGAGCCGATCGAGGAGCGAGCCGGAGGTCGGCTGTGAGTCTTCCTCCGTCTCGGGAGTCGGATCGACGGCCCGGGTCTCCGATGGAGCCGGCGAGTCCAGGATGCGGCGAGTGGCGCTCGTAAGGGCGTCGAGGGAGATCGGCTTCGGGAGGAACGCCGTGACGCGGCCCGGTACGCCGGACCAGCGGACCTCGTCCCGGGAGTAGCCGGAGATGTACAGCGCCCGCAGCTCCGGCTGGATCTCCAGGAGCATTTCCACGAGCCGGAACCCGCTCATTTCGGGCATCACCACGTCGGAGATCACCAGGTCCACCGGTTCGTCGAGTCCGCGGACGATCTGGAGCGCCTTGACCGGGCTGTCCGCCTCGATGGGCTGATAGCGTCGGCGCATGAGACCGCGGCTCAGGGTGCGGAGTACCGCCGGGTCGTCATCCACCACCAGGACCAGCTCGCCGTTCCCTTCGTCGCCGCTGTCCAACTCCTGGTCGGGGAGGACCACGGGCTCCGCGCCCGAGCCCTGGCGGGCGAGTACCACCACCTCATCGCCGCCCCGGGCCTTGGCCCGGTATAGCGCCTGATCCGCCGCGGCTACGAGAACGTCGGGCGATGCCATCCCGTCCTCGAACTCGGAGATCCCCGCGGACACGGTGAGCCCGCCCCACGGCCATTCGATGTTGCGGAACTCGTCGAGAACGCGCCCGGCCACCGTTGCCGCGCCCTCGGCGGACTCGTCGTCCAGCACGGTCATGAACTCCTCGCCGCCGAACCGGGCGGAGAGGTTCATGGTCCGGGTGTGGCGCTCGAGGATCTTGGCGAAGACCCGGAGCACCTCGTCGCCCTTGTGGTGGCCGAACCGATCGTTCACCCGCTTGAACTTGTCGAGGTCGTACATGACCACCGAGAGCGGCTGGCCCCGCTCGGCGGCCGCGAAGGCCCGGGTGAGGTGCACCATCCCGTGGCGTCGGTTGGGAAGGCCGGTTCCGGGGTCGGTGAGCGCCATCTCCTCGGCAGCGCTCAACGAGCGGTGGAAGAGCGACGACAGCGCACCGCTGCCCAGGGAGACGCCGATAATGACCACGATGATCCCGATCATGGTCTCCGGGCCCGGGGGCGCGGCGCCCAGGACCGAGAGGATGACCTGGGCGATGGCGAACGCGGCCATCCCGCCGGCGAGGGCGACCGAAGCGCCCTTCCATCCGCGGTAATAGGAAAGGAGGAACGGTGGGATCAGCGCCAGGAGCCAGACCAGGACGCCCACGTCCTGGTTGGTCCAGTCGGGGAAGAGGGACGAGGTGAGTACGGGGACCCACAGCGACAGCAGCGAGAGGAGCAGCGCCTGGGGCGGCACTGTGGGAGTGGAGGATTCGACGACCTTTTCTTCCATGGACGTGCCCCGCTGCGAAATAGACACCCCGTGAGGGGTTAAACAAACTCAACCCCAGTATCGGGTGGGTCCCGCGGTTCCTTTAGTCCGCGGGGTCAGGGCGGTAGGGTCGGGGCGGTCGGGATGCGGAGCGGGGCGACGCCGGTGCTGGCGCCGCCCCGCTCCTGTTTCCCGTGGGCCCGCCGGGGGGCGGGCGGTTCTGCCCGCTAGTTGGTGGGTAGCGACAGTCCGTGGTTCGCGTTCAGCGAGTCGGCCAGGACATCCGCCGCCACGGCGTGGAAAGCGCCGCTCGGGTGGATCCCGTCGAAGCTCATGTAGCTGCCGAAGAACGTCTCGGCGGTACTCGGGTCCAGGTCCACCGGGCAGGAGCTGTTGACCGCCGCGAGGAAGCTCTCCGCATCCGTCGCCGTGGCCAGGTCCTGACACTTCCTGAGCAGGCTCGGATCCGTCAGCGCCGGGGCCACCATCGCCACGTTCGGGTCGATGTAGATCCAGCCGTTGTCGGCGGCCACCTGCTCAATGTAGGCGTTGAAGGCGGCGATGCGTGTGCCGATGGCCACCTGCTCCGCCTCATCGATGAGGTAGTCGGGCACGTACTGCTCGCCGATCTGGACCCCGTACACACAGTCGATGGTCAGCGGGTCTTCGCCCGCCGCCAGCGCGTTGCTGATCCCGATGAAGGAGATCAGTCGGGCGGCCATGGGGTTCGGGGTCCCCGTCCCGTCGAACGGGGCGCAGTTGTTGGCCACGTTGATGGTCGGCAGCCCGGGCGGCGGGCTCGAGGCCAGCGCGTAGAAGTACGCCCCCGGCTGGAGCGCCGGGGCGGCGGTCATGGGGTCCACCACGCCCACCAGGATGGCGTCCTGGGCCGTGGAGGCGTTGATCCCGGCCACGATGTCGTCGTACTCCGCCTGGAAGCTGGCCATCGGGGTGAGCGCCGTGGTGTCGCCGATGAGGGCGGCGCTGAGGGCGTCGTTGTTGCCGATCCAGACCGAGACCAGCGTCGGGTCGGCGTCGATCATCGCCCCGAGCTGGGTCCGGCCGCCGAGGATGAAGGTGTTCAGCGCCGACGCCGTTCCCAGCGGTTCATCCAGGTGGCGCACGGCCGCGCCCGGAACGGCCAGGTTCTGCACGATGTCCGGCGCGTTCCACGTCCGGAAGCCGCAGCTGGCGGTGTCGATCCGGGTGGTGGTCAGCGGCCCCGCCAGCGGAGGTGGACAGCCGGGCATGGACAGCGCCGGGATCCCGAAGGGGCCGCCGGCCTTCTCCGCCAGCACCACCGGGTACGCCACCTCCTGCAGCTGGATGTTGATCCCGCCGGACTGGAAGCCTGCGGTGATGGAGTTGCCGAGCGAGACATAGCGGTCGAAGAGGGCGCCGCCCGTCGGCTCGACGATGATCGGCTCGTCGCTGTCGACGCACGAGCTCAGAGCGACAGCCGCCACCGCCAGCAGCGCGACGGCGAGGGCGGTTCGGGAGCGAAGGGTCCGTGTGTTCATGGTCGTTTCTCCTCCCTCAGCGCGCGTCACCGAAGACGTACGACACGGTCAGCCCCATCAGGTGTGCGACTGAGCCGTACACGCCCACGTTCAGCTGGTTGATGATCTCGTCCGGCGAGCTGGGCTCGCCGGATCCCGGCAGGTCCGAGCGCACCCGGCCCCGCCGGTCCGCCTGGTTCACGTAGTTGTAGTACACGTCGGCCTGGATCGAGCCCATGCGGTAGCCGAATCCCACCGTGTAGAGCTGGCGCTCCGCCTCCGGCAGGATCGGCGTCACCGTGTGGTCCGGTGAGGCCGGGGTGTTGTAGCTGAACCCGGCGCGGCCTTCCAGCGCGTCGGAGAGGGCGTACGTCGCGCCCGTCCGGAACGTGTGGGTGTCGACGTAGTCCAGCCCCAGCGTGAGCGTCGGCCCGGCGCCGTCGAACTCGGCCACGATCTCGTCGAACGTGCTCCAGCCGGTCCACTGGTAGTCGCCGGCCAGGGCCAGCGCGTCGGTCACGGCGTAGCGGAACCCGATCACCGCCTGGGGCGGGAAGGTCAGCGACGCTTCGGCGCCCTGGTCGGCCAGCGGACCGTCATCGGCGAACTGGGGCGCCACCGCCTCGGTGAGCGGGAACGTGTCGCCGGGGATCACGATGATAATGTCGTCCTGCGGGATCTGCTCGAAGTCCGCCTCCCCGGTCAGCGCCACCTTCACCGGGAGCATGTAGCGGGCGCCGACGGCCAGCTTCTCGCTGACCTGGTAGTAGGCGGAGAGCTGGCCGCCGAAGCCGATCCCCGACCCGGACAGCTGCGCGGCGCCGATATCGGTGCCGAGGGGAATGCCCAGGCTGGCCAGCTGCAGGCTGGAGACCGGGGCGTCGATCCGCTGGTTCAGCTCGATTCCCCCCGAGACCACCTGCACGCCGCCGCCCACCGCCAGCTTGCCGGGGAGCACCTGGTAGGCCACGCTGGGCTGGATGTAGATGCCGCGCAGCGAGCTCTTCCAGGAGATGAACCGGCCCTCGAAGCTCTCCGGCCATTCGATCCCCAGCCCGTAGGGCGCCCATACCCCGATCCCCGCGGCCAGCCGCTGCGACGTCCCGAGCCGGAACGACGCATACGCCTGGGGCACCATGGGCACCGCCGGGTCGCGCTCCACCACCGTGCCGGTGGTGTCGTAGGTGAAGGTCCCGCTGTTGTACACCGCCGTGACGCCCGCCGAGATCGACGACGGCAGCAGCGACATCAGCGCCGGATTGTAGTAGATGCTCGACGCGTCCATGCACGGCGAGGCCACTACGGCGCCCGCCTTGGCGCTCGCGCACGCGCTCTGGTTGTATACGCTCGAGCCCTGGCCGGCCGCCGGGGCGGCGAGCACGCCCAGCAGCATGGCGAAACCCACGGGCCGCAGGATTCTTCGACCCATACGAGCCTCCTGGTGTCTGGCGATTCGGGGGTGGGGAGCAACAGTGTCGATGAACAAGGTTCGGTATCGGCTCCGTATCGGCAAGGGGCAGGGTGGACCGGGACTACCGCCCACGACGCCGTGGGTCTATCATGACCCCCTATGCGCAACGCTCTCTTTATCCTGCTTGTTGCCGCCCTGGCGGTGGGCTGCGGATCCGATGGGTCGGGCGCCCCGGGCGATGGGGAGCCCCACTCCGGCTCTCGTGCCGACGAGGCCAACGCCCGGCCCGTCGTGGCGGCGACGCTGCCGCCCATCGCCGACCTGGTACGGGTTGTAGGGGGGGACCAGCTCCGGGTCCAGACGCTCCTGCCGCCCGGCGCCCACCCCGACTCCTACGAAGCGACCCCGCGGATCGCGCGCCTCCTGGCGGACGCCGACCTCGTGGTGCGAGTCGGGGCCGCTGCCGACGCCTGGCTCGGGCCGCCCGGTGACATACCGGAACTGGTCCTGACCGACGGGATGGCGCTCCAGGGCCGCCGGGGCCCCGGCACCGGAAACCCCCACGTTTGGCTCGACCCCATCCGGGTTCGGGATGTGCTCCTGCCCCGTATCAGCGACGCCGTGGCGACAGTGGTCCAGGACCCCGATGCCGTCCGGGAGCGAGCCGCCGCCTTCGCCGACTCGCTGACCGCGCTGGACCGGCAGATCCGGGAGATCCTGGCCGGCATAGAGGGCCGTCGGTTCGTGGCCGCTCACCCGGCATGGGTCTACTTCGCCGAGCGCTACGGGCTCGAGCAGGTGGGTGCCATCCACGGAACGCCGGGCTCCGAGGTGGGCTCACGGGCGCTGGCCCATCTGGTCGACGAAACCCGGGCTCTCGGCGTCCATGCGGTCATCGCCGAGCCCCAACTCGGCCGCGCCGGCGTCGATGCCCTGGCCGACGAGCTCGCCGTCAAGGTGGAGGTTGCCGACGCTCTGGGTGGCCCCGGGCTCGAGGGCCGCGAGGACTACCTCTCCCTGATGCGTTTCAACGCCCGGGCCTTCGCCCGCGCGCTGCGCGGCGACGACGGCGACGATGGCTGACGCCTCCGCGAGCGAGGCCGCCGCGAACGAGGCCTCCGCGACGGGGCGAGCGTCCGCCGTCATCTTCGAGCACGTGTTCTTCAGGTACGGACGGGAAGACGTCCTCCGGGACATCGACTTCCGGGTGGATGAGGGGACGTTCACCGCGCTCCTCGGGCCCAACGGCGCCGGCAAGACCACGCTGCTTCGCCTGCTGCTGGGGCTCAACCGGCCACGCTCTGGACGGATCCGGGTGCTGGGCGAGAAGCCGGGGTCGCGCGGGAACCGGATCGGCTACGTGCCCCAGGCCACCGGCGTGCCGGAAGGGTTCCCGCTGACCCTCGAGGAGGTGGTTCTGATGGGCCGCTATGCCCGGGTCGGATTCGGTCGACGGCCCGGCGCCCGGGACCGGGACGCGGTGCGGGAGGCGCTGCGCCGGGTGAAGCTCGCCCCCCTGGCCCATCGGAGGTTCGGCGAGCTGTCGGGCGGTCAGCAGCGGCGGGCGCTCATCGCCCGGGCACTCGTGGCGGATCCGCGACTGCTGCTCCTGGACGAGCCCACGGCCGGCCTCGACCCCGCCGCACAGGCCCGCTTCTACGACATGTGCTGCACCCTCCAGCGGACGGAAGGGCTGACGCTGATCGCCGCCTCCCACGACGTGGAGGTCGTAGCCCGCCACGCCGACACCGTGCTCTTGATCGACGGCACCGTGAAAGCCAAGGGAACGCCACGGGCCGTCCTCCATTCGGAGCAGCTGGACGCCGTCTACGACTTCCCGCACGATCACGTCCACCGGCCCAGGCCGCCGGAAGAGAGGATGATCGTGCCCGGGCCCGTCCCGCCAGCTGACGATCCGGTGGAGAGGCCGGAGGGTCCGGCGTGAGCGAGTTCCTTTCCTACGAGTTCGGCCAGAGGGCGCTCATGGCCGGCCTGATCGTGGGGTTGGGGTGCGCGGTCCTGGCCTTCTTCGTGGTGCTGCGCCGGATGGCGTTCGTGGGCGTCGGAATCTCCCACGCCGCGCTCGGCGGGGTGGCGCTGGGACTGCTCCTGGGCGTTGACCCGCTGTTGGCGGCCCTCGGATTCTCGGTGCTCGTGGCCTGGCTCATCGGCGCCGTAGGAGGGCGCGGGAAGCTCTCCGAAGACACCGCCATCGGGATCTTTTTCCCCACGGCCATGGCGCTGGGGGTAGCGCTGATGGCCGGCACGCCGGACTACCGCCAGAACCTGCTCGGCTACCTGTTCGGCAATATCCTGCTGGTGCAGGACGGCGACCTGGTCTTCGCAGCGATTCTCGTGGGGGGAACGCTGCTCGTGATCACCGTCTTCTTCAAAGAGCTGCTCTTCGTGAGTGTGGACGAGGAAACAGCCCGGGCGGCGGGGCTGCCGGCCGCACGACTGCGTTACCTCCTCCTGACGCTTATCGCCGTGACGATCGTAAGCGCCATCAAGGTGGTGGGGATCATCCTGGTGTCGGCATTTCTGGTGATCCCGGCCGCCACGGCCCAGATCGTGGCGCCCAGCGTCCGGTCGATGCTGGTGCTCTCGGTGACGTTTGCGCTGGGCTCGGTGGTGGGAGGGCTGTGGCTGTCCTGGGTCATGGACCTGCCGTCGGGCGCGGCAATCGTTCTCCTGGCGGCCGCGCTGTTCTTCGTCGCCATGGGAGGAAATCGGGTACTGCGACGGAGCTGAGGCGGTCCGGCGCGCGCGGCGCCCGTCAGGGGAGCGCCCTGCTTGCCATCTGGGTAAGGTCCGCAACTATCGGACAATGTTCGCATCTGCTGTTGGGGATGGACTTCGCTCCTGCCCGACCAACAGCACCTGCGAACATTTGGCGACGGTATGCAAGTGATGCTGGTACCCCCCAACCTCGCCCAGCGGCCTTCGTCCTCTCCCACCCAGCACCCCTTTGTCCCCTCTGCCGCCCTTCTCCCAGCAATTCGTCCCAATCCGCCATTCTCATGCCCCGCGTCACCCTTCATCATCGGGTATGCAAATCGCCACCCCGTCCTCTTCAGGACTCGCCGCCGACCGGGCCAGACACCACCCCCCCGCGCCCCCGTTCCCCTTCGAGCAGTTCCGTCACCTTCGCTTCGGCGCCGCACGGCCCGCCGCGTGTCTCCACTGCCACGCGCCCCATCCCCAGCGCTGGGGCCAGTTCTCCGGTCGCCAGCGCTACCGCTGCACGGCCTGTCGCCGCACCTTCAGCGACTTCACCGGCACCCCCCTCGCGCGCCTGAAGCGCGTCCACCGCTGGCCCGTGTTCGGGCGCTGCATGCTGGCGAGCCTGCCGGTCCGTCGCACCGCCGCGGTGACCGGGGTGCACGTCAGCACGGCCTTCCGCTGGCGGCATCGCGTTCTCGGCGCCTTCGATGCCAGCGATACTGCGGCGCTGGTCTCGACCGTGGCGATCCACGAGACCTGGTTCCCGTTTTCCGAGAAAGGGAAGCGCGGCCTCGACCGCCCGCCTCGTCGTTGGAGTGTCTTCGGCCGCCTCGATATCCCCAGGGCCTGGCTCTACGTGGCGGCGGACGGCGACGGCCGGCGAGCGAGCGGCCTGGTGGGCCGCCATCGACCCAAAGTCGGCGACCTCCTCGCGGCTCTCGACGCCCGCATTGAGCCCGAGGCGGAGATCACGAGCGCCATCGGGCCGTGGGGCGCTGCGGGGCTCATGGCCGAACGCACCGGACGACGCTACCGCCGCCTCGACCGGCGCGCCCCGGACTTCGTAGTCGTGCACGGGTCGATACTGGCCCTGCGTCGTTGGATCCGCCGGTTCCGTGGTGTCGCCACCCGGTACCTGCCGAATTACCTGGCCTGGCACCGGTTCCTCGAGCTCGGGGCGAAGCTGAATGCCGGGCGCGACGTGCCCCAGCTCCGGCGCTGCGAGGCTGTCGCCCCTGCCCCGGGATGGTGCGTCGCTCCGCGGCACTGGCTCCTCCCGGGGTTCTTCCCCTGAGCTTGCCCCCCGGTTGCCGACGGCTTTTCCGTCGGTCTATCATGCGGACCATGCTTCGCACCGGATCCCCGACTCGAACCCCGAGACCCATAGCGCGGCTGGCGGCCCTTTGCGTCGCCGGCCTGCTGCTCGGCCTCGCGCCCGGCTTCTCCGGCCATCCCGGCTTCTCCGGGCATCCCGGCTTGCTCGGTCCTATCGGCTGGCTCGGCCGTGCCAGCTTGTCTGGGCTGGCGGCCTCACCCCTCGCCGCCCAGAGCGCGGCGCAGGAGGTGGAAGGCTGGAACGATGCGCGGACGCTGGAGCTGGTGGAGCGGGCCCGGGAGCGTCGTCGTCGCCCCGTGGTCGACTCGACGCTGAAGAACTATCGGGCAGATGTGTCGGGCCACATCTACTTTTTTATCGACCGGGAGGAGAATCCGGAGCCGGTGCTGCTGCGGGCGGACCAGGTGGCGCTGGAGCTCTTCTGGGCGCAGCCGGACCGGGTGAAGCAGGTGATCCACGGGATGCGGTCGGAGGAGCAGTTCCCGATCCGGGATTTCCGCTACTACCTGGACCGCTACACGGTGATCCAGAACGGCTTCGACGACGTCATCCGGGTGGGCGAGGGTCGCGACGTGCGCAACGTGATCCATCCGCTGTCGGGCCCCGGTGGCACCTTCTACGACTTCCGCCTCGCCGACTCGACCACGATCCGGCTCCCGGCGCAGCCCGACCCGATTCGGGTCTACGAGGTCCGGGTGCGGCCCCGGAGCTTCGATGCGCCCGGGATCGTCGGGTCGCTGTTCCTCGAGCGGGCCGCCGGCGACCTGGTCCGGCTGGCGTTCACGTTCACGCCGGCGTCGTATATCGACCCGCGGAACGAGCGGGTGGAGGTGATGCTCGAGAACGCGCTCTGGGAGGGGCAGTACTGGCTGCCCCGGGAGCAGCGGCTCCTGGTCCGCCGCGAGCTGCCCCAGTTCGACATCGACGTCGGGACGGTGATCCGCGCGGCGCTCACGGTGGAGGGCTACGACCTCAACATCGACCTTCCGCCCGGCTTCTTCGACGGCCGCGAGATCGTCATGACCGGCGGTCCCGAGCGGCTGGCCGCGTACGACTTCGACGAGGGTCTCTTCGACGGCCTCGACGACGTAGGCCTGGTACCCGGCACCGATCCCGGCACCCTCGACGAGGTGGACGTGGAGGCCATCGCCGGGCGGATCGTGCGGGAGCGGTTCCTCCGGGGCGTGCCCGCGGTCCGGCTATTCGCGCCCACCGGCTCCGACATCCTCCGTTACGGCCGGGCCCAGGGACTGGTGACGGGCGCGGGTGCAGTGGTCGGGATCGGCGCCGGGGAGCTCTACGGCTACGGCGGTTGGGCCTGGGGCGCCGCGACGCCGGTGGCGGAGCTCGGCTGGCAGCCCGCCGGGCGGCCCCGTGGGCTGGCGTGGTTCGGGCGTGCGTACCTCAACGACCCCGTGAGTCTCGGACTCCGACCCGCCGCCGCGGGTGTCATGGCGAGTCTCTCGGCGGCGACGCTCGGCGAGGATTTTCGCGACGTGGCCATCGCCACCGGAGCGGAGGTGGGGTTCACCCTGGGGGATGCTCGGGCCGGCCGGCTCCGCGCCAGCGCCGTGGTGGAGACTCACGTCGCCCCGGAGCAGGCGGAGCGCGTCGCCCCGTTCAGCGACAATGCGTTCCGGCCCGTCCTGCCGTATGTGGAGCTGTACCAGGCCGTACTCCGCGTCGGATACGACCGCCGCGCGTCGCTCGGGCCGTTCAACCTCCGGCTGGCCACGCGGACGGAAGCGGTATCCACGCTCACTCCCGATGCGCCGACCGGCCCGCTGCCGCCGGCCGCCGGTCGCCACGACGACGTGTTCGGACGCATCCATGTGGCCGCCAGCGCCCGCTGGACGGATGCGCGGCGCACCGCGGGGCTCCAGGCCCGCGCCACGGCCGGCGCGAGCCTCGGGGAGGGCGGACTCCAGCACGCGTGGCTGCTGGGTGGCCGCAACACGCTCCCCGGCCACCCGTTCCACGCGTACATGGGCGATCAGGCCGCCGTGGTCGACGTGACTGCGTGGCGGACGGTGGTCCGCCGCTGGCTCCGGCTCCGGGCCTTCGCCGCTGCCGGCTGGGCCCGCCTGAACACCCGGCCGCCGGCCCTCGACGCCACGGGCCTCGCGCCCTGGACGCCCGGCCCCACCGACGGCGTCGCCTCCAGCGTGGGCGCGGGCGTGGCGGTCATCGATGGGCTGCTCCGGGTCGACTACGCGCTCCGCACCGACCGCTGGGATGGCGTGCTTATCCTGTCCATCGAGCCGGACCTCTGGGACTTCCTGTAGCGCGCTCGTAGGGGGCCTAGCCCGCGTCGGCGTCCTTTACGTCCCGGCGCTGCGACAGCGACACCACCGGCCCCGCGGGTCCACTCCGGGCCTCGACCCGCCGGACCTGGTCGCCCCGGAGGAGCCGGAACGGGCCGGGGCCGGTGAGGGCTTCGGCGCCACTGCCCTCGTCGTCCACCTCCAGCCGCCACCCCGCCTCCCGGCTGCCACGGAGCACCGCCGCCAGCGCCGTCTCCGGGTCCGGCGCGTCGTCACCGAGCATCCACATGGCCAGGAGCACGCCCCGGACGTGATCCTGGATCACCCGGAGCGGCGCGTTCCGCACGAACGGCACGTCGTCGGGATGCGCCGGGGGGCGTTCGTCGGCCGGGAGCAGCATGGAGGCGATGCTGGTGGCCCCACCGTCGTCGTCGAGGAGGGTGATCCGGACCTCGAGGCCGTCTTCCGGCGCCTGCTCGAACCGGACGTTCTCGCCGCCCAGCTCCACGCCGCCGGGGCCCATGCTTCGGGCCAGGCGACTCAGGAGCCCACCGAGCGCCGGGTCGGGCGCGCCGTCGGGGTCGTTCCCGCCCACGGGGCCGTTGCCGTCCTTCGTCATGCCGCCACGTCCCCGGCTACGGCACGTTGCGCTTGAGCTCCTCGAGCCACGGCGTAGCGCTCGAGTCGCTGGGGGCGCGCCAGTCGCCGCGGGGGCTCAGCGACCCGCCGGAGCCGACCTTCGGGCCGTTGGGCATGGCGGAGCGCTTGAACTGGCTGATCTCGAAGAAGCGGTAGAGGAAGACCTCGAGCCACTTCTTGATGGTGGGCAGGTCGTACTCCCGGCGGGCGGCCTCGGGGACCACGTCGGGCCAGTCGCCCGTGGCGCGGTCGCCCCAGGCGGCGTGGGCGATGAACGCCACCTTGCTGGGCCGGAAGCCGTAGCGGCTGACGAAGTAGAGGTGGAAGTCCTGGAGCCAGTACGGGCCCACTACTTCCTCGGTGATCTGGGCGGGGCCGTCGTCGCCGTCGGCGCCGGGGACGAGCTCCGGCGAGATCTCGGTGTTCAGGATATCGATGAGGACGGCGTTGGTCGCGTCGTCGAGCTCGCCCTGGTTCACCACCCATCGGATCAGGTACTGGATCAGCGTCTTGGGGACCGACCCGTTCACGTTGTAGTGCGACATGTGGTCGCCCACGCCGTAGGTGGTCCACCCCAGCGCCAGCTCGCTCAGGTCGCCGGTGCCGAGCACCATGGCGTCATTGTGGTTGGCCAGGCGGAAGAGGTGCGAGGTGCGCTCGCCGGCCTGCACGTTCTCGAAGGTGATGTCGTAGACCTCCTGGCCCTCGGCGTAGGGATGGCCGATGTCCTCGAGCATCTGCCGGGCCGACGGCCGGATGTCGATCTCTTCGGCGGTCACGCCCAGCGCTTCCATCAGCTTCCACGCGTTGGCCTTGGTGGCCTCGCTGGTGGCGAAGCCGGGCATGGTGTACGCCAGGATGTGCTCCCGGGGGTAGCCGAGGCGGTCCATGGCCCGGGCGCCGACGATCAGCGCCTGGGTCGAGTCGAGTCCGCCGGAGACGCCGATGACCAGCTTCTCGATTTCAGTGGCCCGGAGCCGCTGCATCAGCCCGTGGACCTGGATGTTGTAGGCTTCGTAGCAGCGGGCGTCGCGCTGTCGGGCCTCGCTGGGGACGTAGGGAAATCGATCGAGGGGCCGCTCCAGCGGGATCTCACCGCCGGGCGCCTTCAAGGTGAACGGGATCCGTCGCATCCCCTGGACGCCCTCGAGGTGGTCGCCCACGGCGTCGTTGAAGGTGGTGGTCCGCATCCGGTCCTGGGCCAGCCGCTCCAGGTCGAGGTCGCCGATGATCATGTGCGGCTCGTCGCTGAACCGCTCGCCCTCGGCCACCAGCTCGTTGTTCTCGTAGATCAGCGCGTGGCCGTCCCACGCCAGGTCGGTGGTGGACTCGCCCAGGCCCGCCGCGGCGTACAGGTAGGCGGCGATGCACTTCCCGCTCTGCGCCGCGCACAGGTCCTTCCGGTACTGGGCCTTCCCGATGATGATGTTGCTGGCCGAGAGGTTCCCGATGACGGTGGCGCCCGCCAGCGCCGCATATGTGCTCGGCGGGACGGGCGCCCAGAGGTCCTCGCAGATCTCTACGTGCAGCGAGAGGCCTTCGAGGTCGGTGGCGTCGAAGATCAGGTCGCGGCCGAACGGTATGGTCTCGCCCAGGAGCGTGACCTCCCGGGCCACCGCGTCACGACCGGAGGTGAACTGCCGCTTCTCGTAGTACTCCCGGTAGTTCGGGATGTACGTCTTCGGCACGATCCCCAGGATCCTGCCCCTGTGGATTACCACGGCGCAGTTGAAGAGCTTGCCCTCGAACCGGAGCGGCGCGCCCACCAGCAGCACCGGCATCAGCGCCTCGCTGGCTTCCACCACACCCCCCACCGCCTCCACCGCCGCGTCCAGGAGCGCGTCCTGCTGGAAGAGGTCGTCGTTGCTGTAGCCCGTGATCCCCATCTCCGGGAACACCGCCAGCGCCGCCTGCCGGTCGTGGGCCGCCCGGGCCAGCTCCAGCATATGCTCCCGGTTCGCCGCCGGGTCCGACAGACTCACCCGGGGTACGCACACCGCCGCACGGACGTAGCCGTGGGTGTAGATGTTGTGGAACTCGCTCATGGCGGCCCCGCTCTCCGTCGCCTAGTTCGTGTTCAGGTTCATGGGCACACACTGCCGCGCGATGTGCTCGCAGAGCGCGTTGGTGTACACCTCGGTCATGGTCACGTAGCTCGCAAAGTCGAACGCCGCGCCGTGGGCGCCGGGCGGGTAGAACCGCAGCTCGGCGTCCTTCCCGGCCCGGGCCAGCGCCGTCAGCAGCTGCATGGTGTTCTGGGGATGCACGTTCTCGTCCATCCCGCTGTGGATCAGGAGCAGCTGGTCCTCGAGCCGGCCGGCCATGTTCATGGTGGATGCCGCCTCGTAGCCCTCGGGGTTGTCGGCCAGGAGCCCGAAGTAGCGCTCGGCGTAGATAGTGTCGTAGAGCCGCCAGTCGGTCAGCGGCGAGTTGGCGATCCCCAGCGCGTAGACGCCGGGGTGCCGGAGCAGCGTGGTGATGGCCATGAAGCCGCCGTAACTGGTCCCCTGGATGGCCATCCGGCTGCCGTCCACCCAGTCGTGGCTCGCCAGCCAGCGCCCCACCTCGGCGAAGTCGAGGGCCTCCCACTTCCCCAGCTCGCCGTAGACGATCTCCATGAAATCACGGCCGTAGTTGCCCGAGCCCCGGTTGTTCAGGTTCACCACGATGTAGCCCTGCTGCGCCAGGTACTGGTGCCAGCCGTTGGACGTCCACGAGTCGTACACGCCCTGGCTTCCGGGGCCGCCGTAGATGGCCAGGACCACCGGGTGCGGCCGGGTCGGGTCGAAGTCCGGCGGCTTGATCATGCTGCCGTCCAGCTCCTGGCCATCGGAGGTGGTGAAGCGGAACAGCTCCTTCGGCGCGTAGGCGATAGTCTCGACGTACGCGCGTACGGGGGCGTTGTCCTCCAGCGTTTCCAGCAGCTCGCCGTCGGTGGTCCGCAGCTCCACCTGCTGCGGCGTCTCCGTGTTCGACCACCGGTCGATGTAGTACCGGGCGTTGGGGCTCATGTCGATGCTGTGGGTCCCCCGGGTCTCCGTCAGCCGCCGCTTGTTCGTGCCGTCGAACCCGATGGCGTAGAGGTGCCGCTCCAGCGGGCTCTCCTCCGTGCCGGTGTAGTAGACTACGCCTTTCCCGGCATCGATCCCCTCCACCCGGGTGACGACCCATGGTCCGTCGGTGACCTGGTTCAGCAGCTCGCCGTCATACGAGTAACGGTACAGGTGGTTGTACCCGTCTCGGTCGCTGACCCAGAAGAACTCGTCGATGCCGGCCGGGAAGTAGAAGTACTGGAGCACGCCGGCGAAGAAGTCGTACACGTCGATCCACGCCTCCGAGCGCTCCTCCATGACCTTCCGCCGCTCGCCGGTCCGGACATCGAAGAAGAAGAGCTGGAGGTGATTCTGCGGTCGGTTCAGCGTCACCACGGCCAGCGTGTTCGGGTCGCTGGTCCAGTAGATCCGGGGGATGTAGTGCTCGCCCTCGATCCCCACGTCCAGCCACTGCCTCTCGCCGCTCTCCACGTCGACGACGCCGATCCGGACTTCGCTGTTCTCCTCCCCGACCTTCGGGTACGCCATCACCGTCCACTCCGGGTACTGCCCCTCCCAGTCGGTGATCCGGATGGTCGGCACGTCGGCCGTGCGGCTCTGCCAGTACGCGATCCGACGGTCGTCCGGGCTCCACGCCCACGCCTGCGCGAAGCCGAACTCTTCTTCGTAGACCCAGTCGAACCGGCCGTTGAAGATGCTGTCGCCGTCCACGTGCGTCAGCTGACGCTCCTCCCCCGTCGACGGATCGATCACGAACAGGTTGCCGCCCCGCTCCACGCCCAGCAGCGACCCGCCCGGCGACAGGTCCGCCGTGCGCGCGTCCCGGGCGCCCAGCGTCAGCTCGCCCGACGCCACGTCGTACAGGTAGAAATCCGCCAGCCCCGAGTTCCGATAGATCGGCCGGAAGTTGGTCTGGAACACCACCGTCCGGCTGTCCTGGCTGAACTCGAACGACCGGTACTCGATGGGCTCGCTCGCGTCCGCCGGGATCAGGCTGCCGGCGTTGAACAGCAGCTGGTCCGCCAAGCTGCGCGGGTCGAACCGCCGCACCTCCGGCTGCCGCGTCTGCGGGTTCCGGATCGTGTAGCTGTACTCCTCGCCGCCCTCGATCCAGTTCACGCTGGTCGGGCCCGAGGAGCCGCCCAGGCGGCCCGACGCCTGCAGCGCTTCCTGCACACTCCCGAACTCCTGCTGCGCGGCCGCCGGCGAGGCGACCGCGACCGTGATCAGTGCCAGCAGCCCTATCCATGCTCTACGCATCACCGTTTCTCCGTTCGCTTTTCTCGGCGGACCGGGAGGCTCGACGACGACATCGCCGCCAACCCCCGCGGCCCGGGGACGCTCCACCGCCTCTCAATGTCCGCTACGGCGGGCGCCGCGTAAAGGACGGTGCCGCCGCCCCCTTGACACCGTCCCGTCCCGACCCGAAGTTTTAGGCAAGACTAAAACTAACGGAGCCCCCGGTGCCCCTATGCCCGAACCGATCCTCACGTTCCTCCTGTTCGCCGCGTTCGGCGGCCTCCTGGCCGCGGTGCTGTGGCCGGGGCGCGGGCTACTCGCCCGCGCGAAGCGTATCCGTCAGGAGACGGAGCGGATCCGTCTCGAGGACGGGTTGAAGCACCTGCTGGACTGCGAGCGCGCGGGCCGGCTGGTGACGGTAGAGACCATGGCCGGGAGACTCGAGGTCACCCGTGGCGTGGCGTCGGAGATCCTGACCCGTCTCACCGAGCGCGGGCTGGCGGTTTCGGACGCCAGCGGTTGGGAGCTGACGGAGCCCGGCCGGGCGTACGCGCTCCGGATCCTCCGTACGCACCGACTCTGGGAGCGCTACCTGGCGGATCGCACGGGTGTGCCGCCGGTGGAATGGCACGGTGAGGCCGAGCGGGTGGAGCACCAGCTGACGGAGGCGGAGGCCGAGGCGCTGGCCAGCCGCCTGGGCGATCCGCGCTACGACCCTCACGGAGACCCGATCCCCACGGCCGGCGGCGAGATCCCGGCCCGGGCGGGCACCTCGCTGGGCGGCGTGGAGGTGGGCGAGCGGGTGGTGGTCCGCCACCTGGAGGACGAGCCGGAGGCGGTCTTCGAGCGGCTGGTGGCGCTGGGGCTGGCGCCGGGCGCGGTGCTGGAGGTACTGGAGCGGGAATCCGGCGCATCGGGCGCGGTCCGGATCAGGATCCGGGGTGAGGAGCACGAGCTCCGGGCGGTGGACGCGGCGAACGTGACGGTGGAGCCCGTCCCGGAGGCCGATGTCGACCACGGTGCCGGTCCTCGTCGCACGCTGGCGGACGCCGAGCGCGGGGAGGCCGTCCGGGTGACGGGGCTGTCGCCGGCGTGCCAGGGCCCGCAGCGTCGTCGCCTGCTGGACCTGGGCGTGGTGTCGGGCACGGAGATCGTGCCGGAGCTGGTGAGCAGCGGCGGCGACCCGGTGGCGTACCGGATCCGGGGCGCGCTCATCGCGCTGCGCAGGGAGCAGGCCGAGTGGGTGGAGGTGGCCGACGCGACCGACGCGGCCGATTCGGGCCCGGGCCGGGCGCGTGAGGCGAGCTGACATGGTGACCATCACGTCCACCCCGTCCACGCCATCGGGCACCCGGCACCGGGAGCAGAACCTGGTCCGTCTCGGGCTCAGCCCGGACAGGTGGGACCACCTGGTGGCGCTGGCCGGGAACCCGAACGTGGGGAAGAGCACAGTCTTCAACGCGCTGACGGGGCTGCGCCAGCACACCGGGAACTGGCCGGGGAAGACGGTGGTTCGTGCCGAGGGCGTGTTCGCCCACAACAGCAGGCGGGTGAAGGTGGTGGACCTGCCCGGCACCTACTCGCTGCAGGCCGGGAGCACCGACGAGGAGGTGGCCCGTGACTTCATCGTCTTCGGCCGCCCCGACGTGACCGTGGTGGTGGTCGACGCCACGCACCTGGAGCGGAACCTGAACCTGGTGCTGCAGGTCCTGGAGATCACCGACCGGGTGGTGGTCTGCCTGAACCTGATGGACGAGGCCGAGCGCCGGGGCGTGGCCGTGGACGCCGGGAAGCTGGAGGCGAAGCTCGGCGTCCCCGTGGTCCCCACCGTGGCGCGAACGAAGGAGGGGATCGGTGCCCTCCTCGACGCCGTGGAGGCCGTGGCCACCGGCGCCCGGCCCACCACGCCGTACCGCCTGGAGCGGCACGCCCCCGAGGTGGAGGAGGCGGTGGTGGAGCTGGTCCCCGCCATCGAGCGGGCCTTCCCCGGCGTCGCCAACGCCCGCTGGGTGGCGCTCCGGCTCCTGAACGCCGATGGCGCCGTGGAGGCCGCCGTCCGCTCGGGGGAGCTCGGGCTGCTGACGGACCGCCAGGACGACGGGCCGCCCCGGCGCTCGAACCGGACCGAGGCTGCGGGTGGCCCGAGGGGTCCGGGCGTCTCGAGTGTCCCGGGCGTCTCGAGTGTCCCGGACGTCTCGAGCGGGCCGGACGTCTCGAGCGGGCCCGGGGCCGCGGCCCGGACCGATGCATCCGGCGGTCCGGCGCCCGCCGATGCCGCGATCCGGGAGGTGCTGGACACCGGGTCCCGTCTCCGGTGGGACCTGCGTCCCGACTTCCACGACGCCCTCATGGAGCGCCTCTACGGGGCGGCGCAGGAGATCGCTGACGCGTCACAGAAGCGGCTGAAGAAGGCCGCCTACGACTTCGACCGGAAGCTCGACGACCTCCTGACCAGCCGGCTGTTCGGCTTCCCGCTGATGCTGGCCATGCTGGCCGTGGTCTTCTGGCTCACCATTGCCGGGTCCAACGTGCCGAGCCAGATGCTGGCCACGCTCCTCATCGACAACGGCCATGCGTGGCTGACCGGGCTCGGCGAGTCGCTGAGCATGCCGTGGTGGCTGAGCGGGTTCCTCTTCGACGGCGTGTACCTGGCCACGGCGTG
>CAZSBL010000031.1:0-18151 GCA_964605205.1 uncultured Gemmatimonadaceae bacterium
CTAGTGTAGTTGTAGTTGTAATCGTAGCTGTACTGAAGGCGGGAGGCTTGCTCCGGCAGGGCCGGGGTCGCGGCGAAACTCCCTGGCTGTATTACAACTACAACTACGATTACCAGTACAGAACCCGGTGTGCGATCAGCACATTGTACCACCCGAGCACGGAGCCACCTCAACCAATTTGGAGAAGAGCCAGAAGAAAACACTCCGCGTGTGCTCCGCGTCTCCGCGCCTCCGCGGTTGACCGGGCGTTCGCCCCGCCCAAGCCCCCGGGACCCGACCCTGGCTCCGTTTCACCCACTCCAGATGTCGAAGACCCTTGATTCTCGTTCGTTGTTGGCTGTTCGCTGGTCGCTGTTCGCCGTCAGCTTTCCGCCACCAGCTCCGGCAACGCCTTCACGAACGCGCCTCGGGCCATGACCTCCGCCCCGGTCCCTCGCGCCTCCGCCAGCACGTCCTCCATCACGTGGGGCCCCCACGCCACCACCCGGCCACCCAGCTCCCGCTCCTTCAGCCCCCGCAGCGCCTCCAACGCGCCCGGTGCCTGCAGATCCACCAGCACGAGACGAGTCTCCGGGCCCACCGCCTCCAGCAGGCCCTCCGCCGAACGCACGATCACCGCATCGGGCGCACTCCCGCGTACCCGTGACGCGAACATCAGGTCGAGAACCAGCACCACGACCGCTCCCTGCAACTCCTTGTCTGGCACGTCGTTAGGTCCTTCCGGTAAAAAGAATCGCTATTGACACCTTTCTCAAGCTACGGTTAGTTTATCGCCTGGAGTGGAACAGAAACAAACCCGAGCCTGAGACGGGCCACGATGAGCCACCACAACCACGGGGATCTCGACGCGCGGCTGCGCTCGGCGCTGGAGGCCAACGACCAGCGGTTCACCGAGCAGCGTGCGGCCGTCTACCGGTTCCTGAATCACACCGACAAGCACCCGTCCGCGGACGACGTGTTCACCTCGGTCCGTGACGTGATCCCCGACATCTCTCTCGCCACGGTCTACAAGTCTCTCGAGACACTGGTGAGCTGCGGCCTCGCCTCCAAGCTCACCTACGGTGACGGCTCGGCGCGCTACGACGGGCGTACCGACCCACACCCCCACGCCCGATGCCTGAGCTGCGGCAAGGTCCGCGACCTGCCCGGCCACCTCACGGCCGAGTCGGTGACCGGGATCGGGGATATCCCAGGCTTCTCCGTCGAGGGCTACCGCGTCGAGGTCGTCGGCGTCTGTGAGGCGTGCCAGAACCCGGCCTGACCGGCGGGCCACAGAACGCTTCCCTTCCCCCCTCCCGGCGCGTAGACTGGCATAAGCCACCTCACCCGCGTCCCTCCAGGGCGCCATGCCACCGCCGTCATCCCGGCGGCCCGGAAGCTCGCGCTTTGTGAACTAAGATGTTTACAAATTGCATGATCTAGCCACTTGAGCGGTGCCCAAAACCGGTAATCGTGCATTTTGTAAAGTAAGTTCCTTACAAAATGCAAAGTGAGTCTTGACAGGGTGCTGCGGGAGTGGTATCTAGCAGGGTCCCGTGCGCCGAACACCGGCGCCACACGACCGCCCAGGAGCGATGGAGTCCATGTCACGAGTCACGAAGGAGCTGGTCCCGGATCACAAGGTGCGCCCGGTCTCGGACGTCAGGAGTCGCCTTGGCAAAGGCGCGAGCCCGGACGATGTGCTGAAGATGCTGCGGGAGGAGAGTGTCCGTTTCCTGCGTCTCCAGTTCACGGACATCACGGGCGCGGTGAAGAACGTGGAGGTGCCGGAGAGCCAGTTCGAGAAGGCGCTTGCGGGGGACATCATGTTCGACGGCTCGTCGATCGAGGGATTCGTGCGGATCGAGGAGTCGGACATGATCCTGAAGCCGGACCTGGACACGTTCGCCATCTATCCGTGGGGCGACGCGGATAACCGGGTGGCGCGCGTGATCTGCGACGTGTACACGGCGGAGGAGGAGCCGTTCAGCGGCGACCCTCGGAACGTGCTGAAGCGGGTGGTGGCGAAGGCGGAGAAGATGGGGTACGCCATGATGGCGGGTGCGGAAGCGGAGTTCTTCCTGTTCCACCGTACGGAGGATGGCGCGCCCACGCGGGTGACGCACGACGCGGGCGGGTACTTCGATCTTGGCCCGACGGACCTGGGGGAGATCGCCCGTCGCGATATCGTGAATGTTCTGACGGCCATGGGCTTCGAGGTGGAGGCGGCGCACCACGAGGTGGCGCAGGGTCAGCACGAGATCGACTTCAAGTACGAGGAAGCGCTGGTTACGGCGGACCACCTGTCGACGTTCAAGTTCGTGGTGAGGAACATGGCGGTTCGGCACGGGCTTCATGCCACGTTCATGCCGAAGCCGATCTTCGGGCAGAACGGGTCGGGGATGCACACGCACCAGTCGCTGTTCAAGGGCGGGGCGAACGCGTTCTACGACGAGAGCGATGAAGACGGGCTGTCGCCGGTGATGCGGCACTACGCGGGGGGGCTGCTGGAGCACGCACGGGCGTTCTGCGTGGTGACGAACCCGCTGGTGAACAGCTACAAGCGGCTGGTGCCGGGCTACGAGGCGCCGACGAACGTGGCGTGGAGCCACCACAACCGCTCGCCGATGGTGCGTGTGCCGGCGAGGCGTGGCAGGGGCACGCGGCTGGAGCTGCGAATGCCGGACCCGTCGGCGAACCCGTACCTGGCGCTGGCGGTGCAGCTGGCGGCCGGTCTCGACGGGATCGAGAAGGAGCTGGACCCGCCGGACCCGGTGGACAAGAACATCTTCGAGCTGACGGTCCGGGAGCGGCGCCGGTACAAGGTGAAGGAGCTGCCCCGGGACCTCGGTGAGGCCGTGGACGAGTTCAAGAAGAGCGACCTGATGAAGGAAACGCTCGGCGAGCACGTCTTCGAGCACTTCGTGGCCGCGAAGGAGCAGGAGTGGGCGGACTACATCGCCCAGGTCCACGAGTGGGAGATCGACCGGTACCTGCCCGCGTACTAGCCGACCTTCTACCGCTCCAGGATCACCACCGCGGCGGCGGTGTCGCCGGTGTGGGTGAGGGTGAGGTGGATGTGCTCGGCGCCGACGCGGGCCAGCGCCTCGGCGGCGCGACCCCGGACGGCGAGGTCGGGATCGCCGTGGGACGGACGTCGCACCTCTACCTCGACCAGGGCGCCACCGGCGCCCCAGCCGGTGCCGACGGCCTTGTAGAAGGCCTCCTTGGCGGCGAAGCGGGCCGCGAGGGACGGCGCGGGATCCTGGTGGCGGGCGCAGTAGGCGAGCTCGCGGGCGGTGAACACGCGCTCGAGACCACGCTCCCCCCAGCGCCGGTAGAAGCGCCGCATCCGCTCCACACTGACCAGGTCGAGCCCGATCCCCTTGATCATCGTCGGGCGTGGCCGCGAACGCGGGTCATGGGAGCCGGATCCTCAGCCGGCTTCGGTCCCGCCCTTCGACCCGGGGCCGCCCGCCTTCCACGCACCGAAGGGGGTGCGCTCCATGCCGGGAACCTCGTGGCGACGCGCGGCGATGCGGAGCCGGCGCTGGAGCTCGAAGTCTGACATGGTCGCCAGCGTGCGCTCGGCGGTGTGACGGGTCTTCCATCGGACCTCGGGCACGGCGAGCTCGGGCACGGCGCTCTCGGCGGGGTGGAGGACCAGGTACCAGCGGCCGTGGTGGCGCGGGGTATCCTCTTCCCGGGCGGTGGCGACCCACTCCCGGCCATCTTCAGCGGTGAAGCTCTTCATCTATAGCCTCGCGATTCTACAGTCTCTTCGGCTCTGCGCGTTCGAACAGCTCGTTCATCTCGTCTTCGGACATGGCCTCGACGGCGGCCTGGGCCCTGGGCTTCGAATCCTGCTGCAGCAGCGCCTGGCGGGTCTCGGCCCGCGTCTCACCCGCCGGTACGAAGAGGGCGTACAACGCCCCGAACGACTCCCTCCCCACCACCACGTCCCATTCCCGACCTCTCGGGTCGATATATCGCCGCACGAGTCGCTCCCTGATCAATGGCCCAGGATGTTGTATCCAGAGTCGACGTGGACCACCTCGCCGGTGATGGCGGCGCCCATGTCGGAGCAGAGGAAGAGGGCCGCCTGGCCCACCTCCTCCTGGGTGACGTTGCGCCGCAGCGGCGCCTTCTCCTCCACGATCGCCATCAGCTTGCGAAAGTCCTTCACGCCCGCCGCGGCCAGCGTCTTGATGGGGCCGGCGCTGACGGCGTTGACCCGGATCCCATCGGTACCCAGGTCGTCGGCCAGGTAGCGGACGGAGGCCTCGAGGGTGGCCTTCGCCACGCCCATGATATTGTAGTTCGGTACGACCTTCTCCGAGCCGTAGTACGTCATGGTCACGATGCTGCCGCCGTCCTTCATGAGCGGTCGGGCTTTGCGGGCCAGATGCACGAGGGAGTAAGCGCTGACCTCGATGGCCTTCAGGTAGCCGTCCCGGCTGGTGTCGCTGAACCGTCCCTCGAGATCGTCCTTATTGGCGAACGCCACGGAATGGACCAGGACATCGAGGCCGCCCCACGTCTCCTCGATCGCCTCGAACGTGGCATCGATCTGGTCGTCGTCGGTTACATCGCACGGAACGACGATTTCGGCGTCGACCTCCTCGGCCAGCGGACGGACCCGCTTCTCCAGCGCTTCGCCCAGGTAGTTGAACCCCAGACGGGCGCCGGCCTGGTGCAGCGCCTCGCTGATGCCCCAGGCGATGCTGCGCTGGTTCGCCAGGCCGAAGATCATGGCCCGCTTCCCTTCCATCATTCCTGCCATCCAGCCTCCCTAGTCGAACATTTCGTAGGCGGCGTCCAGGTCGCGATCGGAGTAGACCCGGAACGCCACGAGCGTCTCGGTCCGCTCCAGCCCCTCGACTCGGGCCACGTGTTCCGTGACGACCTCCGCGATCTGCTCCCATTCCGGGACCCGCACGATGGCGATGAGGTCCCATTCGCCGGAAACGGAGTAGACCTCCGCCACGCCATCGATCTCTGCCACCTGCCGGGCGGCGTTCGGGATCGCATCCCGCTCCGCCCGGATCAGGACCACTGCGGCTACCATGCCACATCTCCCGCTCGGGTATCGCTCGTTCCCGCGCGAAGTTAGCCCGGCCCTCGGGCGCACCGCAAGCGCACCCCGCGGGGTTGCGACCCGCCGGGCGCGGCGGGATCTTACCGGCCTCATGCGATCTCCCGGCCACACCACCCATCCGTTGCACCCCGCCTCCAGAGCCGAGCTCGGACTGCTCCTGCTGGTGGTCATCTGGTCGGTCAACTTCTCCGTCCTGAAGGTGGGGCTGGCGGCCTTCGAGCCGTACGCGTTCAACGCGCTGCGGTTCCCCATGGCCACGGCGTTCCTGACGGTGGCGGTCTACCTCCGGGGAGGGCTTCCCCTCCCGGACCGGGAGGACGTGATCCGGGTGATCGGGCTGGGGGTGCTCGGCCACGTGCTCTACCAGCTCCTCTTCATCAACGGGATGGACCTGACCCGGGCCGGCAACGGTGCGCTGATGCTGGCCACGGCCCCGGTCCACACGGCGCTGTTCAGTCGGCTCGCCGGCCACGAGCGGGTGGGCCCGGTGACCGGCGCGGGGATCGTGGCCACCATGGTGGGGGTGGCGCTGGTGATCGGGAGCGGGGGCGGGCCCCTTTCTCTCTCCTCGGAGACGCTGGTCGGTGACTTCCTGGTCCTGGCCGCCGCGATCCTGTGGGCCGTCTACACCGTGGGGGCGCGCAGAATCGTGAGGAAGTACGGCGCCCTCAACCTCATGGTCTGGACGCTCTGGGTGGGGTCCGCGCTCCTGGTCCTGATCGGGATCCCCGACCTGCTGGCCATGGAGCCCGCCGGCCCGCTGGCCTGGAGCGCGGTGGTCTATGCGGGCGTGCTGGGGATCGGCGTGGGCCAGGTCATCTGGTACCGGGGGGTGAAGCTCATCGGGAACACCCGCACGGCGGTGTATCAGAACATGGTGCCCATCGGCGCCATCGCCGTGGCGTGGGCGTGGCTGGATGAGGTACCGAACATCGGCCAGCTGGTCGGCGCCGCCATCGTGGTGGGCGGCGTGGCGGTGGTGAGACGATCCATGAGGTCAGCATGAGCCGACCCGTGGGCCGGGTCCGCCAAGGGCTCCAGGAGTACGGCCTCACCGCCGCCACCCTGGGCTCCACCTCCGCCCAGACGGTCATGGTGGCGCTCCTCCCGATCCTCCTGGCCCGCCACACCGAGTCGGCCACCCTCATCGGCTTCGCCATCGGCGGCGAGGGGATCGTGGCGATCCTCGTCCCGTACTGGATCGGCGCCGCCAGCGACCATCTGCCCGCGTCGCTGGCCCGACGGTTCGGACGCCGCACCTTCTTCCTGCTCCTCACGGCCCCCCTCATGGCCGCCTCCGTGGCCGTGGCCCCATTCCTCGACGGATTCTGGCCGATCGCCGGCGCTGCACTCCTCTTCTTCTTCACCCTGCACGGGTTCCTGGCCCCCCTCTGGGCGCTCATGGTCGACGAGGTGCCCCACGAGCGACGGGGCCGGGTCCAGGGCGTCCGCGGCGCTCTCCACTCCGCCGGCCTCGCCTACGGCCTCGTGATCGGCGGGCTCCTCTTCTCCATCTGGGAGCCACTTCCGTTCATCACCGCCGGGGCGCTCATCCTGGCCACCACGGCCGTGACCTACATCGCCGCGCCCCGCACCGAGACGCCGGGGCACAAGGGAGGCACGTCGGACGTGCTCAAAGTCTGGCGCCGGCTCAAAGGCCGGCCCGCGGTCACGTGGATGCTCTCCGCCAACGCGCTCTGGAGCAGCGGTGTGGACGGGATCCGCCCCTACATCTTCCTCTTCGCCACCGTGGTGGTGGGGATCAACGTGGCGGAGACCTCCCTGCTCCTGGTGGTGCTGGTGGCGGGGCTGGGCATCGGCTCCGTGGTGCTCGGCCGCCTCGGCGACCGGTTCGGACACGCACGGCTCCTGGGGATCGGGAGCGGGATCACCGGCGTGGTCATGGTCCTCGGCTTCTGGGTCCGCGACATCCCCACCGCCGTGGTCCTCCTCCTCTTCGCCGGGCTCGGTGCCGCCACCCTCATCGCCCTCGCCTATCCCCTATTCGCCTCCATGATCCCCGAGCGAGGCGTGGGACGAGACACCGGCCTCTACATCGTGACCATGGGCTTCGGCCGCATCGTCGCCCCGGTGATCATCGGCGCCGCCATCGACCTGGGCCGGACCGGGATGCCCGACCTCAAGGGCTACCCCTACATGTGGCCTATCGCCGGCGTTCTCATGCTCCTCGGACTGGTGGCGCTCGCCCGCGCCATGCATCATGCTCGCAACAGGAGCCTGGGCCCCTACCAGGCCGATGACCCGGAGGAATCGACGTGACCGGTGAAGCCCCCCGCCCTGAAGCCCCTCGCCCTGAAGCGCCCCGCTCCGAGGGCCACGCGCCCGACGGCAGCGGGCCGCCGCCCCCGATCCGGCCGGATCGTCGGCTCGGGCCGGCGATCTTCCACTTCCCCACCGAGCGGATGCGGTCGGGCTACTACTCCGACAAGTACTTCGTCCGGACCCGGGAGGTGCTCCTCGCCGACGGCCACGACCCCGTGGTCACCGTGCAGGCGTTCCAGAAGCGGCACGCATGGCTCGGAGGCGTCGACGAGGCCATAGGGATCCTCAAGGAGTGCCTGACCGAGGGCTACGCGTGGACCGATCTTCGGGTGAAAGCGCTCTGGGACGGCGACGAGATCGAGCCGTGGGAGCCCGTCCTCGAGATCACAGGGCCCTACGCCGCCTTCGCACACCTCGAGACTCTCTACCTCGGTGTGCTGGCACGCCGCACCTCCGTCGCCTCC
The DNA here is from genome assembly GCA_964605205.1 of uncultured Gemmatimonadaceae bacterium. Lineage (GTDB taxonomy): Bacteria > Gemmatimonadota > Gemmatimonadetes > Longimicrobiales > RSA9 > JAWVYT01. Next base: position 7,825 of record CAZSBL010000031.1, read on the forward strand.
AACACCCGCAAGGTGGTCGAGGCCGCATGGCCCCGATCCGTCATGTTCTTCCCCGCTCGCCACGACCACTGGCTGGTCCAGACCGGCGACGGCTACGCCGCCCATATCGCCGGCGCCATCGGCGTCTCCACCGACGCTCAGGCCTCCTGGTGGGGCTCCGAAGGACTCGGCACCGTCCCCCACGGGCTCATCGCCGCCTACGATGGAGACACCGTCCGGGCCACTACCGCCTTCGCTCGCCATATGCCCGACGATGTCCGCGTCATTGCCCTGGTGGACTTCGACAACGACTCCGTTCGCACCGCCCTCGACGTGGCCCGCGCCCTCGGCGACCGCCTCCACGGCGTCCGCCTCGACACCTCCGGCACCCTGGTCGACCGCTCGATCTGGGACCAGATGGGCGAGTTCGACCCTCGGGGCGTGAACCCGCAGCTGGTGCACAACGTGCGCCATGCCCTCGACCGCGAGGGATTCGAGCCCGTACGGATCGTGGTGTCCGGCGGCTTCACCGCCGAGAAGATCCGCCGGTTCGAGGCACTGGGCGTCCCCGTAAACTCGTACGGGGTCGGGTCATCGCTGGTGCGGGACCGGTACGACTTCACTGCGGACGTGGTCCGTGCGGAGGGCCGGGACGTGGCGAAGGTGGGGCGGGGTTACCGGGCGAATCCGCGTCTGGAACCGGTGGACTGACCGCCGCGTGCGGGCCGCCCGGGTGGCGAGCCACGACCGAGCCCGGGCCTGGTGCGCATCCAGGGGCGTCGGTGTCTACCGTCCGGTGATCTCCAGGAGGTCGAGGACGGGGGCGCCGGTGAGGGGAGACTCGACGGACCGGACCCTTCCGACCACGCGGATCCGCTGGAGGGGGGTGAGGGACTGGACCTCGGCAGCGAGCTCACCGGGCACGGCGAGGTAGACGAACCCCGGGTCGTCGCCGGGCCCTCGGGCAAGGATGAACTGCTCGCCGGGGAGGAAATCGGTGCGGAACTGCTCGGCCTGTCGCAGGGCGATGAACTGGACGGTCCACACCACGCGGCTGCCGCGGAACCGGTCGGGGTGGGCCTGGAGGGTATCGCGGCCGATATCGCGAAGCACGCCGGTCGAGACGGTATCGGAGCCGAGGGAAGCGGCGAAGGTCCAGCCCTCGACGCGGACCCGCACCCAATCGCCGTCGCGGTCGAGCACCTCAACGTCGGCATCAGTCCGGAGGCGGGCCAGGGTATCGCCGCCCGGCGACGTACGGATCACGGCGTCCCCGGCCACGGTGGCGAACTCTCGTTGGGGCGCCTGGAGTTCGGGCTCTGGCGGCGGGACCGGCCGGGGGGGTGCGGTCACCCGGATGGACGGTCCCCAGATCCAACCGGTCCGGCGGACCCGTATCCAGCGGCCCTGCTCCTCGACTCTGTACAGTAGCATCCCCGTGCGTGCGCGCCCGATGCGGCGGCCGTTCGGAGTGGCCCGGAGGTTTTCGCCGTCCTCGGCGGAAACGGCGAGATCGGCCCGGGCGTCGGAACGGACGGATGGCGCCCAGATCCATGCCTCGAGGGTGGCCTCCCTCCAGCGTCCTTCGGCCTCACCGAGGACCAGCCGTGCCCCCTCGAGGAGCTCGGCGAGGATGACTCCGTTGGGCGCGGCCCTGAAGTTTTCCTCCTCGACCCCGACTATGGCGTTCTGGGCGCCCCCCAGTGTGGGGGCCGCAGCCAGTGCAAGGATCGGGAACAGGCGAGCCAGCGCGCGCATTATCGTTGTCTCAACCCTCTGCCTGATGGACACTTAGCGGCTTCACGCACAAGCTACACCCGGTCGCTTGGAGCCGTCAACGAAGGCCCGTCCGTCAGGGTCGGGCCCCGGTTGCGTGCGGTCCCGACCTCGTCTAGCTTCCGGCGAGCATGATTTCGCCCGTCCGCCGCGCTGGGGGACGGCCCACGACGGACCGGGATACCCGTGATCGAGCGCAGTCTATTCGCAGCAGTGGTCCTCACCGCCCTGGCCGGCCTGGCCGGCGCCTCGCCGGCGGCGGCACAGAGCATCACGTCGCCGTACGACTTCGTGGACGGCGCGCACAGCATATACGCCTTCGGAACCCGGGTCTTCACGGACCGGGGCACCCTCGACACCGGCCCCGGCACCGGGTACGCGACGGGGCTGGGGTACAACCTCCGGATCAGCGGGCCGTTCAATCTCGGGGTGCGGGCGTCGTACTTCCCCACCGACCGGCGGGTCTACACCGACTCGGCCGCGGTGGCGGACAGCCTGGATCTGCAGGCCGATCCGATGACAGGGCTGCACCGGGTGGGGACGGCGGACCTTTCGCTGGTCCTGCTGGACGCGTCGCTGCGCTTCGACATGACGGGTCCGCGCACCTGGTACGGATTCCAGCCGTACGTGGTGATCGGTGGGGGGGGCGTACTGGTGGTCACGCAGGGTGACGCCGGCGAGGACCAGCTCCCACCGGACATTCAGCTCCGGGCCCGCTTCCGGGACGGGTGGACGGGGCACGTGGGCGGCGGCTTCGAGTTCCACTTCTCCGAGCACTTCACGGCGCGGTTCGACGCCCGGGACATCCTCTGGAAGCTCCACATCCCGCCGGGCTTCCTGGAGCCGGGCCGGGTGATCGACCGGGAGCCGTGGGTGCAGTCGGCCCACCTGAGCCTCGGGCTGACCTGGCGCTTCTGACCGTTGGCGCGGCCGTCCCCCGCGGCGGCCTCCTGGAAGCCATCCCCTCCTCGCCGCAGAGCCGGCACCGCCGTTGCATGATTGGTACCGTGAATCCAACGCGGGAGACAGCCATGGCCGATTTCGAGAACACCTTCAATCTCGACCAGATGACCGACGGCGACGTGGAGGCGCTGGTCCGGCAGGAGCTCACCGAAGATGATGCATTCGACGCCGACGCCGTGAGCATCAAAGTGGACCAGGGCACCGTGACGGTGACCGGCCGGGTCGGTACGGAAGCCGAGCGTCAGCGGATCGACCAGGTCCTGACCGCCCTCGGCACCGGCGACTACCAGAACGACGTGGTGGTGGACGAGAGCACCCGTGCCCACCGTGACGCGGCGGCCGATGAGGCCCACGTCGAAGACCAGGAGGCCACGGCACAGACGGGCGAGGCCGGAAAGGCCACCACCGACACCGCCGAGCACCTCCACCGCGACCGTAGCGATCGGCTGTACGGAACCAAGGACGTGAAGGAGTCCATCAAAGAGGGCGTCCCGTACACGCCGCCGGACAAGCCGGTCCAGGAGGGCATCGAAAGCGACGAGGACCACTGAGGCCCCGGTCTGTCCCCATCGACTGACGCGGGGGCGCTCCACACCCGGGCCGCCCCCTCCCTTGCGACCCGCCACCGTCCCCTGGCAAACTCCACGGCATGCGACTCCGTTCCATCCGGAAAACACTCACGGCAGGCGTCCTCGTCCTCACGGGGTGCGGCGGCTCCGACGGCGCTGACCCGGCCCCGGAACGGCTGCTCCTGGTCACCACCACCACGGTGGAGGCCTCGGGGCTGCTCGAGGAGCTCGTCACGGCGTATCACCAGGCCCAGGGCCGCTATCGGCTGTCCGTCACCGCCGTGGGCTCCGGTGCGGCGCTGGGGCTCGGACGACGGGGCGACGCCGACCTCCTCATCACCCACGACCCCATCGGCGAAGCGGCGTTCATGGCCGAGGGCTTCGGCGCCGCGCAGGGGCCGTTCATGCGGAACGAGTTCATCGTGGTCGGCCCGCCCGATGATCCGGCCGGTGTCGACGGGCTGACCGACCTGGCCACCGCGCTCGCGCGGATCGCGGAAGCCGGGGCACCGTTCGTCTCCCGGGGTGACGAGTCGGGCACGCACCGCCGCGAGCGGCAGCTCTGGGGCCGGGTGGGTCGGGCCTCCTGGGAAGCGCGCCCCGACTGGTACATCGAGTCGGGGTCCGGGATGGACGAAACGCTCCGGATCGCCGACCAGCGGGGCACCTACACGCTGACCGGCCGCAGTACGTTCCTGCATCTTCAGGACGGGCTCCGTCTCCGGAGCCTGGCCCGGGGCAACCCACCGGAGGTCAACGCCTACCAGTGGACGCTGCCGAAGACGCCGCTGCATCCCGACGGCGCCCGCGCGCTCCGGGACTGGCTCGTGGGCCCGGCACAGGAAGTCGTCGCGGGCTATGGAGTGGAACGCTTCGGCGAGCCGCTCTTCACGCCCACGGCCACCCGGCTCGACTGACATGGAGCTCTTCGGCGACGCCATCGTCCAGGCTTTCCAACTCCTGGTCTCCCTCGACGCCTACGTGTTCCAGATCCTCTGGCGCTCAATCCAGGTCAGTGGCGGCGCCATGGTGATCGCGATCCTCACCGGGCTCCCCGTTGGCGTGCTGGTGGGCGTGGCGCGGTTCCCGGGCCGGCGCGCGCTGGTAGCGCTGATCTACACCGGGTTCGCGCTGCCACCGGTGGTGATCGGGCTCGTGGTATACCTCCTCCTCTCCCGGCAGGGGCCCATCGGCGGGCTGGCGATCCTCTTCAGCCCTACCGCCATGGTCATCGCCCAGGCGCTCCTGGCAGCCCCGTACGTGGCGGGCGTCAGTCTGGCGGCGGTCCAGGCCGTGCCCCCCGACGTGCGGCTCCAGGCCCGGGCACTGGGCGCTTCACGGACCCGGGCGCTCTGGACCCAGGTCCGGGAGGCCCGGCTCGGCATCCTGGCTGCCATGATCGCCGGGTTCGGCGCGGTGATCAGCGAGGTCGGCGCCGCCATGATGGTGGGTGGCAACATCGCCGGCGAGACCCGGGTCCTCACCACCGCCATCGTCCTGGAGACCCGCCGCGGCAATTTCGAGACGGCCATGGCGCTGGGGTTTATCCTCCTCTCCATCGTCCTCGTGGTAAACGTACTGCTGACCCGGGTCCAGCAGGGGCCCGCGTGGGAGAAGGCGGTCACGGAGCGGCCGTGGGCGTGAGCAGGCCGGCGCCCGACGCCCCGGCAGGACCCCCTCAGGGCGCTCGAGGTGAGGGGGCCGCCCCCGGCCCACCGCTGCTTCGGGCCCGGGGGGTGACCCGGTCCTACGGCGGACAGACCGTGGTGGACGTCGATGATCTCTCGATCCGGCGAGGCGAGGTGGTGGCGATCCTGGGCCCGAACGGCGCCGGGAAGTCCACCCTATTCAGGCTCCTGCTGGGGCTGGAGAACCCCGACGCCGGTGAGGTGCTCCTCGACGGCGAGCCGCTGCGCGCCGGCGACGAACGGGCCCGGCGTCGCCTGGTGGGCGTCTTCCAGGCCGCCCACCTCTTCTCCGGCCATGTCCGCTGGAACCTGGAGTTCGGGCTCCGGGCCCACGGCGTGCCGCGGGGCGAGTGGGCGGGCCGGATCGACCGTACCATGCGGGAGCTGGGGATCCAGGAGCTCGCGCACGCCGACGTGTCGCGCCTGTCCGGCGGCGAGGCCCGGCGCGTGGCGCTGGCCCGGGGGCTCGTGCTGGAGCCGGACGTGCTGCTGCTGGATGAACCCACCGCCAACCTGGACGTGACAGTCCGGCGGCGCTTCCGCGAGGAGCTCGGGCTGGTCATGCGGGAGCGAGCTCGGGCGGTGGTGCTGATCACCCACGACCCCAGCGACGCCTTCGATCTGGCCGACCGGGTGGCCGTCATGGAGGAGGGCCGCATCGTACAGGTCGGAACACCGGAGGAGCTCACCACCGAGCCGGCCACCGCGTTCGTGGCGGCGTTCACCGGCGCCGAGCTCCTCCTCGACGGCGTGGTGGCGCGGGTGGAAAACGGAACGCTGGACGTGACCACGGGGGACGCCACCCTGGTGGCTCGCTACCCGGAAGGCCGCCTGGAGGTCGGCGACCGTGTCCACGTGCGCTACCGCCCGGAGGACGTCATCCTGACCCGATCGCCCGATCCGGACACCAGCGCCCGCAACCGGCTGCGCATGACGGTCCGCTCCGTGACGCCAGTGGGCGGGATGGTCCGGGTCCGACTCGAGGGCCCCATCACGCTGGCCTCGCTGATCACCCGCGGGAGCGCGGAGCGGATGGGGATCGAGCCGGGAGTGGAGATCAACGCGCTGGTGAAGACGGCGGCGCTGAACGTGTATCTGCCCGAGGGGAAGGACTGACCGACGGACTGATCGACGGACGACGTACCAGTCGCCAGTTTTGACCCAACGAGCCATGGATGTGCCCCATTCCGTGCGGCATCTTGGTGGACATGGGACGCCGCCGTCGACCGTATCTGCCGGGTGGGATCTTCCACCTGACCGCGCGCACGCTGCGCCGCGAGCACCGCTTTACGCCGCGACTCCGCAGCGCGACCATCGCAGCCATCGCCGGTGCCACCGAGCGGTCCGGCGGCCACCTGCTCGCCGTCGCCGTAATGTCCAACCACCTCCATATCATTTACCAGCAGGGAGATAGGCCGCTTTCCGCCCTCATGCAGCCGCTCCTCAGGCGCCTCGCCCACCGGATCCAAAACGCCCACGACCTCGAGGGGCCCGTCTTCTGGCGACCCTACGGCTGCCGGGCCTGCCTCGACCCGTCGCACGCCCGTAACGCCATCGTGTACACGCATCTGAACCCGCTTCGGGCCGGCGTCGTCGCCGACCCGTCGCGATACGCTTGGACTTCGCACGCGCTATATGCGACGAGGACGCCCGGCCGGCTCCCGGCGCAGCTCGAGCCCCTCCGCGCCGTCCTCGACCCGCGGCCGGCCCTGGGCCTCTTCTCCACCGCCGCGGAACGCACCACGGACGAGCGCCGGATCGATTATTGCGCCTTCGTGGATTGGCGCATCGGGGTGGACCGGGCGCAGGACGACGACACGGCGGACGACCCGGCATGGGTGCCGCATCCTCCGTCGCCCTGGCAAGATACGGGGGCCCTCTGGTCGCTGAGTCCGCTTTTCCACACCCCGGTCCGGACCCACCCAGGCGACGTGACCGGCGATCCGAGCCGTCCGATCCGCCACCTTCCGGACCTGGCCACCCTCGCGCAGACCGTGCTCGACGCCGAGGCCCCGGGCCTTCCGCTCGAAAGGATTCGCGGACGGCGAGGTGGAACACGGGCGATCCGGCTCCGTCACATGATCATCCGGCGCCTTCATGCCGCGGGGTTCAGAAACGTCCAGATCGCCCAGTTCCTCGGTCTCTCCGAATCCGGCGTGTCTTACGTGCTCTGCAAGCGACCGGAACGGAGCTGACCGAGCCCCTTTCCGGCAAGACTGGCGACTGGTACGTCGTCCGCGTACCGTACTCGCATGACACGCATCACCGAGCCCGTCCCCGAGGCACCCGTCCGCCTCCTCGCCAACGACGTGGCCATCGGCACCTGGACCGCCTCACCCCAGGGCCTGGCTGCGCTGGGCGCCGGGCGGCTCATGTCGCTGGGCTACGTCCGGGGCCCGGGCGACATCCTGGACACGAAGGTCACACCGCCGGAGGAGACGGACGACGGGATCTGGCGGATCGACGTGACGATCCCGGACGAGCGGGTGGCGGTAGGCATCGAGGAGCGGGACCACCGGGCGTGGAACGGCTGCGGGCTGCGGCACCTCCTGGACTGCCGGCGGGACCTGCTCCCGGAGCGAAACGACGTGCTCCCCGTCCCCGACCCCGGGGTGTTCCCCGAGCTCTTCCGCGAGCTGTTCGAGCACTCGCCATCGCGGAAGACAACGGGCGGGCACCACACGGTGGCCCTCACCGATGGCGAGATCCTGATCCATCTCTACGAGGTGATCGGTCGGCACAACGGCGTGGACAAGTCCATCGGCGGCGCGCTGCTGGCGGCCGATACGCTGCGGGGCCTGGGCCTGATGACCACGGCCCGGATCAGCGGCCAGATCGCCGAAAAGGCCGCCCGAGCCGGGGTGGCGTGGGTGGCGAGCCGGTCGGTCCCCACCACCCTGGCGGTGGAGATGGCCGGGGCGGCGGGGATGCCGCTCATCGCCCGGGCGGCAGGAAAAGAGGCGAGGGTATTTTGAGCGGGATCGAGATCGAGCTCGAGAGCATCATGGCTGAGGCACCGTTCGGGGTGGTGCTGGCGGGCGGTGAGAGCACGCGGTACGGGGCGCCGAAAGCGCTGGCGGCGGTGGGCGGGAAGCGGATCGTGGACCGGGTGGTGACAGCGCTCCGGGCCGTGGTCCCGGACGTGGTCATCTCGGCGAACGAGCCAGGGTTGTTCGCGGACCTGGAGCTGCCCACCTACCCCGACGAACGCGAGGGGCTGGGCCCGCTGGGTGGAATCTACACCACCCTGCTCCGGGCCCGGGAGGCGGGGCGGCCGGGGATCCTGGCGGTGGCGTGTGATATGCCGTTCCCCTCGGCGGAGCTGCTGGCGCGTCTGCGCCGGGAGGCGTTCGAGACCGAAGGCCCGCCCGATATCGCGCTGCCCGCCAGCGAGGGCCCCCGGGGTATCGAGCCGCTCTTCGCGGCGTACTCGACCGCGTGCATCGAGGCCATCGACGCCGCGTTGGCGGAGGGGGACCGTCGCGTGATCGGGTTCCACGAGCGCGTCCGGGTCCATACCATCTCACTGGAGGAGGTGGTGGCGGTCTGCGATCCGGCCCGGGCGTTCCTGAACGTGAACACGCCGGAGGACCGGGACCGGGCGGAGGCGCTGACCCGCGAAGACGGGGCCGAAGACGAACGAGACCAACACGACGAGGGAGCACGGTAGATGGTGGTCGACTGGTCGGGACGGGACGCGGACTGGCTCTCCGTACGGGAGGCCGTGGAGCGAGGGCTGGACGCCGTGGGGCCCCTGGAGACCGAAGAGGCCTCGCTGAAGGACGCCCTCGGGCGCGTCCTGGCCGAGGACATCATCTCGCCCATCCATCAGCCCCCGTGGGACAACAGCGCCATGGACGGCTACGCCGCCCGGGCGGAGGACGTGGAGGGAGCCGGCGACGAGAGCCCCGTCCGGCTCACCGTCGTCGACCACATCCCCGCCGGCGGCTTCCCGTCCCGTGCCATCGGCCCCGGCGAGGCGGCGAAGATCATGACCGGGGCCCCGACACCGGAGGGAGCCGACAGCGTGGTCCGGGTGGAGCACACCGACGCCGGCGCCGAGACGGTCACCATCACCCGCGGCTCGGACGCGGGCCGCAACATCCGCCACAAGGGCGAGGACCTGGCGGAGGGCGAGACCGCCCTCGAGGCCGGCCACGCCATCGGCCCGGCGGCCATGGGCGTGCTGGCCATCGTGGGCCGGGCCCGGGTGCCCGTGGCCCGGCGTCCCGTCGTCGCCATCCTGAGCAACGGCGACGAGCTGGTGGACCTCGACGATTTCGACCAGGTCCGGGAGGGCCGGAAGATCGTGAATTCCAACAGCTACTCGCTCCTGGGCGCTGTGGCGGCCATGGGATGCGTACCGAAGCTGCTGGGGATCGCGAAGGACGACCCCGCCGACATCCGGGCCAAGCTGGAGACCGGGCTCGACGCCGATGTCCTGGTCACCACCGCCGGCGCCGCAGTGGGCGAGCACGACCTCGTGAAAGACGTGCTGGACGAGATGGGCTACGAGAACCACTTCTGGCGCGTCCGCATGCGACCCGGCAGCCCGGCCTCCTTCGGGCGCATCCCCCGGCCCGGGCGCCGACCCCTCTTCGTCTGGGGGCTTCCCGGCAACCCGGTGAGCGCACTGGCCACCTTCATGGTCCTGGTGGCCCCGCCACTGCGACGCATGCTCGGCCGGAGCCGCGTACACAACGCCATCTTCCCCGTCGAGGCGAAGGAGCCGATCCCGTCGAAGCCGAACAAGACCCATTTCCAGCGGGTCATCCTCGAGCCCGGAGACCCGCTCCCCCTCGCCCGCCCCACCGGCGCCCAGGGGTCCGGGATCATGACGTCGATGACGAAAGCGGACGCCCTCTTCGTCATCCCCGAGGGGATGCACGGCGTGGAGCCCGGCGGCCGTGGCGTGGCCATGGCGCTGGGTGCGCCCGATCGGGCGGTGTGGGAGTACAGCCTGCCGGTCTGACCATTCCGTTCCGTTGCCGGAGGCCTTTGACAAACCCATCGCCTGATTGTAGAGTCAGAGGTGTGAAATGAGGGGTTTTGGCCCCCATTTCGCACTTCTGATCCCCAGCTCGGGTCGCCCCTACCGGTCCGGCTGGTGGAAGTATCCGCGCAAGCTCCCGCCGACCCACATCGGTATCGGGGGTACAGTCGACTCTCAACCGGAGCCCCATGATCAGGAAATCCCCAACCCCGATTCGTACACTGATCGCCATCGGCGCGTGCGCGCTGGTGGTGGTTTCGTGTGATGAGCTCACCGACCTCGAAGGGTCCGATGCGACGCCCGCCGAGGTGACCATGGTGTCCGGCGACGCCCAGACCGGCGTGGTGGGCACGCCGCTG
>CAZSBL010000031.1:18251-26908 GCA_964605205.1 uncultured Gemmatimonadaceae bacterium
GGCTACACGTGGTCCTCGGCGGACACGACGGTGGCCACGGTGGACCAGACGGGGCTGGTGACGGTCACGGGCCAGGGATCCACGGATATCACCGCCGCGGTCGACTCGGTAGACGGCGCCGGCACGGTGCAGGTGGTCCTGGAGGCGGCGGAGGTGGAGATCACGACGGTCTCGGCCGACACGTTGAACGCCATCGGTGACACGGTGACGCTTTCGGCGGTGGTCCGGGACGCGGGTGGTACGGAGATCCCGGACGCCTCGGTCTCCTGGGAGAACGCGGATACCGCCGTATCGCGGATCGAAGCGACCGACGGGAACGAGGCGACGGTGACGTCGTCGGGCACCGGCGAGATGGTGCTCGTGGCGACGCTGGATGCGCTGGCGGACACGGCCGTGGTGCTCTCCCGGCAGGTCCCGGCCACGCTGTCGGTCGACCCGACAGCGGACACGCTGGCCAACGGCTCACAGGCGGATCTGGCGGCCGTGGTGTCCGACTCCAATGGCGTGGAGATCCCGGAGCCGGAGGTGGGCTGGTCCGTCTCCGACAGCCTCGTGGCCGCCATCGAGAACAGCCCCGTCACGCTGACGGGCCGAGGCGTGGGTCATGTCACGGTCACGGCGACGAGCGGGCCCGCGAGCGGCGAGGCCGCGCTCCTGGTGACGCCTCGCCCGCAGGACGCCATCGCCAACGGGCCGTCGGGCGCCTGCACCCTCGACCTGGAGGGCCAGGCCTACTGCTGGGGCCAGAACTTCAACGGCGAGCTGGGCAACGGCATATCCGGGCCGGAGGGCCATCGGAACGAAGCCCAGGCCGTGGAGGGGGGCCACACCTTCAAGGAGATCGCCGGGAACTTCAGCGGATACTGTGCCCTGGACAACGCCGGCCAGGCGTACTGCTGGGGCGGAAACTACGTCGGCGGATTGGGCATCGGCACGACCGATGGGGATCCCCACTCCACCCCGGAGGCGGTGGTGGGCAACCACACGTTCGAGTCGCTGGACGGGTCCTGGTACGGGTTCTGTGCCCGGGATGACACCGGCGACGCCTACTGCTGGGGCTGGAACGACTTCGGCCAGGTTGACGGCGCCGGCGGCGGCCCCGACGCCTGCGCGGTCCCGTGGGCGGCCCATTGCGCCGCGTCGCCCACGCAGGTGCCCGGCGGCCACACCTTCACCGAGGTGGCCACGGGTGGACGCAACCACTCGTGCGGCGTGACCGACAATGGGGAGACCCTCTGCTGGGGGACGAACTTCGACGGCCAGTTCGGGAACGGCGCCACCTCGCCCGATCCCCAGGGCCCCACGGCGGCCGCGGGCGGCATGACGTTCGTGTCGCTGACGGCCGACTGGTCTCATACGTGCGGCGTGACCGAAGCCGGCGAGGCCTACTGCTGGGGCTACAACGGCGCCGGTCGTCTCGGGGACGGCACCCAGGACGCCCGGCTCGACCCGGTGCAGGTGGCCGGCGGCCACACGTGGCGCCAGCTCGACGCCGGCAACGGCTGGACCTGCGGCGCCACCGAAGGCGATGAAGCCTTCTGCTGGGGCCTGGGTTACGATGGCCGCCTCGGCGGCGGGACCTGGTTGAACCAGGCCACACCGAACCCGGTGGGATCCCGGGCCATGACCGCCGTGGGCGCCCAGAGCGTCTCGTGTGGGCTCGGCGCCGACGGGAACGCCTACTGCTGGGGCAGCAGCGCTTACGGTGGCCTCGGCAACCAGGTCTACCCGCTGGAGACGGTACCCACCGACATCAGCGGCGGCCTGAACGCCACCGACATGAGCGCCCGGGGGCTGCACACGTGCGCCGTCGATGACGCCGGCGCCGCCTGGTGCTGGGGCGCCAACTGGTGGGGCAACCTGGGCGACGGGACGCAGGACCACAGCGCCGTGCCGGTGCAGGTGGCCAGCAGCGAGACGTTCGCGTCCATCCACACCGCCGCCGATTTCACCTGCGCCCTCAACACGACCGGCGACGCGTTCTGCTGGGGCTGGAACAGCTATAACGAGCTGGGCAGCGGGACCGACGTGGAGTTCTCCGCTGATCCCGTGGCCGTGGTCGGCGGCCACACCTTCACCCGCGTCGAGATCGGCGGGCGCCACGCCTGCGCCATCGATGACACGGGCGACGGCTACTGCTGGGGCTCCGGCACCCTGCTGGGCGACGGCGGCACCGGTGAGAACAGCAGCGAGCCCGTGGCGATCAGCGGCGGCCACGAGTGGGCACGGATCGGCGCGGCGGCCGAGCACACGTGCGGGCTGACCACCGGCGGCGACGTCTACTGCTGGGGCAGCAACGCGGAGGGCCAGCTGGGCACCACGGCCGTGACCGACCACGCCGACACGCCCGTGCTGGTGGAGGGCGGCCACACCTGGACGGACCTGAGCGTGGGCGACGGCTGGCACACTTGCGCCATCGATGACGCCGGAAACGCCTACTGCTGGGGCCGCAATGACGCCGGCCAGCTCGGCGACGGTACCCAGAACCAGGCGGGCACCCCCGTACAGGTGGCCGGCGGCCACACGTGGACCGGGATCTACACCGCCAGCGACCACAGCTGCGCCATCGCCGACACCGGCGACGCATACTGCTGGGGCCACAACCTGTCGGGCGAGTTGGGCGACGGCTCCAACGGCGGAATCAGCACCGAGCCGGTGGCCGTGGCGGGTGGCCCGTTCACCAAGCTGAGCGGCTCGTGGGACCACACCTGCGGCCTGAAAGCCGACGGCACCATCCAGTGCTGGGGGTACAAGGGCCACGGCCAGCTCGGCAACGGCAAGATGGCACACTTCAACACACCCCAGCAGGTGGTGGGCGGCTTCACCGTCCCCGGCGTGCACGCCGATGGTACCGCGACGCTGACGGGGACCGGCGGTGCGACGCTCTTCGGGACGCGGGGCGCGACTCCCACCCGCGGCACGCTGCCCTCGTCCTACCCGGAAAAGGAGGACGGCACGCCCATCGAACGACACTGACCGCCACGAAGCGGCAATCGTGACCGGGGGCGCCCGGGGCTGGCTGGCTCCGGGCGCCTTTCAGTGTCCTGTGTGCCCCGGAGCGGAACAGCCCCTACCATGACACCGGCAAGTTGCGTAGAGTTCGGGGCGCGTAGTCCGAGCGCGACGCGAGATCCCCCGAGCCATACACAGTCCATGATCATTCCACGCATCCGTCTCGTGACCGGAGCGCTAGTCATTCTCGTTCTCGGAGCCTGCACCCCGGGGGCGTCCACCTCCGGCGGCGCACGGGCCCCGGTCGAGGACCGCGAAGCCGTGGCTCCCGCGGCCGGCGAGGCCCGGGGGCCCGACGCCGCGGAGCGGGCCCGTCTCGAGGCGCTCTATCGAGCCCGGCAGGACAGCGCGCGGATGAACTACACGGAAGCCGATGTGGCCTTCATGCTGGACATGATCCCGCATCACGCACAGGCGCTGATCATGTCGCGGCTGGCGCCGGAGAACGGCGCGAGCCCGGCGATCCGGACGCTGGCCGCCCGGATCATCAACGCGCAGCAGGATGAGATCGAGCGGATGCAGCGGTGGCTGCGGGACCGTGGCGAGCCGGTGCCCGAGGTCCATATCGACGGCCTCGAGCTGATGATCCACGGCGCCGGCGGCCACAAAGACCACGACCATGACATGCCGGGGATGCTGACCGACGGGCAGCTCGAGGAGCTGGCGGCGGCGAGAGGCGCCGAGTTCGACCGTCTCTTCCTGACCTACATGATCGGCCATCACCAGGGCGCGGTGGTCATGGTCGACCATCTCTTCGGCCAGGATGGCGCCGGACAGGACGAGGCCGCCTTCCGACTGGCCACCGACATCAACGTGGACCAGAGGACCGAGATCGCCCGGATGCAGCTGATGCTGGACCGGCTGACCGGCTCTCGCTGACATCAAGCCCTGGCGGGACTCTCCGCCCGCCACGGGTCCGTGAAACCAACCGAGAAAGAGCTATGACAATGGAAGCCCCGATCCAACGTACCGCCGCGCGCGCATCCCGGCGCGGCATCCCCCTGGCCTTTGCGCTCCTCGCCGCGGCGTGCGCCTCGGGTGGCCCGGCCCCGGATGCCGCCCCCGAGATGCCGGCTCGCACGGGACCGGCGCCTGCCCCCTTGGCGGAAGCCGGTGCCCCGAGCCCGGACCCGCGGGTCGGGCTGGAACCCGGCCTCTTCGACGCGGGTGTGGCGACCTGGAACCTGGAGCTGCTCTCCGCCACACCGCCGGCCGATGACTTCGTGGGCGTGACCAACTCGGACCTGGCGTTCAAGGGCCCGTACGCGATCCAGGGCAACTACAACGGGTTCATGGTCTGGGACATCTCGGACCCGGCGAATCCGGAGCTGGTGACCGAGTACCTGTGCCCGGCGTCTCAGAGCGACGTGTCGGTGTACGGGGATCTGCTCTTCGTCTCGGGCGAGGGGCTGGGCGGCCGGCTCGACTGCGGGACCGGGGGTGTGCCGGAGCGGGTGAGTGAGGAGCGGCTCCGGGGGATCCGGATCTTCGACATCAGCGACATCCGGAACCCGGAGTACATGTCGAACGTCCAGACCTGCCGGGGCTCCCACACCCACTCGGTGCTGGCGGACCCGGCGGACCCGGAGAACGTCTACATCTACGTCTCCGGCTCGGCGGGCGTGCGGCCGGCGGAGGAGCTTCCCGGGTGCTCCGACCTCTCCCCCGACGAGGACCCGAACTCGGCGCTCTTCCGGATCGAGGTGATCCGCGTCCCGCTGGATGACCCGGAGGCGACGGCCATCGTAAGCTCGCCCCGGATCTTCGAGGGGCTCACGGCACCGCCGCGCCACGGTCTCAGCGAGGCCGACCTGGCCGAGATCGAGGAAGCCCGGGAGCGGGGTGCGTTCGTGGCCGAGATCTTCGGCCAGCCCCGGGTGCTGCCGGACCGGTTCGTCTCCCAGCTGCTGACCAACGTGGTGCGCGAGCGCGGGGGCAGCGGCGCCCCGACGGCCGCGGACAGCGCCGCGCTGCGGGAGCAGCTTCCGGCGATCATCGACCAGATGTTCGCCCGGGAGGAAGAAGACACGATGGACGGGCCCGAGCCCGGCCCGACCCAGTGCCACGATATCACCCTCTACCCCGAGATCGGGCTGGCCGGCGGCGCGTGCGAGGGGTACGGGCTCCTGATCGATATCGAGGACCCGGCCAACCCGGTCCGGATCGACGCCGTGGCCGACTCCAACTTCGCCTACTGGCACTCGGCCACTTTCACCAACGACGGCTCCGCGGTGCTCTTCACCGATGAGTGGGGTGGTGGCGGCGGCCCGAAGTGCCGGGCCGGTGATCCGTACGAGTGGGGCGCCAACGCCATCTTCACCATCGAAGACGGCGCGATGGAGTTCGAGAGCTACTACAAGATGCCGGCGGTGCAGACGTCGGAGGAGAACTGCGTGGCCCACAACGGCTCGCTGGTCCCGGTCCCCGGCCGCGACGTCATGGTCCAGGCGTGGTACCAGGGCGGCGTGTCGGTCTTCGACTGGACCGACCCGGCGAACCCGGTGGAGATCGCCTTCTTCGACCGCGGCCCCGTGAACGGGGAGCGGATGGAGATGGGCGGCTCGTGGTCGGCGTACTGGTACAACGGCGTGATCGTGAGCTCGGAGATCGCCCGGGGGCTCGACATCCTCGCCCTCGAGCCGAGCCCATACCTGACGACCAACGAGATCGAGGCGGCGAAGACCGCCACGTTCGGGCACTTCAACGTACAGGGCCAGCAGCGGTTCGACTGGCCCGCCACCTTCGCCCTGGCCCGGGCGTACACCGACCAGCTCGAGCGGGCCCGCGCCCTCGACGGTGATCGCATCGCCGGGATCCGGCGGGCGCTGGCCGAAGCGGAGGGCGCACCCGCGCCGCAGCGCCGCACCGCGCTGCGGCAGATGGCCGACCGCCTCGAGCAGGCGGCACCCGGCTCCGGGAACGCCGGGAAGGTCCGCGTGCTGGCCGCCACCGTGCGGGAGCTGGCGGGCTGACCCCGGCGAAGTCGCAGCCGAGCACCCACGCGGGCGCCCGGGGCCCACCGGTTCCGGGCGCTCGTGCATCGTGCTGCGCCGAGCTCCGACTTGCCACCGCCGCCTCACGCCCGAACATTCTCCGGGAGCCGGGTTCGACCCGGACACGGTCGGACCGGACGGAATCCGACCCGACCCCGCGGGCGCACGCAAATCACCGAGACATCGAGGCGGCAACCATGGAGAAGATCGTCCCCGAAGAGCACCAACCCGACCTCCCCCAGGACCAGCTCCTCCTGACCGAGGCCCCCGACGATGAAGCCGTGCCCATGGACGTGGCCATCGTGGGCGGCGGGCCCGCCGGGCTGGCGTGCGCGATCCAGCTGGCGAAGCTCGTCGCCAACGACGAGGAGATGGACGACCTCGAGATCGCGGTCCTCGAGAAGGCCGAGTCGCTGGGCGAGCACAACCTCTCCGGCGCCGTCATCAACCCGGGCCCGTTCCGGACGCTCTTCCCGGAGCTGTCCGACGAAGACTTCCCCTTCCGCCGGCCGGTGGACTCGGAGCGTGTCTACGTCCTCCGGGAACAGGGCGCCATGCGGATCCCCACGCCGCCACCGATGAAGAACCACGGCAACTGGGTGGCCTCAATCTCCGAGGTCTGCCGCTGGCTGGGCGAGAAGGCCGAGGCCGCCGGCGTGAACCTCTTCACCGGCTTCGCCGTCGGCTCACTGCTCCTCGATGATGACAGGGTGGCCGGCGTCCGCACCGTGGCCACCGGCCTGGACCGGGACGGTGAGCCGGGCGGCGCCGGCTACATGCCCCCCACCGACGTCCTCGCCAGGGTCACGGCGCTGGCCGAAGGGACCCGGGGCCCGCTCAGCCAGGCGTACCTGGACTGGCAGGGCGTGGCGCGGGAGAACCCCCAGATCTTCGCCCTGGGCGTAAAGGAGGTCTGGGAGACGAAGAAGCCGCTGGACCACGTCATCCACACCATGGGCTGGCCGCTCCCGAACGACGCCTTCGGCGGCAGCTGGATGTACCCGATGGCCGATGACAAGGTCTCCGTGGGGCTCGTGGTCGGCCTCGACTACGACCAGGCCGAGCTCGATCCCCACGCCCTCTTCCAGCGGATGAAGACACACACCCTCTTCCGGGAATACCTGGAGGGCGGCGAGATGCTCGAGTGGGGCGCCAAGACCATCCCCGAGGGCGGCTTCTACGCGCTGCCGGGGCGCCGGAGCGGGAACGGTGTGGTCATCCTGGGCGACGCCGCCGGGTTCGTGGACGTGCCCTCGCTGAAAGGCATCCACTACGCCGTCCAGTCCGGGATCTTCGCCGCCCGGGCCATCTACGAGGCGCTCAAAGGCGATGACGCCTCCGCCGCCGCCCTGGCCCGCTACGACACCCTCGTCAACGGCTCATTCATCATGAGCGATCTGCGGAAGACCCGGAACATGCGGCTGGCGTTCAAGAGCGGTTTCTATACCGGCGGCTTCAAGGCCGCCCTCATGACCGTCACCGGCGGGCGGTTCCCCGGCGGGAAGATCGAGCTCGGACCCGACGCCGCGCACCCGAAGGAGGCGGCTGCGGGGGCCGGGGGCGCCGGCGGCCCGGGCAGCGCCGCCCCCGGGTTCTCCCCCGACGGCGAGCTGACCTTCAGCAAGGTGGACGCGGTCTTCAAGTCCGGAAACCAGACCCGGGATGACATCCCGTCTCACCTGATCCCGGCCGAAGACGTGCCCGCCGAGGTGGCCCGGCTGTACGCCGCCATGTGCCCCGCCGGAGTCTACGAGCTCGACGAAGACGGCAGCCTGGTGGTCAACGCCCCCAACTGCATCGACTGCAAGGCGACGGACGTGCTGGGACCGCGGTGGACGCCCAGGGAGGGCGGCGCCGGGACGAAGTACCGGGAGATGTGAGGCCGCGGTGGGCCGAGCGAAAGCGGAGCCTTGATCACCGCGGGCGAGGCAGCAGGGCCGTCCCACGGCCGAGCTGGTGCGGGAGGCGGTGGCGGAGTACGCCGCGAAACACGGGGCACGGCGTCGCCCGTCGAGCATCGGTTCGGTGGACACCGGCCTCGGCGACCTGGCCGAGAACGCCGAGGGCTACCTGGACGGGTTCGGCGAGGAGTGATCCTGGTGGACACGGGGGTCGTGCTGGCCCTCCTGGACCGGGGCGACGCGCACCACGACCGAGCCCTCGCCCTCTTCGACGCGACCGGAGACCGCTGGGCCCTGCCCTGGGCCATCCTCCCGGAGGTGGACTACCTGATCACCCGCCACGGAGGCGAAGGGGCCGGGGATGCGTTTCGGACGGACCTGGCGGAGGGGGCGTGGCTCGTCGACTGGGGCCATGAGGCGGACCTTGTCGGTGCCAACCGGATCCTGATGCGCTATTCGGACCTCGAGCTGGGCCTGGTGGACGCCGTGGTCATGGCCATGGCCGAGCGCCATGGTGCTGAAGCCATCGCCACGTTCGACCTGCGCCACTTCGGCGCGGTGGTGCTGAAGGGCACGCCAAAGCTGCTGCCCCGGGACCGGTGAGTCCCGCTCCGCGAGCCGGACCGAAAGCGGAAGCGTGAACGCCGAGCAGCCGGAGCCCCGGCCCCTCGCCGGCCGCGAACCGGTGGCGAGGGACTAGAGCGACTCGAACCGTCCCTGGAAGAAGCGCAGCTTTGCGGGCTCGTAGACG
>CAZSBL010000032.1:0-26836 GCA_964605205.1 uncultured Gemmatimonadaceae bacterium
TCCACCACCCCCGGCATCGAGCCCCGGCCCGTTCGCTCCACCACGGGACCCGAAGACCGCATCCCCGACCACCTCTCCGCCGCCGAGGCCGCTGAGGCCCGCGACATCCTCGACGCCCTCTCCCGCGCCCGCTACAACCGCCAGGACGCCGCCAGGATCCTCGGCGTCAGCCGGACCACGCTGTGGCGGAAGATGAAACAGTACGGCTTGTAGCCTCAGCCCTGGCCCCAGCACCAGTTCCTCCACCTGGCTCTGCGACATTTCGCGTGGGTCGTGGGCTCCGGAGCCATCGGTAACCGCGGAGACACGGAGGCGCGGAGTACGCGCGGAGACCTGCTCTGACGTTGGTCTGGTGGATTCCGGGCTCGCGGCGGAAGACGCCGGTGACCGGCCTGGCCACCTTCATCCTCCCCATCGCCCGACCTCGGCTTCGCGGATGTCGCCACCAGACCTTCCGCGTGCTGTCCTTCCGCGTCTTGCGCGGATTCCGGTGTGAGAGGCTGTTACCCGCACCGGGCGTTCGCCTCGCCGGTATACCCCGGAGCCGACCCTGGCTCACCCACTCCAGATGTCGAAGACCCCTCCACCTTTCCCCCTGCTCACCGTCACCCGTTTGCAACACCCGTATCAGGATGTTGCAAAATCATGCAACATCACGTTGCAACACACCCATGGCTGAGGAATGACTACTTGGTCGTAAACGATTGATACAGAACGGTTTGTCGGCTGTCCGGTGGGTCTGGCCCCTCACTTGCCCTTTCGGTTACCCGGATATCCGGGTTCCCGGGATGGCCCCGGCCGACGCGCGGTCGGCCGACGGGTGCGACGATCTCGACGAGTGAGGCGAGCACGAGATGAAGAGACAACCGACGGATGCGGAGCTGAAGGAGGCGTCGCTGGTGTTCAAGGCGCTGTCGCACCCGGACCGGCTGCGGCTGACGTGTCTGTTGGCGGAGCGGGAGGGGGCGACGCAGCACGAGCTGGTGGCCGAGCTGGGGTGGCCGCAGTCGACGGTGGCGCGACACCTGGGGACGCTGCGGGACCGGGGCCTGGTGGTGGGGGAGCGGCACGGTGCGGAGGTGAAGCTGGAGGCGACGGCCATGCCCCGGTACCTGCTGGACACGGTGTGCGAGTGGATGCATCCGGAGGAGTCGAACGGGAACGGAGCCGCGGCCGGGGCCGGGGCGTTCGCGGGAGGTGAGGCGCTGTGATGAAGCGACGGGAGTTCATCAAGGTCGGGGGCTACGGTGTGGTCGGCGCCGGGGTTCTGGGCGGTCTCGGGACGAACTGGTACGGTGCGTACGCGCCGGAGATCGAGAATCCGGGGACGGACGGCGACTACGTGGTCCCGACGTTCTGTGAGCTGTGTTTCTGGAAGTGCGGCGTGTTGGCGCACGTGAAGGATGGCCGGGTGACGAAGCTGGAGGGGAACCCGGCGGACCCGCTGAGCCGGGGTCGTCTCTGTCCCCGGGGCGCGGGCGGCACGGGCCTGCTCTACGATCCGGACCGTCTGAAGGAGCCGATGGTGCGGGTGGGTGGCCGGGGCGGCGACCGGTTCGAGACGGTGAGCTGGGAGGCGGCGCTGGACGAGACGGCGGAGGGTCTGGACCGGATCCGTGAGCGGTACGGCCCGGAGGCGCTGGCGCTCTTCAGCCACGGTTTCGGCGGGAGCTGGTTCAAGCACCTGTACCAGGCCATCGGCTCGCCGAACGTGACGGCGCCGAGCTACGCCCAGTGCCGGGGCCCGCGGGAGGTGGGCTTCACGACGGTGTACGGGATGGGCGTGGGCTCGCCGGAGACCACGGACATCGAGAACACGCGCTGCCTGACGCTGATCGGGAGCCACCTGGGCGAGAACATGCACAACACCCAGGTGCAGGAGTTCGCCACGGCCATCCGGAACGGGGCGGACGTGATCGTGGTGGACCCGCGCTACTCGACGGCGGCGTCGAAGGCGGACTACTGGCTGCCGATCAAGCCCGGGACCGACCTGGCCCTGATCCTGGCGTGGATGCACGTGATCATCGACGAGGGGCTCTACGACCGGGAGTACATCGACAGCTACGCGGTGGGTTTCGAGCAGCTGCGGGCGCATGTGCGGATGTACTCGCCGGAGTGGGCGTACCCGCGGACGGGGATCGAGCCGGAGCTGATCCGGCGCACGGCCCGGGCCATGGCGGCGGCCCGGCCGGCGAGCCTGATCCACCCCGGTCGTCACGTGACCTGGTACGGCGACGACACGCAGCGGAGCCGGGCCATCGCCATGCTGAACGCGCTGCTGGGCTCGTGGGGCCGCGAGGGCGGGTTCTACATCCCGCAGCACATCTCGGTGCCGGACCTGGACCCGAACCAGCACCCGGAGACCACCGGTGCCCACGACCGGCCGGAAGCCTCGGACTACCCGCTGGCGGACGCGGTGCTGGCCAAGGGCGTCTGTGACGCGTCGATCCCCGGTCACGTCCGGGAGGACTCGGCGGTGAAGGGGTGGATGGTCTACGGCTCGAACCTGCCCACCACGCTGCCGAACCCGGAGGAGACGAAGCGGGCGCTGGAGGCGCTGGACTTCGTGGTGACCATCGACGTGCTGCCGGTGGAGATGGTGGGCTGGAGCGACGTGGTGCTCCCGGAGGCCACGTACCTGGAGCGGGACGACGACCTGAACGCGCCGTGGTACCGGCAGGGGTACGTGGGGCTGCGGCAGGCGGCGGTGAGCCCGATGTACAACACCCGGCCGGGGTGGTGGATCGCGAAGGAGCTGGCCGGCCGGCTGGGCGTGGGCGACCACTTCGACTGGCCGGACGCCCGGACGTACGTGGATATGCGGCTCGAGGCGGCCGGGCTCGATGTGGAGCGGGCGCGCCGGGACGGCGTGATCGTGGCCGACCGGGAGCCGATCTACTTCGAGGAGGGCGTGGCGCCGGCGTTCTACACGGGGTCGGGCAAGATCGAGCTCTACTCGCCGCGGCTGGCGGAGCTGGGGTTCGACCCGATGCCGACGTGGCACGACGGCGAGCTGGAGGAGCCGCCGGCGGGTTACTACCGGCTGCTGTTCGGCCGGGCGCCGATGCACACCTTCGGGCGCACCACGAACAACCGCCTGCTCAGCGAGACGTACGACGAGAACGCGGTGTGGGTGAACAGCCGGGTCGCGCGCCGCTGGGGTCTCGAGCAGGGCGACCGGGTCTACCTGAAGAACCAGGACGGGGTCCGGTCCACGTTCTCGGCGCCGGTCAAGGTGACCGAGCGGATCCGGCCGGACGCGGTCTACATGGTCCACGGCTACGGCCGGAAGGCGAAGGGGCTGAGCTTCGTCCACGGCCGCGGGATCGATGACAACGAGCTGGTGACCCGATACAACACCGACCCGCTCATGGGCGGGACGGGGATGAACGTGAACTTTGTGACCTTCGTCCGGGCCGAGGAGGTGGCCGCATGAGCGGCCGGAGCGGGAGTGGCGAGGCCCGGATGGGCATGGTCATCGACACCCGGACGTGCGTGGGGTGCACGGCGTGCGTGGTGGCGTGCAAGACGGAGAACGACGTGGCGGAAGGCTACGCCCGGGACTGGATCACCTCCGAGATGACGGGTCGGTTCCCGTCGCTGCGGATGGAGATCCGGAGCGAGCGGTGCCACCACTGTGAGGATGCGCCGTGCGTGTCGGCGTGCCCCACGGGCGCCAGCTACTACGGCCCCGCCGGGACGATCCAGGTGGACGCGGGGAAGTGCACGGGCTGCAAGGCGTGCATAGCGGCGTGTCCGTATGGCGCCCGGTTCGTGGACCCGCGGACGGGCACGGTGGACAAGTGCACGTTCTGCGCGCACCGGGCGGAGGAGCCCGGCGGCTGGACGACGGCGTGCCAGGATGTGTGCCCCACCACGAGCATCTATTTCGGCGACCTCGACGACCCGGAGAGCGAGGTCTCGAAGCTCCTGGCCGGGCGCAAGAGCCGCACGCTGCTGCCGGAGGCCGGGACCCGGCCGAAGGTCTTCTACCTGGAGTAGGGCATGCAAGAATACACGAGTACACGGACCAACGCGCTCATCGACCCGGGGCTCCACGTGTGGCACTACGAGGTGCCGGCGTACCTCTTCCTGGGCGGGCTGGTGGCGGGGATCATGGTGTTGAGCGGGGTGTGGCTGCTGCGGGACCCGGAGAAGGCCCGGTCCCGGGCGCTCTCGCTCCTGCCGTGGGCGGCGCCGATCCTGCTGTCGCTGGGGATGCTCTTCCTCTGGCTGGACCTGGAGAACCGGTGGAACGTGGCGCGGTTCTACCTGACGTTCGAGCCCACGTCGCCGATGTCGTGGGGCTCGTGGATCCTCCTGGCCATCTACCCGGCGTCGATCCTGCTGGCGCTCCGGATGCTGCCGCACGAGCTGCGGGCGTGCCCGATGTCGAAGCTGGCGAAGCGGCTCGGGAAGACGGAGCTGGGACAGCGGTTGGAAGATTCCTTCATGCGGCTCACGGCTTGGGTCGACGGCCACACGCGGGAGATCGCGCTGGCCAACGTGATCCTGGGGATCGGGCTCGGGATCTACACCGGCATCCTGCTGGGGGCCCTCGGCGCCCGGCCGTTGTGGAGCTCGGCGATCCTGGGCCCGCTCTTCCTGGTCTCGGGGCTCTCGACGGGCGCCGCGTTCATGATGCTGTACGCCCTGAAGGACGACGAGCGGATCACGCTGGGCCGGGCGGACATGGCGCTGATCGTGGTCGAGCTGCTCCTGATCGGGCTCTGGCTCACCGGCCTCGCCACCGGCGGTGCCGCCGCCCGGGAGGCGGCCGGCGTGCTGCTGGGCGGTCCGTACACGGCGGCGTTCTGGACGCTGGTGGTCTCGGCGGGGCTCGCCGCGCCGCTCCTGGCGGAGTGGCTGGAGCTCCGACACAACGAAGTCCCCGGCCGGCTGGCGGCGGTGCTGGTGCTGGTGGGCGGGTTCGCGCTCCGTTGGATTTTGGTCTACGCGGGGCAGCATTCGGACTGGATGATGGCCGCGCTGCACTAGCGCGGAAGGAGAACCGATGAAAGCCAAGAAGTACTGGAACCCGTACGCGGCCGGGGCCCTGCTGGGGCTGACGCTGCTGGCCACCTTCCTGGTGACCGGGGGCGGGCTCGGGGCCACGGCGCTGCCGAAGCGGCTGATCGCACTGGGCGCCATGTCGGCGGCACCGGAATGGACGGCGCAGAACACCGTGCTGGGTGGTTACGTGGAGGCGGGCAACCCGCTCCGGAACTGGCTGGTGATCGAGGTCATCGGGGTGCTGCTCGGTGGGTTCATCGGTGCCCTTTCCGCCGGCCGGTTCAAGGCCACGGTGGAGAAGGGCCCGCGCATCTCGACCAGGGCGCGGCTCTGGTTCGCCCTGGCCGGCGGCGTCCTCATGGGCTTCGCCGCGGCGCTGGCCCGGGGCTGCACCTCCGGGCAGGCGCTCTCCGGCGGCGCGCTCCTGGCCACCGGCAGCTGGGTGTTCATGCTGATGGTCTTCGCAGGCGGCTACGCCGCCGCGTGGTTCGTGAGGAGGCAGTGGATATGAGCGACATCTTCCCCCTGGCGTTCCAGAACGCAGAGGTCCAGCTCCTGACGGCGGTGGTCCTCGGCTTCCTCTTCGGCTTCGCGCTGGAGCGGGGCGGGTTCGGCAACGCGCGCAAGCTCGCCGGCCAGTTCTACCTCCACGACATGACCGTCTTCAAGGTCATGTTCACGGCGATTCTCGTAGCCATGGTCGGGCTCTACGTGCTGGCCGGCTTCGGCTGGGTCGACATGGCCCGGATGTGGGTGAACCCCACGTTCATGTGGGCGCAGGTGGTGGGCGGGTTCGTCCTCGGCATCGGCTTCATCATGAGCGGCCTCTGCCCGGGTACGTCCGTGGTCTCGGCGGCGTCCGGGCGGTGGGACGGGCTCGTGACCATCGTGGGCGTGGCCCTGGGGATCGGGATCTTCACGGTGGCCGTCGACTGGCTCCCGGCCCTCGAGGCGCTCTACACCAGCGGCTCCATGGGCGTATCGATCCTGCCCGAGCTGTTCGGGCTGCCCACGCTCCCATTCGTCTTCGTCATCGTGCTGGTGGCCGCCACGGCGTTCATCGGGGCCGAAGCGGTCGAGGAGCTCTTCAGCGGGAAGTACCAGGCGGTCGAGCTCACGCCCCGCCCCGTCTCCTTCGCCAAGTTCGGCGTGGCGGCGACGCTGAGCCTGGTGCTCGTCGTGGGTCTCGGCCTCCGGTCCGCACCCGAGCCACAGCCGGCGCAGCGGGCGGTCGACGGGGAGCCCGTGGCCGCGCTCACGCTGGCCGAGCGGCTCATCGCCGAAGATCCGGACCTCATGGTCATCGATCTCCGCGCAGAGGCGGACGACCGGATCCCCGGCGCCTACCCGGTGTCCGCCGACTCGTCCGCGCTCCCGGTCCTCGCCGGCGCCACCGCCGCCAGCGACGTGGTCATCGTCGACGCGGACGGCACCATCGACGCCGTGCCGGCGTTCTGGCCGGAACAGCCCACCTACCGGGTGATCCGGGGTGGGTGGGCTGCCTGGGACGCCGAGGTGCTCACCCCGGTCACGCCGCAGAGCACCACCGCCGATGAGCTGGCGCGCGTGCGCTACCAGAACGGGATCTCCGCCTACTTCTCCGGCGCGACCGCCACGCCGCAGGTCGTGGCCCCACCGCCGGCGATCCCGTCCGGGGGCGGCGCCGCGAAGCCGAAGCGAGGGGGGTGCTAGGGGCGACGGCTCCGCCGTCGCAACCGGCGGCGCGAACGGGGCCCGGGCGACAGCGAAGGCGCCGCGGGCGCGCCGCATCAGGCCCGGGGAACGGCGGGAGCGGTCTTCATCGGCGCCCGGGCCCCGGGCATCAGGCGGCCTGCGGCCGCAACCGGCCGGCCTGGTGGCCGGCAGCGGCTCGCCTTCGGCTCGCAGCGGGGCTCGGCGCTTCGCGCCTCGCAACCGGCGCCGGCCTGCGGCCGGACGCAACGGCTCACGGCTGCGCCGCTCGCAGGAGGGCGCGGACCGGTGGCCCCGCGAAAGCCGGCGCCCGGGGCGAGCGCAGCGAGCCCTTCCCTTGCGAGGAGCGCAGCTCCGAGCCGACCGCCGGAGCGAAGCGCAGGCGGGTTGCGAACGAAGTGAGCCGGTTGCGAGGCCCGCCAGGGCCGAGCCGTTGCGGGGTCCGAAGGGCCCCGCCGGTTGCCGGCGCAGCCGGCGTGATGCGAGGCGCGCAGCGCCGAGCCTGATGCGCCGCGTCAGCGGCGCCTGTTGCGAGGCGGGCCGTGCCCGCCTCGCCCCACCACCTCCGCCTCCACCCGGTCCGCCAGCCACCGCCCCACATCGGCCTCGTCGGCGCCGTAGGTCGGAAACGGCACGCGCTCGGCGTAGGCCGCGTCATCGGTGAGGGCTCCGATGTAGTCGGCGGCGGCCGGGTCGTCCGGGTCCCAGACGGGGGTCTCGTGGGCGGCCCGGCGGAAGACCTCGATCTTCGGGAGCCGCTCGCCCTTGAACCCTTCCACCACCACGATGTCCGCATCGGCCAGGTACCTCGCCGCGAGCCGGGCGGGGTCTTCCTCCTCGCCCTGCGGCCACGTGCCGAGGATCGCGAACTGGCCGGGGCCCGCCAGCACCACCCGCTCCGCCCCGCCCTCGACGCGGTGCCGGTAGGAGTCGGTGCCCTCCCGGTCCAGGTCGAAATGGTGCCCGTGCTTGATGGTCATGACGCGGTGGCCCCGCCGCCGGAGCTCGGCCACCAGCTTCAGCACGGTGGTGGTCTTCCCCGACTTCTTCTTCCCGACGATGCAGACCATGGGTGGTGCGCGCATGGGCGGAAGATCGGGCGCCGTCGTGCCGATCGCCACCCCGTACGGCGCTCACCGGCGGCGAGCGGCCACCAGGAACACCGCCGGGAAGCCCACGGCCCACACCGTCGCGGCCCGCGCCACGCTCGGGCCGAGGGACCCGTAGTGGTAGCTGCGTACGGGCGGGGCGAGGACCGCGATGGCCTCCACCTCCCCGAGGCTGAAGACCAGCACCATCAGGAGCCCGATGTACGCGACGGCGGGCAGGAAGAACGGGATGTCGATAGTGGTCGCCGTCTCGGCCAGGAGCACGAACGGGATCAGCACGCCGGTCCGCACGGCGAAGAACGAGGCCTGCCACGCCGCCTCGGTGACGCTCCCGCCGGGCAGGACCAGGTTCAGGACGAACAGCCCGATGCACACCATGCCCCAGCTTGCCAGGAGGCTCAGGGTGGCGCCTGCCAGGTGCTCTACCGGGGACACGAAGTTCATCCGGAGGTAGGTCTGGAGCCCGCCCGTGCGCTGCGCGATCAGGCCGGCGCGGACGCCGAACACAGCGGCCAGGAGAGCGCCATCGAAGGTCAGTGAGGGGTCGACCACCCAGCCGTCGCCGGCCCGGGCGGAGCCCCAGAGCCCGAGCACGGCGAGGGCGAGAAAGAGGGCTGCACCCGCCCAGGTGTAGGGTGTGCGGAGGTTGTTGGCCAGCGCGTAGCGCGCCAGCGCCGAGATGCGTGCGAGCTTCATGGCAGCTCTCCTTCCGCGGTCGCGTCCGGCAGCGCCTCGGCGAGGCCGGCCTCGATTCGGATCCCCGGTTCTCCGTAGGCCCTGTGGACCGACTGATTGGTCACCACCACCACCACATCGGTCTCGCTGCGCTCCCGGAGCAGCGCGGAGAGGCTGGTCTTCGCTTCGGGCGACAGGTGTTCATACGGCTCGTCCAGAAGGAGCGGGCCGGGGGTGCGCACGAGGGCATCGAGCAGGAGCCGCTTCCGCTCCCCGGTGGAGAGCCGCCGGATCCAGCGGCTCCCGGTGATGGGTGGGCGGAGCGGGGTGGGCGGGCCGGCCCGTGGATCCAGCCGTGTGACCAGGCGGTCCCAGGCGCCCACCACCGACCAGCCCGGAAGACGCATCTCCGAGTGGAAGTAGCGGAACGGCTCGGCGGTGGGCGCCCGGGTAACCGTGCCGGCCAGGGGCGCGTCGAGCCCGGCCAGTACCCGGAGCAGACTGGTCTTCCCGGAGCCGTTCGGGCCCGTGACCCAGAAGATGGCGCCCGGCCCGATGACCACGGTGAGCCCCGACACCACGGGGTTGGCGCCCCGCCGGACCGTGACGTCATTCAACGTGAGCATCGGTCCCGATGGGGCAGAGGTAGAAGCGGTCGAGATCGTCGGCCACCAGCGCGGCGCGGCGACGCGACAGGAAGGCCATGTGTACCGCGTGCGCATCGAGAGTGTACGCGGCGATGGGTTCGAGGCTGTCATTTACCCGGAAGAGGACGCGCTCGAAGCGCCCGTTCACCTCACGGCCGGACCGGGTCAGCAGGTACACCTCGCCGCGACTTCGGTCGACGCTCATGGCGATGGCGGGCACCAGCATGTCCCGGTACTGATCCCGGGTCAGAGGCGGCCGGGGCAGATACCCGATCTGGCTCACAGTGGCGTCCGGGGTCGGCATCCGGAGCGGCCAAACCTCCGGGACGCGGGCGTCCACCCGGAACGCCCGGGGCGCCAGAAACTGGTGCACCACGAGGGCCGAGCCATCCGGCAGCGCCTCGGCCAGGGTCTGGTTCCCGAGGGCACCGACGATCATGTCATCATATGGGCGCGGCGGCACGGGAATGGATTCCAGGCCGCCATCGTGGACCCGGAAGACGAGGGCATCCGGCGTGGGCCCCATGGGGACGGCCGTCACCAGCAGCTCGCTTCCCGCCGCGGTCACCGAGGCGGGGACGAAATGGAGACGGTGCGCGTCGCCCAGCTCGCCGTCGCGGTCGAGGATGAGCAATCTCAGCCCGTCCCGGGTCACGATGGCCACGGCGGAATCACCGACGAGCGTGGCGGCCGCGGGTCGCTGTACGCCCGCCGGACCGTGTTCGACATACTCCAGCGTCCACAGGGGCCGGAGGTCGTCGCTCATCTCGGTGAGCCGGCGCTGCGCCGCATCCAGGATGAGTACGCTGGTATCGCTCGCTACCCGGAGCTGGTGGACGGATACGTCGCCGAGATCGGCCGGCGCGCAGGAAACGGCCACAGCCGTCTCCAACAGGTCGGGCACCACCCGGTACGGGCCTGGCCCGGAATCGCCGGAACAGGCGGCCAGCAGGAATGGGAGAAGGATCGGCTTGCGCATGGGTCAACTCCTGTTGGTGAAGACTACATCTTCAACGGTTCCGTGGCGATGCATCCGAGGTACTCCGTGAAGCACTCGATGTCGGCCATGGTCTGGAAAATGCCTTCCAGGTCGTAGCTGTCGTTCAGGCACGAGACATAGTTCCTCGTGCAGTCCGCTTCCTGTGCGGCCGCCGGGCGGGGCGCGAGCGCCACCGTCGCCAGGGCCAGAGTGAGTACTGCGATCAGCTTTCTCATGATTTCCTCCTTGGGTTGCGAAAGCGCACAAGCCGACCCTTCGCAACCACAGTGGTCTACGATACGGGGCGTCTCCATGGCGCAATGGGACGAAATCGAGAAGTGGGTCGGGTGGCGGATGGGCACGCCGCCCCCGGGTGAAGGGTGTCGCCGGCCACGGATGGCCCTCTCGAGCGCCTTGCAGACGGGGCGGGCGCCCCGGCAGGTTGGAGGCAACGGCAACCGCAACCAGGAGCACGGACATGAGCGACCAGGGCAAGGGGCTGGACATCCCGCAGGGCGACGACGTCCCCCGTACGTACCAGCGGTTCACCGAGCGGTTTCCGGCGGTGGCCGAGGCGCACGTGGCGGCGGGCAAGGCGGGCGATGACGGACCGCTGGACCGGAAGATGGTGGAGCTCATCAAGCTGGGGATCTGCGTGGGCGCCGGGCTCGAATCGGCCTCGAAGAGCCACGCCCGCCGCGCGCTCCAGCACGGCGCCACCGCGGAGGAGGTGGAGCACGCGGTGTCGCTGGCGTTCAACCCCGTGGGCTTCCCCCGGACGGTGATGGCGTGGCAGTGGGTGACCGAGCAGCTGGCGCAGGAGTAGGGCCGGCACGCCAGGACCCCTGACCCGAAACGGAACCCGGCACGCTTCTTCCCCGGTACAGGGAGTGTACGGCTCTCTCCGCCCGACCCCTTTCTCCCCCGGGGGGCCGCCGCGCCCGTGCCGCGCCCTGATGGCGGGGCGTGTACACTTTTCTGACAGGGGATAGATCGTGTCGACTCGTCGGATCCTGCTGGCGGCGTCCGAGGCCGAGGCGGAGCCCCTCCGGGCGCTGCTCGACGGGGAGGGCTACGCGGTGACGGGCCTCAGCGGGCCCGTGGACGAGGTCGTGGCGCTGGCCCGGTCGGTCCACCCGGACCTGGCGCTGGTCACGGCGGGGAGTCCGCCCGGTCCCGACGGTATCGAGGTGGCCCGCGTGATCCGGGAGTCGCTGGAGATCCCGGTGGTGTTCGTAGTCGACCAGTGGTCGGACGACGAGTGGTCGC
Source organism: uncultured Gemmatimonadaceae bacterium (assembly GCA_964605205.1). GTDB lineage: Bacteria > Gemmatimonadota > Gemmatimonadetes > Longimicrobiales > RSA9 > JAWVYT01. Next base: position 11,385 of record CAZSBL010000032.1, read on the forward strand.
GGATGCTGGATGTGGAGCCCGACGCGTGCGTCCACTCACCGGTCGTGCCGGGGGCGCTGCGGGCGGCGTTGGAGCTGGCGCTGCGCCGGCACCGGAGCCGGGTGCGTCGTCGCGCGGAGGGCGAACGGTACCGCCTGCTCTTCGAGCAGAACGTGGCGGGTGTGTACCGGAAGAGCCTGGGCGGGATCATCCTGCAGTGCAATCAATCGTTCGCGGGCATGTTCGGCTACGACGGTCCGGAGGCGCTGGAAGGCGAATCCATGGGGATGCTGTACACGTCCGCGTCCGACCGTCGGCGCTTCCTGGACAGTCTTTCCGCCCGGGGGAGCGTGACGAACTTCGAGCTGCCCATGCGCCGCGAGGACGGCTCGCCGATCTGGGTACTGGAGAACGCGGTGCTGCTGGAGGACCCGACGGAGGGGCCCACCGTGGTGGGCACGCTCATCGACATCACGGAGCGGAAGACGCTGGAGACGCACCTGAAGGAGCTGGCGAACCAGGACCCGCTGACGGGGCTGGCGAACCGCCGGGCGCTGGAGGCGGCCACCGAGCACGCCATCGAGCTGGCGGTGCGGCGCCGGGAGACCGGCGCGCTCCTGTTCCTCGACCTGGTGAAGTTCAAGGAGATCAATGACACCCTGGGGTACCGGGCCGGTGACCAGGTGCTGGTGGAGACCGCCCGGCGCCTCAAGGCTGTGCTCCGGGCCAGCGACACCGCGGCCCGCGTGGGCGGCGACGAGTTCGTGGTGCTCCTCAGCGATGTGGATGGGGTTCGGGGCGCCCGGGCGGCGGGCCAGCGGATCCTGGACCGGTTCCAGCGGGAGGTGCCCGTCGACGGGACCGTGGTGGAGGTCCGGGTCCGGCTCGGGATCGCCCTCTTCCCGGATCACGCCCGCGCGCTGACGGAGCTGATGACGGCGGCCGGGTGGCTGGTCTCCGAGCTGAAGCCCGAGACGGAGTCGGTCCTGAAGGTGTTCGACCCGGACGGGGCGTGATGCCCCGAACCCGGAAGAGAGCGCTGGTCCCGACGAGCTCGTTCTCCGCCGGGTTCGGGCTTAGGCCTGGGCTTCCGCGCCGGAACCGGTATCGCCGCCCTTGGGCACGGGCCCCAGGATGACGGCGAGCCACTGGAGCCCGGGGACGTTCTCGGCGGTGATCCGGAGCACCATAGTGAGGATCGGCGCCAGGAGGAGCCCCACGATCCCCAGCAGCCAGCCCCAGAAGAGGATGGAGAGGACTACCACCAGCGGGGAAAGGGAGAGTCCCCGGCCCAGGACGTTCGGATCGATGAAGTTGCCGATCACCGTATTCACGGCCAGGTAGCCCACGCCCACCATGAAGGTGGAGCCCAGGTCGAGCTGGACCAGGGCCAGGAGCATGGCGGGGACGGCGGCGATGATGGAGCCCACGGTGGGGACGTAGTTGAAGAGGAACGCGATCAGCCCCCAGAAGAGGGGGAAGTCGAGCCCCATCCACCAGACCCAGAGGGCGATCAGGGCGCCCGTGGCCAGGCTCATGATGCTCTTGAGCCCGAGGTAGCGCTGGATCTCCCGGACCACGCCACTGGCCTGGAGCCGCTTCGTCGCTTCCGGCCAGATCGCCGCCAGCTTCTCGTTGAATCCGCGGGCCTCGATGAGGAGGAAGATCGTCAGGATGATGACCAGGAACGTGGCGGACATCACGTTGGCGAAGCCACGCAGCGCGTCTCCCGCGAAGCTCATGAACCGGCCGGCGTCGAAGGCCGTCTGGAAGCTGGCCTCGGGGATCATGATGCCGTGGTCGTGGAGCCAGTCGAGGGAGCCCTGGGCCAGCGCGCTGAAGCGCGCCACATAGGCGGGCAGCTCGGTCTGGAGCTGGCGGGCCGTCTCGGTCAGGATCGTGCCGACGCCCACCAGGATGGCCGCCGTGACCAGGAGTATCCCCGGGATGGCCAACCACTGGGGGATCCCCCGGTCCTCGCACCAGATGATGGCCGGACGCATGAGCGCCGCCAGGAGCAGGGCCACGAGGAACGGCACCAGCACGACCTGGAGCGCCTTGGCCGCGGCGGCCACGATGACCACGGCGCCCGCCGCGAGCAGGGCTCGCATCGGGGTTGAGAAGATCGGGTTCGACGAGGCTCCGGAATCCGTCATGAGCACAATAGTAGGGGATCGAGTTCGATGTGCCCAGTGCCCCCGCGCAAACCGGGGCCCATCGTGGTTCGATTGTTGCACTTGCGAGACCCTGCACGCGATGGAGCCGCGCGTTCTTTGTGGCGGTATCGCGATCGCGGTCGCGCGGCGAGCGCGGGCAGGAGACCGGGAGGAGCAAGCCGATGGCGGCAGACGCTGGCAGCTGGGTCACCGGGGCGAACGTCGCCCTGCTGACGGACCAGTACGAGCTGACCATGATGCAGGCGTACTGGCGGGAGGGGCTCCACGACGACGCGGTCTTCACCCTCTACTACCGGACGCTTCCCGAGGGGCGAAACCTGCTGCTGGCCGCCGGGCTCGACGACGCCCTGGCCTACCTCGATTCCTTCTCGTTCGGCGACGACCACCTGGATCATCTCGCCGGGCTCGACACCTTCGAGCCCGGGTTCATCGACTGGCTCGCCGGTGTGGAGTTCGGCGGCAGCGTGCGGGCCATGCCCGAGGGCACGCCGGTCTTCCCGAACGAGCCGCTCCTGGAAGTGCGCGGCCCGATGCCCGTGGCCCAGCTCGCCGAGTCCGCCATCATGAACCAGGTCCACTTCCAGACGGTGCTGGCATCGAAGGCGTACCGTGTGAAGGCCGCGGCGGGCGACCGGTCGGTGGTGGACTTCGGGCTGCGTCGGATGCACGGCGCCGATGCCGGTCTCAAGGCGGCCCGGGCGTTCCATATCGCCGGCGTGGACGCCACCAGCAACGTGCTGGCCGGCAAGGTCTACGCCGTGCCGGTGACGGGCACCATGGCGCACTCGTACATCCAGGCGCACGACAGCGAGATGGACGCCTTCCGGCGCTTCACCGAGCTATACCCCGAGACGGTGCTGCTTGTGGACACCTACGACACCCTGGACGGGGTCCGGAAGGTGGTGGCGCTGGCCGAGGAGCGGGGCGACGACTTCGCGGTGCGGGCCGTCCGGCTCGACTCCGGCGACCTGGGCGAGCTGGCGAAGGCGTCGCGGGAGATCCTGGACGTGGACGGGCTGGAGGAGGTGGAGATCTTCGCCAGCGGCGGCCTCGACGAGTACGAGATCGCGAAGCTCATTGAAGACGGCGCGCCCATCGACGGGTTCGGCGTCGGCACCCACATGGGCGTGGCCCGGGACGCGCCGGCCCTCGACATGGCGTACAAGCTCACCGAGTACGCGGGACGGGGCCGGTTGAAGCTGTCGAGCGGCAAGCGCATCCTGCCCGGCCCGAAGCAGGTCTGGCGAGAGACGGAGGACGGGACCGCCGTGCGGGACCGGATCACCACAACCGACGAGGAGGTGCCGGGCCGACCACTCCTGGAGACCGTGATGGAGGGCGGCGAGCGGACCGACGCCGGACGTCGCACCCTGGACCAGGCGCGGGCCCACGCGGCGGATGCGGTGGCGGAGCTGCCCGATCGGATCCGCGGGATCGAGGAGGCCGAGCCGTACCCGGTGGAGGTCAGTGGTGCGCTGAGGCAGCGCCAGGAGGAGGTCGCCGAGGAGGTGGCACGATGAGCGGGAGCGACGCGTTCGAGTTCGCCACGGGAGAGGACATCGACCGGCAGCTCCGGCGAATGGCCGGGGAGGTGTCCGCGCGCTGGCCCGGGGAGATGGTGGTGGTCGGGATCCGACGGCGAGGGGTGCCGCTGGCCGACGGGCTGGTCGAGCGGCTGAAGGAGACCGACGCCAAGGTCGTGGCCGTGCAGGAGCTGGAGCTCAAGCGGTACTCCGATGAGCTGGACGTGCTCCACGAGCAGCCGGAGCTCAACGAGCCCGACGAGCCGCTGGAGCTGGAGGGCCGCCGGGTGCTCCTCGTGGACGACGTCGTCTACACCGGTCGCACCCTGGCCCGGGCGCTGCAGTACGTCACCGATGCAGGCGCCAGCGAGGTGCGGGTCGCGGTCCTGTGCGTGCGCCGGGGCAACGAGCTGCCGATCCGGCCGGAGATCGTGGGCTTCCACTGTGACATCGGCCGGAACGGCATCGTGGACGTGCGGGTCCCGCCGTACGAGGACCGCCTGGCCATCGACGTGCGGAAGAGGGAAGAAGACGCGGACTGACGCCGGCGTGGTCGGCCGGTGGAAGCCGGGCGGGCCGGAGCCGGGCGAGCCGGAGGGGCCGTCGCAGGCAACCGATGAGCGAAGAGGAGAGCACCCTATGGCAACACTGAGCTTCGACAAGGAGACCACCGCCCTCATAGTGGTGGATCTGCAGCCCGACTTCATGCCCGGCGGCGCGCTGCCGGTGGAAGAGGGCGACGCCATCGTGGCGCCGATCACCGAGCTGGTGCGCGCCGAGCGCTTCGGCCTCTGCGTGGCCACCCAGGACTGGCATCCCGAGGGCCACGTCTCCTTCGCCAGCCAGCACGACGGCGAGCCCATGGACGTCATCCAGCTCTACGGCCACGACCAGACCCTCTGGCCCGACCACTGCGTCCAGGGGACCGCTGGCGCCGAGCTTCACCCGGACATGGATTGGACCTACATCGAAGCGATCATCCGGAAGGGCACCGACCCGAAGTCCGACTCCTACAGCGGGTTCCGCAACAACTGGAACCCCCACGGCGAGCGGCCGCCCACCGGCCTCGAGAGTTACCTCGACGAGCGGGGGATCGACACCGTGGTCCTCTGCGGGCTCGCCCGTGACGTGTGCGTGAAGTGGACGGCCGAGGACGCCGCCGACGCCGGGTTCCGGACGCTGTTCCTCTGGGACCTCACCCGCGCCGTGGTGCCCGACAACGACGCACAGATGCGGGCGGAGCTGGAGGACGCCGGCGTCGAGGTCATCGACTCGGCGTAGGGGCACAATGCGGAAACACGGACCGGAAGGCTCAGCGCTCCCCGTCGCCTGACCCGGACTCGCTCGTTCCGGACTCGCCGGTGCGGGACTCGCCGGTGCGGCTCTCCCGCAGCGGCAGCTCGAGGGCGTCCCTCGCCGCGGACTCCGGGAGCTGCTCGACCGCCTCGAGGCGCCGCTCCATGACCCGGGTCCGGGTCCGGGCCTTCTCCACCGTGTTCGATACGGTGTCGAGCTGCTTCTCGAGCCGCTCCAGGACCCGGTCGAACTTGGCGAACTCGGTCTTCACCGCGCCGAGGATCTCCCAGACTTCGGTGGCCCGCTGCTCGATGGCCAGGGTGCGGAAGCCCATCTGGAGGCTGGAGAGGAGCGCGGCCAGGGTGGCGGGGCCGGCCACCATGATCCGGTGCCGCTCCTGGATCTCCGAGAGCAGCTCGGGCCGGCTGGTCACCTCGGCGTAGAGCCCCTCGGTGGCCAGGTAGAGGACGGCGAAGTCGGTGGTGTTCGGCGGGTCCACGTACTTGTCACGGATCTTCTTCGCCTCGTCCCGGAGCGTGCGACTGAGGGCGTCGGCGGCCTTCGCGGCGCCCTCGGCGTCGCCGGCTTCGGCCGCCTCCTGGAGCCGGAGCCAGTCCTCACGGGGGAACTTGGAGTCGATGGGGAGCCAGACGGGGCGGTCGTCGGTGCGGCCCGGGAGCCGGACGGCGAACTCCACCCGGTCGTTGGAGCCCTGGCGCGTGGCCACGTTCGTCTCGTACTGGCCGGGGGCCAGAAACTCGTCGAGGATCATCCCCAGCTGGACTTCCGCCCACGTGCCCCGGGCCTTCACGTTCGTCAGCACCCGCCGCAGGTCGTCCACCCCGTCGGCCAGACTCTGCATCTCGCCCAGCCCCCGGTGCACGGCCTCCAGCCGCTCGCTCACCCGCTCCAGGCTGCGGCTGATCTCCTGGCGGGTGGCCAGCGCCGCGCGACTCGCCTCCTCCCGGCCCGCTCGCAGGTCCTCGCCCACCGCCTCGCGGACGCCCGCCGCCACCCGCAGGTCGAGTCGACCGGCCAGCCGGACCAGCAGGACCAGGACGGCCACCAGGAGGACGGCCACCAGGCCGACGAGGACGGTGAGGATCGGGTCACTCATGGTCCGCAACATAGAGCGACGGGGTGACGGCGTACATCCCGGGCGGCTCCGCCGGTCCGGCGGGGCCGCGTTCGAGGCGTCGCTTCCGGTGCCGCAGTGGTGGCGCCTGCGAGACCGGGATCCGCTTCTCCGGGTCGACGAACGGCTTCTCGACCACGGTGGTGGTCCGCTCGCCCCACTCGGTTTCGACCCGCCGATGGTGCCCACAGCCGTGGGGCGCCCGATTCGTCCAGTGGGTGGCCGCCAAGTCCGCGTGTGTCGAGTTTGGGACGCCAGGTGACCCATGGGGTACGTGGGCCGCCGCGTGGGTCGGCGTGTGGCGAGTTCGGGACCCCCGACGACGCGCTGTGGCGGGTCGAAGCGCTGGGGCACACCGGTGGCGGCAGCTAGCGGTCCTGCACCCACTCCCGCCAGCGGTGGAGGAAGGTGGCCTCGTCCACATCGAGGGCGGCCAGCAGTTCGGCCTGGGACGTGGCGGCCAGCAGCCGGCGCAGGGTGTCCCGGCCCCAGGCGTGATCGTTGAAGGCCACCATGGAGCCGGCCACGGCGTAGCGGTACGGCCCGGACCACGCGTCGGCCAGGGCGCGGGGCGCCTTGCCGGTCGCGATGGCCTCGGCGGCCTGGCCGGCGTGCCGGGCTTCTAGCTGGCCGGAGGCCCAGGTGGCCAGGCCTTCGGTGAACCAGTCTATGTCGGGGAGGCCCCCCAGGTCATCGGACGGGTTGACCTTGCCGTGGTAGACGTGGACGGCCTCGTGGGCGATGAGGCCGCGGACGTGGTCCCGGTCTTCGGGGTCGTGCTCGCACGCCTCCTGTTGCCAGGCGCCGGGGTCGAGGAGGTAGACGGTGTGGTCGTCTGCGCCGCCCACCATCCAGCACGCCGTCTCGCGGATCCCCCATGCTTCCCGGAGCGCGTGGGAGAAGGCCTCCCGTGAGGGATAGACCCGGACGGCGACGGTGTCGGGGAATGGCCCCAGGACCGCCTCGATCCGCCGCTCGGCCAGGACCAGGTCCGCCCGGAGCTGGGCGACGCGGGTGGCGTCGACGCCGTGGGCGTGGATCCGGAACGTGCCGTTCTGGGCGGCGTAGGCGGCGGCCGCGCCGAGCACGAGGGCAGTGGCGATGAGGAGTGTCTGGCGCTTCACGGTTTCCGTCTGGCTCGGGTGATGAAGTCAGTGCTCGGTTGTCCGTACGAGTATCCCCGGCCGGATGTTGCGCGGGGAGGGCGTTGAAGAGGCGGCCCATGGCACAGGTGATGCGCCGGATGGGCGGCGAGCGCCCCGCAGACCCGGCGGTCCGGCGGTGCATTCACCGAAGTGATCGAAGGGGCCTGCGGGTTGAGACGATGCCCGAACCCGTTGGGGGGGCATCTCGAAACACGTCGCGATCCAAGCAGGAAGGGGGGCGCCGCTCGCGGCCCTGCTCGCACTCCTGGCCACCCTCGCCGTGGCCCACGCGGCGGAAGGACAGTACTTCGGGCGCAACCAGGTCCGCTGGCACGACTTCGATTTCCAGGTGCTGGAGACCGAGCACTTCGATCTCTACCACTACCAGCGGGAGGCGGGGACCGCGGAGCTGGCGGGTCCGCTATCGGATACGGACCACGTGATCGGGCACGAGTTGGTGCACGCGTTCCAGTACGACATGGGGGGCGTGACGCCCGGCTCGCCCCGGTACGGTGCCCCGCAGATCTCGAAGACTCCGCTCTGGGTGGTGGAGGGGATGGCCGGGTATCTCTCCCGGGGGCCGGAGAGCGCCATGACCGCCATGTGGATGCGGGACGCGCTCCTGCGCGACGACTCGCTGCCATCGGTGGCGGAGCTGCGCGACACCCGCACCCATTTCCCGTACCGGTACGGCCATTCGCTCCTGGCCTACATCGGCGGGCGGTGGGGCGAGGCCGCCGTGGTGCAGATCTTCCGCCGGAGCATGGGGAACGGGCGGCCGGCGGCGACCATCGAGCAGACCGTGGGGTCAGCCGACTCGGTAGCGGCGGGGTGGCACCGGGCGCTGCGGGAGACCTACGGCCCGATCCGGGAGCGGACCGGGGCGCCCGGCGATTTCGCGGAGCCGATCTTCGAGGACCATGACTCGGAGCTGGACATCGGGCCGGCGTTGAGCCCGGACGGGAGCCGTCTCCTGTTCCTGTCGCAGCGCAGCCCGGTCTCGGTAGACCTCTACCTGGCGAACGCCGAGACGGGCGAGATCATCCGCCGGGTGACCCGGTCGGCGCTGGACCCCCACTACCACAGCCTCCAGTTCATCAGCTCCGCCGGCGCGTGGGCGCCGGACGGAGACCGGTTCGCCTTCGCCGCGGTGCGGGGGGCGAGCCGATCCTCACCATCCGGAGCGCGGAGCGAGGGGAGCGGCTGAAGACGCTCCAGTTCGATGAGCTGGGCGCGGTCTTCAACCCCACCTGGTCTCCGGACGGTGAGGAGATCGCGTTCGTGGCCAATGACGGCGGGGTCCTCGACCTCTGGGTGGTGACGGTGGCCACCGGCGAGCTTCGCCGGGTCACCGACGACGCGTACGCCGAGTTGCATCCCGACTGGGGCCCGGATGGTCGGATCGCCATCGCCACCGACCGCCAGACCACCGACCTGGAGGCGCTGGACACCGGGGCGTTCCGGCTCGCCACGGTGGACGTGGAGACCGGCCGGGTCCGGGCCATCGCCTCGTTCGACGGCGCCCGGCACATCAATCCCCGCTGGGGCCCCGACGGCGAGAGCCTGTTCTTCATCGCGGACCCGGGCGGGATCCCGAACGTGTACCGACTCGATGCGGGCGCCGACTCGCCGGTGGCGCTGACGAACCTGTACGTCGGGGCCAGCGGGATCACCGAGGTCAGCCCCGCGCTGGCGGTGGCGGAGTCGGGCCGGGTGGTGTTCACCGCGTACCGGAAGGGGGAGTACAGGATCTTCCGGATCGACGACGGGCACACCACGGAACCCGCCCGCGCCACCGATACTCCGGTGCGGGGCCGCGCGCTGCTGCCGCCGCCGGATCGCAACGACGGCGCGCTGATCCAGGCGCTGCGGACGCCGGGGCTGCTGCCCGATCCGGCGAGCTTCGAGCGCCGCGACTACAGCGCCGGGCTGTCGCTGGACTACATCGCGCAGCCGAGCCTGGGCTTCGGGATCAGCTCGTACGGCTCGTTCATCGGCGGCGGCGCGGCGTTCCTGTTCAGCGACATGCTGGGCCACCACCTGCTCACGGCGCAGCTCCAGCTCAACATCCGGGACGGGAACGTGCTGAACGGGATCGGGCTGGTGGGCCGGTACGTGAACCGCTCGAGCCGGACCTCGTGGGGCGTGATCGCCGGCCAGTTGCCGCAGATCGGCCGCAGCATCCGGCAGGACACCGGCGATGTGGACAACGACGGCGAGACCGAGCTGATCCAGGAGACGCTCCGATTCTGGCAGATCAACCGGCAGGTGAAGGGTCTCGTGATCCACCCGTTCAGCCCCACGCTCCGGCTGGAGCTCACCGGCGGCTACGAGCAGACGGCCTACGATCTCGAGACCGACCGGCGAAGGGTGGGTACTTCTCGTTCGCGCTGAACAGGGGGTTCTGAGGGCGGACGTTTCGGGGGCTGTACGGTGGTGAGGGGAGATCCGGGCGGGGCGAGTTCGCGGCCAGGCCCTCCTGCTTGTTCGCCCTTCCCGATGAGGAGATGAGGGGAAGTCCGGGCGGGGCTGGGGATCGGGAGACAAGGGCGGTGGCTCCGAAAAGCTCCGCGCATGCTCCGCGTCTTCGCGGCTCCGCGGTTGACGATGCGCCGGTGGCCGCACGCCCTCGCGGGCTGCGGGCCTACCGTGCCTCTTCGATCTCGACCTCGATGTCCTTCCAGGCGCCGAGGCGGAAGACCAGGACGCTGAGCGAGGACCGGGTGACGTGGCCGAGGAGGATCGCGAGCCAGATCTCCCACGAGTCGAGGGTGCTAACCTGCTGGATCACGAAGCACATGCCCAGCGGGATCACGACCTGGGAGATGATGGAGATGTAGAGCGGGCTCTTGGTGTCGCCGGTGCCCTGCAGCCCGCCGGTGTAGGTCAGCGCCACGCTCACGAAGACACCGCTGAAGGTGAGGAAGGTGAGCAGCTCCGTCCCGAGCTGGAGCACGGCGGCCTCCTCGAGCCCGAAGAGGCCCAGCAGCGTCTCCGGGATGAACAGGAAGAGCGAGCCGATGGCGATGGCCACGCCCACGCCGATCCGTGATGCCGTCTGCACCGCTTTCTTCGACCGCTCCGGGTTGCCGGCCCCCAGGTTCTGCCCGGCCACGGTAGCCGCGGCGCCCATGAGCCCGACGGACGTCCACGTGATGAAGGAGAAGAGCTGGGTGTAGCCCACGGCGTAGGCGGCCTGGGCGGCGGCGCTCCGGGGCAGCGACCCGACGAACCGGAGCAGGAAGACGCCGGCCACGTTCATGGCGATCCCCTGGATCCCGGTGGGCAGTCCGAACCGGAAGAGCTGCTTGATGACAGACCAGTCGGGCCGCCACGGGCCGCCCCGTGGGAAGCTGACCACCCAGCCTCCGCCAATGAGCCGCCAGAGGGCGTAGAGGGCCACCAGCCCGGACGCCATCACAGTGCCCATGGCGGCGCCCGTGGTCCCGAACGCCGGGATCGGGCCGAGGCCCGCGATGAGGACGACGTTCAGGACCACGTTCAGGACCGTGACCACGATGCCGAGCCGCAGCGGCGTCTTGGCGTCACCGGCGGAGCGGAGCGCGCCGCCGAGCATGAAGAAGATCAGCATGCCGGAGCTGAACACGAACATCACGCGCAGGTAGGGCAGCGCTTCGGCCTGTACGGCCGGCGCGGCGTTCACCAGGTCCAGCAGCGCGGGGGCGAGGAAGTACCCGACGGGTGCCAGGATCAGCACGGCCAGGCCCATGGCGGTGAGGAAGGCCTGGTAGACCGTCCGGTCTACGTTCCGTTCCTCGTTCCGGCCCGCGAACCGGGCCACCAGAACGCTCATCCCGGTGAACAGCGACGAGATGAAGACCACCACCACCAGGAAGATCTGCCAGCTGACGCCGATGGCGGCGTTCCCTTCGAAGCCCACGTAATGGCCCACCATGGCGTGGTCCACGATCCCCTGGATCCCGCCGATCACGTTCTGGAGCATGGTTGGCCACGCGATGGCCCAGACGGCGGGGAGGAGCGGCCCCTCCACGATGGACCGATCGTAGCGCGACGTCGTAGCCTCGGCCTCCGGCTCGCCGGTGGCCAGCGGCTCGGCACCCGCCGGGGCCGGGTCGGCCTCGCCGCTCGACAGTGCCTCGATGGCCTCGTCCGCACGGGCCGTGGCGGCTTCGTCCTCGCCGGACGGGGGCGGGCCAGACGGATCCGCCCGGTCGGGGCGGCTCGGATCGGTCATCGAGGCTGGTGACGGTAGGGTTCAGGTCGGGCCGGGGTCGGCTCCGAAGATGGGTGGTTATACCCGTCGTGACAATGCGGGCGTGGCACGGGGATGTGCTCCGCCGACGTGCCGGGCACGGCTTTCGCAGTCGTCGCCGGACGGCAGCGGAGCGCGGCGAGGAAGAGACGGACGGAGGGCGCATGGAGATCGGGATCTACACGTTCGCGGAGACACGGGTCGACCCGGAGACCGGGGAACAGCTCGATGCCGGGGAGCGGGTGCGTCGTCTGATCGAGGAGATCGAGCGGGCCGACCAGGTGGGGCTGGACGTGTTCGGCGTGGGTGAGCACCACCGGCCGGACTACGCCGTGTCGTCGCCGGCCATCCCCCTGGCCGCTGCGGCGGCGAAGACGGAGCGGATCCGGCTGACCAGCGCGGTCTCGGTCCTGAGCTCCGATGACCCCGTGCGGGTCTTCCAGGACTTCAGCCTCATCGACCTGGTCTCCAGCGGTCGCGCCGAGATCATGGCGGGGCGGGGCTCGTTCATCGAGTCGTTCCCGCTCTTCGGCTACGACCTCGACCACTACAACGAGCTCTTCGAGGAGAAGCTCGAGCTGCTGCTGGAGCTGCGGAAGGGGACCCGCGTGACGTGGGAAGGGAAGCACCGGGCCTCCATCGACCATCGCCCCGTCTACCCCCGGCCGGTCCAGGACCCGCTCCCGGTCTGGGTGGCGGTGGGCGGGAGCGGGCAGAGCGTGGCCCGGGCCGCCCGGCTCGGGCTGCCCATGGCGCTGGCCATCATCGGCGGCGCGCCCGACCGGTTCAAGCCGGCCGTGGACTTCTACCGCGAGGAGCTGGAGAAGCACGGCCACGACCCGGCCACGCCCGTGAGCGTCAACTCCCACGGTTTCATCGCCGAGGAGAGCGACGCGGCCGCCGACCTCGCCTTCGGCCCGTTCAAGGAGACCATGGACCGGATCGGGCGGGAGCGGGGCTGGCCGCCCACCACGCGCCAGCGGTTCGACGCCGAGCGGACGCTCCGGGGCGCCCTCTTCGTGGGCAGCCCGCAGGAGGTGATCGACAAGATCATGTACCAGCACGAGCTCTTCGACCACGACCGGTTCCTGGTCCAGCTCACCGTCGGCCCCATGCCCCACGCCGACGTGCTCCGGGCCATCGAGCTGCTGGGAACGGAAGTTGCCCCGGTGGTCCGCCGCGAGACGGGCGGACCGGGTAGCCGACCGCCCGTGCGCGGCACCCCCCCAACCCGGAGTGACACATGACCCGGCGAACCGTTCGATCCGTCCGGGCCGCCGTGGCGGCCGCCCTCTTCATCGTTGTGGGGCCCACGCTGGTTCCCACGGCCGTTCGGGCGCAGGAGGCCGGGCCGCAGGAAGCGTTCTGGGCGGCCCTGGGCGCGCTGTGCGGCCAGGCGTTCGAGGGCGAGGTCGTGGCGTCGGCGCCGGCCGGGGTGGACGCGGACTTCCAGGACCGACGCATGGTCATGCACGTCCGCGACTGTGAGGAAGACGTGATCCGGATCCCGTTCCACGTGGGTCAGGACCGCTCCCGCACCTGGATCATCCGGCGTACGGCTGACGGACTCCGGCTGAAGCACGACCACCGCCACGAGGACGGCTCGCCCCATGAGCTGACCATGTACGGCGGCCACACCAGGACCGCGGGAACGGCCGAGCGACAGGAGTTCCCGGCCGACGGGGCCACCGCAGAGATGCTGCCCGCGGCGGCCACGAACGTGTGGACCCTCGAGATCGACCCGGGCCGCACGTTCACCTACGCCCTGCGCCGGGAGGGTACCGACCGACGGTTCCGCGCCGCCTTCGACCTGACCCGGCCCGTGACGCCGCCCGCTGGCAGCGCCCCCCAGGACTACCGAGACCACCTCCTGCGTCACTTCGAGCAGTCGAGCCGGAAGATGACGCTCCTCTCGGAAGCCATGCCGGCCGGGCTGTATGGCTGGAGCCCCGGGGAAGGCGTCATGACCGTGGCGCGGGTCTACGCCCACGTCGCCCGCTACAACTACCTGTACCTCCACGAGAACCTGGGGATCGACGCGCCGCCGGACATGGCCTGGCGGGAGCTGGAGTCGCTGACCGACAAGATCGAGGTCCGGGAGGCGCTGCTGGCGTCCATCGAGCACGTGCGGACGTCGGTGGCCGACATGGACGCCGCCGACCTGACCCGGACCGTCACACTGTACGGCCGCGACGTCCCCACGTGGGCCGTCCTGCTCCAGCTGGTGGCCCACATGAACGAGCACGTGGGCCAGGCCATCGCGTACGCCCGGACCAACGGCGTGGTGCCGCCGTGGTCGCGGTGATGCCGGAGCGCGTGCTCATCGCCGGCTGCGGCTACGTGGGCAGCCGGCTGGCGGAGCTGCTGCTCGACGACGGCGTGCGGGTCTGGGGGCTCAAGCGCGACCCGTCCACGCTCCCCGCCGGCGTGGGCCCGGTGGCCGGCGACGTGACCCGGGCCGACACGCTGGATGGGATCCCCGCCGGCGACGAGGCCCCCGACGCCGTCGTCTACGCCGTGGCCCCCGGCGGCCGGACCGAGGCGGCCTACCGGACCGCGTACGTCGACGGGCTGCGGAACGTGCTGGACGCAGTGGGCGCCCGTGAGTCCGGTGGGTCCGGTGGGTCCGCCCGGCCGGGCGCGTCTCCCCGGGTGGTCCTGGTCTCATCCACCGGCGTGTACGGCCAGTCCGACGGCCAGTGGGTGGACGAGGAGACCGACGAGGAGCCCGCCGACGCCACCGCCCGGGCGATCCTCGAGGGCGAGGCGCTGGCGGTGGAGCGGGGGGCGCCGGGAGCGGTGATCCGGCTGGGCGGGATCTACGGTCCGGGCCGGACCTGGACCGTGGGCCGGGTCCTCTCCGGCGACGCGCCGTGCATGGGGCCGGAGCTCTACGGCAACCGGGTCCACCGGGACGATGCCGCCGGCGCGGTCCATCACCTGCTGACGCTGGACGACCCCGCGCCCGTCTACAACGGCGTGGACGGCGAGGGCGCGCCGCTGAGGGAGGTGTACGGCTGGGTGGCCGACCGGGCCGGCGTGCCGGACCCGTGCGAGGGTGTGGATCCGGATGACGCCCGGACCGAGGGGCGTCGGGGCACGAACAAGCGGGTCTCCAACGAGCGGCTGGTGCGCTCCGGCTACGACTTCATCTACCCGAGCTTCCGTGACGGCTACGCGGCGCTGATCCAGGAAGGCTGATCGCAGCCGGGGGTCAGCCCCGGTAGCAGCGCCCGTTACGACCGGCGGCGCTCGGTCGTTTATCGAATGACCGCAGCCGCAACCGGGAGATTCCGTTGACGATGATGCGCTGGTGGTGGTTCGTGCTCTACGCGGCCCTGGCCTCCACGGCGTGCGCCGGGCCGCTGGATGGTTGGGAACGCGGCTACGACCTCGGGGATGCGGAGCTGCGGGTGGCTTTCGTGGGCAACTCGCTCACATACACCCACGACGTGCCCGGGCTGGTCGAGGCGCTGGCCCGGGCCGATGGCCGATCGTTCAGCCAGGTCTCCATCACCCGGCCGAACGCGAGCTTGGAGGACCACTGGTACCTGGGCACGCCGGACGTGCTCCGGGAGCTGGCGCCCGACGTGGTAGTCCTGCAGCAGGGGCCGTCGTCGCTGCCGGAGAACCAGGTCCACCTGCGCCTGTGGGCCGCCGAGTTCGACACGGTGATCCGGGAGGTTGGCGGGGTGCCGGCGCTCTATATGGTCTGGCCCTCCGATGCGCGGCGGTTCGCGTTCGAGGCGGTGCGGACGTCGTACCGGGTGGCGGCGGACTCGGTGGACGGGCTCTTCATCCCGGCGGGGCAGACGTGGGTAGAGGGTTGGGCGCTGGACCCCGATCTCGCGCTCTACGGCCCCGACGGGTTCCACCCGAGCTACCTGGGCGCGCTGGCGGCGGCCCGCTCTAACGGACCTGGTTTTACTTTTTACTTTTTGGGCGGCACGGAGTGACCTTCTC
>CAZSBL010000033.1:0-9792 GCA_964605205.1 uncultured Gemmatimonadaceae bacterium
CGCGACAGATCTCGTTGAACCGGGCCACGCCCAGCTCCTCGATCTCCGGCTTCCCGCTGATCCCCAGCTCCTTCTCCGCCTCGATCTCCACCGGCAGCCCGTGGGTGTCCCACCCCGCCTTCCTGGCCACGTAGCGGCCCTGCATGGTCTGGTACCGGCACACCAGGTCCTTCAGCGTCCGGCTGAAGACGTGATGGATGCCGGGACGACCGTTGGCCGTGGGCGGGCCCTCGTAGAAAACGAACGGCTCGCCCTCCGCCGTGTGCTCCAACGTGCGGGCGAACAGCTCCTCATCGCGCCAACGCTGGAGGATCTCCTCCTCCAGCGCCTGGTGGTCTGCCGGGTAGTCCGGGTATCTCATTCCGTTCTGTCTGCTGCTCACTCCGTCGCTTCCTCCTCCACCAGCGACTGGAGCCAGTCTTCCTGTACGTCCTCGGGCGCTTCGTCCTCGAGGGCTTCGTCATCCGACGCCGCGTCTGCCTGCCCCGCGTCTGCCTGCCCCGCCTCTCCAGCGGTCTCCGGGGCCGGTTCCCGGGACGCGTCGGCGTCCTGGTCCGGGCCCTGGCCAGCGCCTGGCGCCGGGGCCCCTTCCGAAGCCCCTTTCGGGGCCATTTCCCGGTCCTCCTCCGGGGTCGTTTCCGACGACGACCCGGCGGTGAGCTGCTCGCCCTCCCCCTCGCCGGCGCCGGCATCCTGCGCGGACAGCTCCGGGCCGCTCACGCTGCCGGCGGCGAGGTCGGGCTCGGCCGTGCTGGGCGGGCGGGCGGCCACGCGCCGGTCCTCGGCCTTGTCCGTGCCGGTCGTGAGCTGGAGCGACTCTTCGATCACGGCCAGCTCGTTCAGCTCCCGCTCCAGCAGCCGCCGGAACGACTCCACCAGCTGCGCCCGACGCGCCCGGACCTGCCGGAGCGTATCCTCCTCGCGGGCCAGCGCCCGGGCCACCGTCTGTCTGGCCTCCTCGGCCTCGGCCCTGGCTTCCCGGATCAGCAGCTCACCCTCCTTCTCCGCGTGGCCACGAGCGTCCTCCCGCAGCCGCTGCGCCGCCATCAGCGCCTCCGAGAGCGCCGTCTCCTTCTCCCGGTAATCGGTCAGCTCCTCCTCCAGCGCCTCCACCCGGTCCGTGAGAGCCATGGTCTCCTTGACCAGCTCCTCCATCCGGTCGGCTACGAGATCGAGGAAATCATTGACCAGCTCCGGGTCGTACCCGCGGAAGCTCTTGCGGAAGTCACCCTTCTTCTGGCGAACCTCGAGCGGTGTCAGGTCGATCATCCGTATTCCCTCTCCCCGAATAGGACCGTGCCGAGGCGGACGCTCGTGGCACCCTCCTCGATGGCGATCTCGAAATCGTTGCTCATTCCCATGGACAATCCGCGACCCGCCAGCGCGTTCGGCGCCTCGCGCCAGCACGCCTCGAGCAGCTCCTGCGTCTGCCGGAACGTCTCCCGGAGCACCGACTCGTCGTCGGTGTACGGGGCCATGGTCATCAGCCCCTCGATCTCCAGCGCCTCCAGCTCCGCCATGGTGCGTACCGATTCCACGGCGTTGGACCGGCCGAAGCCACCCTTGCTCTCCTCACCGGAAACGTTCACCTGCATATACCCCCGCACCACCGTTTCGGCCCGCACCGCCTCCTTCGACAGCTTCCGGGCCAGCCGCAGCGAGTCCACCGAGTGGATCCGGTCCATGAGCGCCACCGCGTCCCGCGCCTTGTTCCGTTGGAGGTGGCCGATCATGTGCCACTCCGCCACATCCCGACCCACCGCCGCCACCTTCTCCGCCAGCTCACCGACCCGGTTCTCGCCCAGCGTGGTCAGCCCCGCCCGGATCGCCGCTCGCGCCGCATCCGCGGGGTGCCCTTTCGTCACCGCCACGATCTGGATGTCCTCACCACCCCGCCCGGCGCGCTGCAACGCTCGCTCGATCCGGTCCCGTACCTGCGGCAGTTTCTCCTGAAGTCGGCTATCCCACATGACGGCGCAATGTTAACGCGTTGTTCGGGTTGCGGGCAACGTGGCGCGCGTTGCCGCGACGGGCGCGACGGCCGGCTATGATTCACCGCGACGACGCGACGGGCGCGACGGACTGCAGTGCCGCGTCGGCGACGCCACGGGCGCGGCGGGCAATCGCGACGGTCGTGCCAACCGCCTCGCGACGGGCGCGACGGGCGCCACGGGCGCCACGGGCGTCCCGCGGGCCGGCAGACGGCCTTCGTTTGTGTATTTGACCGCGATAATTGTCGTCAATCCAACACGCGTCCCGTCCGCACCAACGATTGTGGATTTGACAGCAATAATCACCGTCAAATCCATAAACGTCGAGTCGCGGCCCCCGTCGGGCGGTCCGACGGCGCGCGGCCCGTTCCCGGACCGGAGCGGCGCCGGCCGCCCGCCACCACGCCCCTGACCTCCCCCACGAAAAACGGGACCCACCTTGCGGCCGGTCCCGTTTTCCGCCCCCGGGGCGGTGCCCCGGCGCGGTGGTGCTACTGCCGGACCTCGAACGTCACGTCCATGGCCACCCACACCGGCACCTTCTTGTCCCGGTTGTAGGCGGGCGTGAACTCCATGAATTCGGCCACCTTGAGGGCGGCCTGGTCGAAGGCGTCATAGCCGCTCGACTCGTTGATTTTTGTGTTCTGCACCTGCCCGTTCTCGTCGATGAAGAACCAGACGTTCACGGTCCCACCGATCCCGGCGTCACGGAGCAGCGGCGGGTAGTAGCGCTCGAGGGCCCGGGCCACCTCTGCGTTGTTCTTCACCTGCGGCCGGACGGTCATGGGCGTGAAGGTCGGCGCGGCCGAGAGGTCCTGGTCGTCCTGCCCCGGCGGGGGCGGCAGGTTCTCGATGGGGTTGTCTTCGAAGGTGGTCGGAGCGATGGTGATGTCCTCCTCCACCGTCGCCTCGGCGATGACCGGCGTGGCCGGCCGCGAGATGGCCTGCGGCGGCGGCGGGATCTCGATCTCGTCCGGGATGTCCACCGACTCCAGCTGGTCGGCCGAGAAGCTGATGTCCTCGGTGGCGAAGTTCGGCGACGCCATGAACATGCCCACGTGCAGCCCCGTGGCGATGATCAGCGCGATCCAGAACCAGCTGTTGAAGCCGCGCTTGAACCGGTCGTTGGCCGTTTCCTGAGTCATCCCTACCTGCTCGGCCATGGCTACCTCCGCTCCCGCGTAATGCGCTCTTCCAGGTCCGTATAGAAGGTCAACCGCAAGGCGCCTGCCTCCTGAAACTCCTCCTGTAGATTATAAATCGTTCCGTACGGAGTGTTCCGATCCGCCCGGAGCGAGATCAGCAGCGACTGGTTCTGCGCGTACATCGGGGCGATCAGGTTGGACACCTGGTCGTTGGGGATCCGCTGGTCGTTGATGAAGACGTTGCCCTCCTGCGTCACGAAGACGTGCAGGATGTTCTTCCTCTGCTCGTCCATCTTCTCCGTCGCCTCGGCTTCCGGCCACGGCATCCGCATCGGCCGTTCCTGCGGGAAGGTGGTCGTCACCATGAAGAAGATGATCAGGAGGAACGCGATATCCGCGATGGACGACATCGGGATGTCACTCTCCGCCTTCGACTTCCGCTGCAATCCTCCGCCTGTGATCATACCCTACTGCTCCAATAGCCCGAGGTTCACACGCTCCGCACCGACGGACTGGAGCTGGTCCAGCACGTCGATCATGTAGCGGTAGGGCGCGCTCGGCGCCGTCTTCACCGCCGCAATCAGATTGGGGTTCTGCTGCACCTCCAGCCGCCAGAGGGCGCCGATGTCCTCCGGGCTCGCCTGCTGGACCTGCGGGCTCTCACCCCGCTTCACCTCCACGATGCCGTTCGGCTGGATCGTGAGGTGGAGGATGTTGCCCTGGGAGACCTGGGCCTCTACACCCTGCTCCGGCAGTACGATGCTCAGCCCCTTCTCCTCGTCGAAGATCGTCGTTACGAGGAAGAACACCAGCAGGAGGAAGGCCACGTCGGCCATGCCTGCCATGGGGATGTCGCTGGTCGCCCGGGACTTCTTCTTCAGAATCGCCATGCCAATGCCTCAGTCCGTGTCTTCGATCGGTCGCTCGACGGGATCGGTGTAGTCCTTGTCACGCGGTTCCACGCCACCTGCCGGTTCCGTGGGGTCTCTCGTTTGCGTAATCGGACTGGCCGGTGTGGTTCCACCGGCGGTGGCCGGAGCCAGCGAGCCTTCCATGTCCCGGTCCCAGATCAGCCTCAGCACCGCGCCGGCCCCTTCCTCCATGTCCACGATCAGCTTGTCGATCCGGGTCACGAAGAAGTTGTACGCGATGTTCACCGGGATGGCGATGGCCAGCCCGGTGGCGGTGGTGATGAGCGCCACCTTGATCCCGCCGGCCACCAGCGCGGCGTCCACCTGCCCCGCTTCGGCGATGGCGCCGAAGGCGGAGATCATCCCGGCGACGGTGCCCAGGAAGCCCATCAGGGGCGCCACGTTGGCGATGGTGGCCAGGATCACGAGCCCTCGCTCGAGGAATCCGAGCTCGATCACGCCGGTGGTGTCCACGGCCTTCTGGACGCCCGCGCCCGTCGTTTCCCGCTCCGTGACCCGCCGGAGCCCCGAATAGAGGATGGCCGCCACGGGACCCGGTCGCTCCTCCGCCATGTGGAGCGCCTCCTCGATCCGGCCCTCGACGCTCAGCTCCGCCACCTCTTCCAGGAGCCCCTCGGACTCTCGGTGTGCCACGAGGAGCGTCCACGCCTTGGCGATGATCACGCCGAAGGCCAGGAGCGAGCAGAGGACCAGGGGATACATCATGGCCCCGCCGTCCGCGAACAGGTTCATCAGATTGAAGGCGCCCGGGCTCGCACCCGCCTCACCGGCCGCCTGTACCGCCGCTACTAGCATCATTCGCTACCACCTGCAGATCCGTGCCCCGAAGGGCGTTCAGACCGATTGGAGTTCATGATCAGGTCGAAATCCGCGTGAATGTACGAGTGGCCTCCGGGAGTGTCAACGCGCCATCACTCGGGAACCGGACGCATTCCGGCGACGCCCGACAGCGCGGCCCGGAGCCGTTCTGGCGAAACGTTCCGCTCGAGCCTGCCCCGCTGGGCCATGGAAATCTGCGAGGTCTCTTCGCTGACCACCACCACCAGCGCGTCGGTCTCTTCCGACAGCCCGATGGCGGCCCTGTGACGCGTGCCCAGGCTCCGATCGGCCACCGGAAACTGCGTCAACGGAAGGATAACGCCAGCGGCGATGAGCGTGTCCCCGCTCACCAGCACGGCGCCGTCGTGGAGCGGGCCGTAGGGGGCGAAGATGCTGACGATGATATCGGCGGAAACGCGGGCCTGGATGCGGGTGCCCGTGTCGGCGTACTCGTCGAGGCCCACCTCCCGCTGGATGGCGATGATCCCCCCGATCTGGGCCCGGGACAGACGCCCGGCCCCCTCCACCAGCTCCTCCACCACCTCGCTCTCTTCCATCTTGTTGAAGAAGCGGAGCATCCGGTTCTGGCCGAGCCGGGCGAGGGCGCTGCGCAGCTCGGGCTGGAACACGATCAGCGCGGCGATGACACCGTACTGGAACGCGTACTCGAGGATCGTCCCGATCAACGTCAGCCCCAGCAGCCCGGCCACGAAGTAGATCACCGCCAGCAGCACCAGCCCGAAGAGCATCTGCATCGCCCGGGTCCGGGCCAGCAGCCGGAGGATGTAGTACACGCCGATGGCGACGATGATGATCTGGACCAGGTCCCCGATCCGGGGCAGCAGGAACTGGTAGCGGGCCAGCCAGTCGAACACGCCGGTCATGGGGCCCCCTCTCCAGGCTCCGCCTCGGCCACCCCCACCACGTCCACGCCCGCTTCAGCCGCCGCCTCCGCCACGGCCTCCGCCACCGCCAGCGCGCGCCGGACCGGGGCCACGTCGTGGACCCGGAAGAGCCGCGCCCCGGCCAGGAGCCCGGCCACGCACGCCGCCAGGGTCCCGGGGAGCCGGTCCTCGGCCTCGAGGCCGCCGGCCAGCTCGCCCACGAACCGCTTCCGCGACGGCCCCAGGAGCAGCGGCCGCCCGAGGGTCCGGAGCCGATGGAGCCCGGCGATGGCGGCCACGCTCCCGGCCGTGGTCTTCGAGAAGCCGAGCCCCGGATCGAGCACGATGGCGGCCGCGTCGATCCCCGCGGCCACGGCCCGCGCGTCGGCCTCGGAGAGCTCCGCCGCGATCTCGGCCACCGGGTCGTCCCCGTACTCGGCCAGGTCGTAGCTGGCCATCCGGTCTACCGTGCCGCGGCTGTGCATCAGGACCACACCGGCCCCGGCCTCGGCGCAGACGCCGGGCAGCGCCGGGTCGAGCCGGAAGCCGCTCACGTCGTTGATCACCGCCGCGCCGGCCTCCAATGCCGCCCGGGCCACCTCCGCCTTCACCGTGTCCACCGACACGCGCAGCCCCGGCCACTCCCGGACCAGCGCCTCCACCACCGGGGCCACCCGACCCCGCTCCTCCGCCGCCGGGACCGGCTCGGCCCCGGGCCGCGTGGACTCGCCGCCCACGTCCACCAGGTCGGCGCCCTCCGTCACCAGCCGCTCCGCCTGACGGAGCGCCGCTTCCACCCCCGCGTGCCGCCCGCCGTCCCAGAACGAGTCCGGCGTCACGTTCAGGATCCCCATCACCCGGGGCTCGTCCAGCGGCAGCGGGCCCCGCGCCGTGACCCAGACGGCCGAACGGGGATCGGCTGCCGAGATGGAGCCGATCCCCGTCGTGTCCGCCGGAACGAAGGCAGCGTCGCTCATGGCCACCTCAGGAGGCGTCGGCCTCCGGCCCGTCGGCCACCCGACGCGCCTCGCCGCCCGCCGCAACGGCGTCCTCCTTGTCTGCGGCGGCCTCATCTGCGGCGGCCTCATCTGCGGCGGCCTCATCTGCGGCGGCCTCGTCTCCGGCGGCGGGCTCCCCGGCGGCGGGGGCCTGATCCGGCGCCATCATGGCCGTCTCCGGGCCGGCGAGGCCGGCCTCGTCGGCCTCAGCCGGCGACTCGGGCTCGACCACGATCTCCGGGAGCGGGCGGCCCTCGTCGAGGGCGTCGATCTCCTCGCGGTCGAGGCTCTCGCGCTCCAGGAGCGCCTCTGCGATCCGGTCGAGGAGGTCGCGGTTGTCGGTGAGGGAGTCCACGGCCTTCTGGTAGGCCTCGTCGAGGAACCGCTTGACCTCGTCGTCCACCAGGCGCGCGGTGTCCTCGGAGATCTCCCGGCGCTGGACCAGCTCGCGGCCGATGAAGACCTCCTGCTCGCTGTCGCCCACGGCCATGGGGCCGACCTTCTCGCTCATCCCGAAGCGGGTCACCATCCGCCGGGCCATGGAGGTTGCCCGCTCGATGTCGTTGCCGGCGCCCGTGGTGATCTTTTGGGGCCCGAAGATCATCTCCTCGGCGGCCCGGCCGCCGTAGAGCATGACCAGCTGGGCCAGGAGGTAGTCCCGGGAGTAGGAGTGGCGGTCCTCTTCCGGCAGAGACGCCGTGACGCCCAGCGCCCGGCCCCGGGGCACGATGGTCACCTTGTGGAGCGGGTCGAGCCCCGGCACCCGGAGGGCGACGACGGCGTGGCCGGCCTCGTGGTAGGCGGTCAGCTTCCGCTCGCTGTCGCTGAGGACGAGGCTCTTCCGCTCCGCGCCGAGCATGACCTTGTCCTTGGCGGCCTCGAGGTCGTCCATGGTGACCTTCTCGCGATCGCGCCGGGCGGCCAGGAGCGCGGCCTCGTTGACCACGTTCTCCAGGTCCGCGCCGCTCATCCCCGGGGTGCCCTTGGCCAGGACCTCCACGTCCACGTCATCGGCCAGCGGAACCTTGCGGAGGTGGACCCGGAGGATCCCCTGCCGGCCCTTCACGTCCGGGCTGTCCACCACGATCTGGCGGTCGAACCGGCCGGGGCGCAGGAGCGCCGGGTCCAGCACGTCCGGCCGGTTGGTGGCGGCGATGAGGATGACCCCATTGTTCGCCTCGAAGCCGTCCATCTCCACCAGGAGCTGGTTCAGCGTCTGCTCCCGCTCGTCGTGGCCACCGCCGAGGCCCGCGCCCCGGTGCCGGCCCACGGCGTCGATCTCGTCGATGAAGATGATGCACGGCGCGTGGGCCTTCCCCTGCTCGAAGAGGTCCCGGACCCGGCTGGCGCCGACGCCCACGAACATCTCCACGAAGTCGGAGCCGCTCATGGAGAAGAACGGCCGCGCGGCCTCCCCGGCCACAGCCCGGGCCAGGAGCGTCTTCCCCGTCCCCGGCGGGCCCACCAGGAGGGCGCCCTTGGGGAGCCGGCCGCCCAGCCGCGTGAACTTCTGCGGGTCCTTGAGGAACTCGATGATCTCCTTGAGCTCCTCCTTCGCCTCATCCGCGCCCGCCACGTCGGCGAACGTCACCTTCGGGCTCTCCCCCGAAAGGATCTTGGCCTTGGACTTCCCGAACTGGAACGCCCGGTTGCCCCCGCCCTGCATCTGGCGGAGCATGTAGACCCAGAAGGCGATGATGAGCACCATCCAGAGGAGGGGGCTCAGGAGGATCATCCACCACGGCTGCGTGTCTTCCTGGCCCCGGATCCGGACATCGGCCTGCTCGAGGCGGGTGATGAACGACTCCGGGTCCCGGGTCGGGAGCGTCATGGTGAACCGCTCCGCCCGGGCCGGCCCGTCGCCGACCTGGATCGGCGCCCCGAACTCGCCCTCGATCTTCTTGCCACCGATGATGGTGACGGCCTCCACGTTCCCGGCGCCGAGCTGTTGGAGGAACTCGGTGTACCCGAGCTCGGCGGCCGCGGGCTGCTGGGGCGTGAAGAGCTGGACCAGCAGGACGGAGACCAGCACCAACAGGACCCAGAAGCTCAGCGTCCTGGAGCTCTGCATCCACCCCTTGTTCTCGTCCGGATTCCGGTCCGGCCCCTTCGGATTCGCCATCGACTCCCGTTACTGGGGGGACTTCAAGCTGCCGATGAACGGCAGGTTCCGGTAGTTCTCGCTGTGGTCGAGGCCGTACCCGATGAGGAACTCGTTGGGCGCGTCGAACCCCACCCATTTCGGCTCCTTGACCAGATCCTCCGCCACGTGCTTGTGCAGCAGCGCGCAGATCTCCAGCGAGCGCGGGTTGCGGGCCTCCAGCATGGGGATCAGCCGGTTCATGGTAGTCCCGCTGTCCACGATGTCCTCCACCAGGATCACGTGCTTGTCCTCCAGCGTGTTCTCCGGATCGTACAGCAGCTGGACATCGCCGCTGCTCACCGTGCCGCTCCCGTAGCTCGAGGCCACCAGGAAGTCCACCGTCACCGGGCGCACGACCTCCCGCACCAGGTCCGCCAGGAAGATGAACGAGCCCTTCAACAGCCCCAGCACCAGGATCGGCTGGTTCCCCGTGTACTCCGTCTCGATCGCCCGGGCCATCTCCCGCACTCGCTCCGCGATCTCGTCGGCGGTATACACCACCCGCTCCAGCTCGAAGCCGCCCGTCCGCACCCTGGTCTCAACGCTGTTCGGCATCCGTCACCGTGACTCTCAGGCCCTCTCCATCCTCGCCCACGCCCTCTGCGCGCGCGACACCTGCCACCCACAATACCCGTCCCCGGGCGTCCACCACCAGCGGCGTCCGCCGCCGGGCCCGCCGCCCCATCCGCTTCTCCCCGAACAGCTTGGTCAGCTTCTTACTGCCGTAATGGAACCGGATCCGGTCTCCCGGCCGCCAGCCCCGGACCGTCAGGGGGAACGCCGGCGACGGGATCGTCACACCCGCCTCGTCGAGACCGCCCGCCTCGGTCGGCCCGCCGGGTGCCTCTCCGGCCTCTCCGGCCTCTCCGGCCTCTCCGGC
>CAZSBL010000033.1:9892-26422 GCA_964605205.1 uncultured Gemmatimonadaceae bacterium
CGGTCGGCCCGCCGGGTGCCTCTCCGGCCTCTCCGGCCTCTCCGGCCTCTCCGGCGGCCTCGGCCTCCAACCGGCCGACCGGCCGCCACCGGACCGTTACGACCCGGCCGGCGATGGTCGCTCGCCCGCGGCCGGCCTCCGGGCCGGGCACCGTCAGCGGCTCGTCGTCGCCCTCGGGCAGCGTGGGCGTTACCCGGATCCGGTCGAAGTCCCGCTCCAGGCGGACGCCGCCGGGCAGGTGCAGCTCCCCACCGCTCGGCCCCGAGCTAATAAACTCCAACGCCGCATGGGTTCCCCTGCGATCGGGGGTGCTCCCATAGCGGCGTAGCACGTGGCGCATGACGCGGGCGCGCAGGTCTCGATGATAGGAGCGGAGCACACCACGGGCAAGCGTGGTCCCGGCCTCGTCCTCCTCGACCACGACCTCCTCTTCCAACCGGTCCAGCGCGGCGCTCCACGCCCGCTCCGTGGCGCGGGCCCGGTCGGCCAGCCGGGCCAGCGCCCGGGAGGTGCCGGGGTGTACGCCCTCGAGGGCCGGCAGGACCTCGTGCCGGAGCCGGTTGCGGGCGAGGCTCACGTCCCGATTCGTGGGGTCGACCCGGAACCCGACGCCCACGGCGGCCGCGTAGGCCCGGATGTCGTCGCGGCCGAACGGGAGGAGCGGGCGCAGGATCCGGCCCCGCCGGGGCGCGATCCCCCGGAGCCCTCGCACGCCGGTCCCCCGGATCGCCTGGAAGAGGACGGTCTCGGCCTGGTCGTCGCGGTGGTGGGCCGTGAGGATCCAGACGGTCCGGTCGGCCACGCCGGACACGCCGGACGCAGGGGGCGCGTCGAGCGCGTCGGCATCGTCCGTCCAGGCGGTCCGGTCGGCCACCCGCTCCAGGAACGCGTAACGCCGCTCCCGGGCGTCGGCCTCCCCTTCGGCCGGCGGGTCGAGCCGCTCGATGACGACGGGCACGTCCCACGCCCGGCAGAGCCCCCGTACCCACGCGGCGTCGGCGGCGCTGCCGGGACGCATGGCGTGATCGAGGTGCGCGGCCCGGAGCACCACGCCGAGGTCCCGGAGCGGGAAGCGCAGGAGGTGGAGGAGCGTCACGGAGTCGAGGCCGCCGGAAAGGGCCACGAGGACGGTGTCGCCCGGCTCGATGGCGCCGCGGAGGCGCTGGCGAGCGCCGGCGGGGAGCCCGGAGAACCGGGGGAGCCCGGCGAGCCCGGGGAGCCGATCCGCCGGGGCTGTCACGCCAGCGCCGGCGGGAGGGGGCGGCCGGCGTGCTGGGCCAGGACCCGGGCGGCCCGGTCCGGCCGGTCGGTGATGAGCCCGTCCACGCCCCAGTCCAGGAGACGCGCCATGTCCGTGGCATCGTTCACGGTCCAGATGTGGACCGGTACGTCCTTGCGACCCGCGTCCCGGACGAACCGGGGGGTGACGATCCGCCGGGCGCCCTCGGCCTCGGAGCCGTCCCAGGGGTGCAGCTCCGGGACCTGGAAGACGTCCGCCCGCTTCGGCCAGAGCCAGGCCAGCCCGAGCCGGTGCAGAAGGTAGAACCACTGCACCGTGCGTGTGGGTGCGCTCACGGCCCCGGGGTAGCTCCGGACCGGGGCCCGGTGCCGGTGGCTCATCCCGGCCACCAGGACCCGGTCCGCGGCGTGGTGCTCCCGGATGGTCTCCAGCATCGGCCCCGGCGCATCGGCGCTCTTGATCTCCACGGTGAACCGCATGGCGGGGAGCGCTTTGAGCACCTCGCGGAGGGTGGGGATCCGCACGCATCGGTCGCGGAACGGGTGGTCGCCCTCCGGACCGGTGAACCGGTACCCGGCGTCCAGCGACTGGAGCGCCTCCAGCGTCATCTCAGACACCGGGCCGGTCCCGTCGGTGGTCCGGTCCACCGTGGCGTCGTGGATCACCACGCACTCGCCGTCGGCGCTGGCCCTCACATCGAGCTCGATCATGTCCACGGCCCAGCGCTCGGCCGCTTCCCGGAACGACGCCAGCGTATTCTCCGGTACCAGCCCCGCGGCGCCCCGGTGCCCGATGAGGAGCGGCCCGCCGCTCAGCACCGGGTGCACGCTCACGGCTCGTCGCCGGGCAGCGCCTCGTCCTCCGCCTGCTCGAACTCCTCCACGTCCACGTCGTGCTGCCGGTAGAGGACCAGGTCGATGAGCCGGGTCGCTACCTCGCGCTCGATGCGCGCCTCGTCGTCCTCCATCCCCTGCAACTCGACCACCCGGGTGGCCAGGAACAGCAGCACGTCCTCCACCACCTCGGGACGTGGGCTCGCGGGGGCCAGCGAGTCCGCCATGACCTCCCGCAGGAGCAGTCCTTCCACGAAGGCCAGGAAGCCCGGGAACGTCAGCTCCACCAGCCCGCTCTCGGCGAGTCCTTCCTCCTCCGTGACCTGCTCCCACGACAGCTCGTTCCAGTACAGCTCCTGCGCCTCCTCCAGCAGGTACGCCCGGCGGTCATCCGCCAGGTCACCGGAGCCTTCCGGCGGGTCCAGCGGCCGCTGGATCAGGCGCGCCAGCCGCTTCCGACGCCGCTCCAGGCACTCACGCCCTCGGTCGAGGGCCTCTTTCGGGGGCTGCTCCATGTCGCTTCCGTGGGTTGTAGGGGACCGCTGCGGTTAGGATACGCCGGGGAGCGGTTGGAGGCAAAGAAAAGCCCCCGCCGGGGTGGGCCGGCGGGGGGCTTATGGGAGCGTCCACTTCGAGCGTCAATTCACAGGAACAGCCAGATAGTACATCCGGAAATCCAGTGTCCCAATATCTTTCATTCGGATCCGTCCATCTGTTTCCGGGTCGGTCAGGGTGTCATCCCCGTCGATTTCCTCGTTGATGACCGCTATGCTGGCGGAGTCCAGCGCGGACACCTCGATCGCGATATATGTCACGCCACCAAGCGTCAGCGTGTCTACAAACACCGGCTGTATTTGACCCCCTAACGCGGTCTCGATCGTGGCTGTCTCGTCCATGATCGTGGATCCTTCCAGATACGGACCATTCCACTGCGCCAGCAATCCATCACCGATGGTAGCACCGTTGAAGTCCGTGGTCCGGACCCAGTTAGTGCCGCTCGCACCCGGTAACTCCGAAATCTGTTCCAACGTTGCCGGGTAGCGTTTTACGTCAACCCGGAAAAGCCTCACCGCTGACCTGACCGACTCTAGATCCGCCGTGATTCGGGTGGGGTCACCCCGATCAAGCTGATTGACCACCTGCGGCACGATCACGCCGATCAGCAGCGCCAACAGTACCAGCGTCACCAGCACTTCGATGAGCGTAAACCCGGCGCGGGCCAGGGGGTTTCGATTTCTCATTGTCATCTCCGCGTCCTGTTCGAGTCGGGGCGGGCCGGATTCCCCACCGGGGTTCCGCCTCGTTTCAGCTTCCGGGCCCAACGTACGCGCACGGCGTCACTCGGGCGTTACACGGGGGCATGTCAGGCGTTACGGACAACGGCGCTCCGGCGAGCACGTTCTCCGCAGTGGATCCCATGGTACGTTGGAAGTCGTTGCCGGTCAATGGTTTCGGCGGGCCAGCTGTTGTTGCGGACGGTGTTTGAATTGCCAGTTGGCTTCCCATTCGACCATGGAAGCGGCGGATCCCGGCATGGAATCCGTGGTTCTGCGGTCAAATCGCAGGGCGCACAGGCGGACCGGCTCCGGGCAACTCGTAGTTCAAACACCGTCCGGGAGCGATCCCCGCCGTCGCGGTGCGTGGCGAGTCGACCTTCGCCTGACCGCGGCTTCGCGGAAAGTGCGGAAAGAAGGCCGCGGAACGGTCATCATGAACCCTTCCGCGTGCTGTCCTTCCGCGTCTTCCGCGTCTTCCGGTGTGAGTAGCTGTTCGTGAAGGGGCCCACCCCCTCGCGGTTCGCCCGCACCTCCGCCGGGCGGAGAAAGTTCCCGACAGCTCCCAGAGCTTGCGTCTTCCGCCGCC
Source organism: uncultured Gemmatimonadaceae bacterium (assembly GCA_964605205.1). Taxonomy (GTDB): domain Bacteria; phylum Gemmatimonadota; class Gemmatimonadetes; order Longimicrobiales; family RSA9; genus JAWVYT01. Next base: position 13,829 of record CAZSBL010000033.1, read on the forward strand.
CAGCCCGCCCTGCCCCGCTCAAACAAAGAAGTTCTCCGCGTGTGCTCCGCGCCTCCGCGGCTCCGCGGTTGACGACGCCTCCGGAGCACACCACGCCTCCGGAGCACACCACGCCTCCGGAGCACACCACCCACTCGAACAGTCGAAAGGCCCGCTATTGCCGCTACATGCCCTGCTCCGGCACCGGCGTCCGCAGGTAGCCCCGCTCGCCGGCGGTGTGACAGCTCTGGCACGACTCGACTCGTCCGGCGGCCTCGACGCTGCCGTCGGCCTGGTACTTCGCCCAGAAGTAGTCGTTGTGCTCGGCGTCGTACCCCGGGGAGGAGTACATGACGGTGACGGCGGCGAGGGTGCTGTCGGGCATGTAGTTCTCCTTCACGACGATGGAGCCGTTGGGGAGCGGCCCGCTGCCCTGGGTCAGCGCGGTGTGCGCCGTGCCGTTGAGGTACGTGGTGAGGAGCATGCCGTGGGGCTCGGTGCCCTCGTAGAGCTCGCCCTGTCCGGGCCACATCGGCCAGTCCTGGTAGTCGGCCTGCTGGAGGTAGCTCCAGACGGCCTCGGCGGTGGTGTCTGGCAGCATCATTCGCTGCTGTGCGGCCTCGGGCGTCGGGTCGGGCATGGGGTCGACATCGGCATCCTCGCCGGTGTCACACGCGGCGACGGGGAGGATGGCGGCGAGCAGCAGAACGGTCATGCGGGACTTCATGGAACCTCCTCGATCCGGGGAAGATCACTGCGCCGGATGATCCGGCACCGGTTACCGGGTGCCAAATGCGTGCCACCGCTCAGAGGTTCCGTCAGTGGCGGGCCGCCTCCTCCGCCGCCTCCATGGCCCACGCGATGAAGTCGCGGATGTCCTGGTTGGAGGTGGCCAGGTCGTCGTTTCGGAGGTACATCATGTGGCCGCTCCGGTAGCCCCGGAACCACATCCGGTCCTGGAGCCGCCCGGCGGGATCCAGGTTCCACATGGTGTACCTGGCCGAGAAGTAGTCGGTGCCGCCGTCGTAGTACCCGGACTGGACCATGAGGTGGAAGAACGGGTTCGAGGCCATGGCCTGGCGGAGGTCCTCGCCGGTGCGGTCGCCCTCCCGGTTCCACGGGTGGACGGGCCCGAAGACGAAGTAGCGGAGGTCGGTCTCCCACCCCAGGTCGTCGCGCAGGTAGCTGTTGATGGCCGGGGCAAACGCGTGGTTCCAGGCGGCCATGGCGGGGTCGTAGTCGTAGCTCTCACCGGCGTCCATGCGGTCCTGCCCGCGGTAGCGGGCGTCGAGGCGGCCCACGGTGAGCCCCCGGTCTCGCAGCAGCTCTTTGCGGAACGCCGAGACGGGCGGGGCGAGGTTGTGATCGGCGACGAAGGTGGGGTCAAGCCCGGCGTAGAGCCCCACCTGCCGGGCGATCTCCCGGCGTCGGGCTTCGGGGAGGGAGCCGCCCCGGGCCAGCGCCGGCAGGTAGGTGTCCAGGGTGTAGGCCTCCACCTCGGCCAGCAGCTCCTCGAGGTCCCGGCTCTGGAGCTCGGGCGCCAGTGCCTCGTGGTACCAGGCCGTGGCCGTGTAGTTGGGCAGGGAGAGCGCCCGCCCCACCGGTCCGTCCCGGTCCACGCCGAGCCCGGTGGGCGAGACCAGGATGACGCCGTTGAGGTACATCCAGTGCGCGCCCTGGAGCTCACCGGCGAGCCCGGAGACCCGGGTGGTCCCGTAGCTCTCTCCGATGAGGAACTTCGGGCTCGACCAGCGGTCGTTCCGGGAGACGAAGGTGTCGATCCAGTCGGCCAGGTACGCCACGTCTTCGTTCACGCCGAAGAACGGCTCGCGAGGCGCGTCATTGACGATGCGGCTGAGCCCCGTGTTCACCGGGTTCACGTAGACGATATCGGCCACGTCCAGGACGGAATGGGGGTTGTCCCGGACGCCGTACGGGCGGACGGGGAATCCCTCGCGGTCGATGATTAGCTGCTTGGGGCTCGTGTATCCCAGGTGCATCCAGAGGCTGGCCGAGCCGGGGCCGCCGTTGAACGAGATCATGAGCGGCCGATCGGTCGGGTCCCGGACGTCGCTGCGCTGGTAGAAGGTGTAGAAGAGCGTGGCCATGGGCACCCCGTCGTCGTCCCATACGGGCTGGTACCCGAGGGTCACGGTGTAGGGCACCCGCTCGCCCCGGATCCGGACTTCCCGCTCCAGGGTGACGGCGGTGTCCACCGGTGGTGCCACCACGGGGCCGCGCGGGCCCCGGACGGTATCGCGGCCGGCACCGGGCTCCTGGGCCGCGGCGGGCACGGCGGCGAGCGCGATGGCCAGGAGCAGGGTGAGGATCTCACGCCGGGGGCCGGCAAGCGGTAGCGTCATGGGTTCGAACGCCTGTCTCGGGGAATCGGTACGGTGGCAACGTGGATCCCGGGCGGGGCACGGTCAAGTCAACCGACAAGACCCACACCCCAAAAAACGGGGGCGCCGAAATCGGCGCCCCCGCGGTCCTGCCGTGCTTCCGGGAGTGGTCAGTTAATACCGGCCGACTCCACGTCGCACATGCTGACCTCGAAGTTCGGGTTGTTGGTCTCGTCGAAATCGATCGGGAAGACCACGTCGTTGCCGTAGGTGCCCTCCTTGTGGTAGTCACCCGTCGGATAGACGTCGTCATCCGTGGTCGCTGCGTACTCCGGCAGATAGATCTGCCGCCGCAGGTCGCCGAGACGGTGCCCCGTCAGGAGCAGCCAGAAGCCCCGCTCCGTGAACAGCTGGTCCACACCCTCCGCGAAGGTGGTGGCGTCGGGCAGGTCCGCCAGCTCGTTGCCGGCCGCGATCGGCCACTCGTGCAGGCCCTGCAGCAGTGCGTCCGCGTTCTGCCGGAGCTCGTTCAGCAGCCCCGTCATCGCCGCGAAGTTGCCCGCCTGCAGCTCGGCCTCGGCCTTGATCAGCCACGCCTCCACACCGCTGGCCAGCGGCGTGTTGTCACCCACGCCGTTGTACAGCAGGGTGATGTACTGGTCGATGTTGCCATCGAACCCGGGCACCGGGCCGTACCACGGGCTCCGGTCATCACCGTTGGCCAGCAGGTTCGCGCCGGCATCATACTCGGCGCCCTGGCCGAGGAAGTCGAGGGTGTTGCCCCCCGTCCCCTCGCCGCCGGACAACGAATACCGGCCGTTGCCCTGGAGCCCGAAGATGGCGTTCTGGCCACCGGACTCCGAGTGCTGGATGTGGAAGACGAAGTCCATGGGCACGCCCGCCACGGCCGTAGCGGCCGCGCCGTACTGCCCCTGGTTCAGGAGCGCGCGCGCTTTCCCCACCGCCGCCAGGTGGTTCGCACTGGCGCCGAGGGAGGTGTCGAAGCGGTCGACGGCCTCGTCGAAGATCTGCGACGACGTCATCGGCTGACCGTAGACGAACTCGCCACCTTCGAGGGCGCTCAGCGGCACCGCCGAGCAGAAGCCCTCACCGAGCGCCACGAGGGTGAACCCTTCCCGCGCCTTGAGCTCCGCGTAGGTCTCGCTGTTCGGACCGTGGTCCGGGTGGTCGGCCACCAGCGCCGCGGCATCCTTCACCGCCCGCCGGGCGAACTGCAGCCCGTTGTACGCGGCATCGGAGGTGTTCCCGTTGGCCGGCGCGAACTGGTCGCGCCGGTCCGTGGCCGTACGGGTGGTGAAAGTACCCGACGAGTAGAACTCATCGGTGAACAGCGCCGAGACGGCCACGTAGGAGTCGCCGCCATCGAATGCGTTCTGGAAGTTGCCGATGGCACCGTTGATCACCACGTCGATCACGCCGGGGTCCTCCAACGTGGACGGGTTCACGGTGTCGCGGTCATTGACATCGAGCAGTGTATCGAAGTCGCACGCCGTGGTACCAGCCGCTACTCCGAACACGAGTACGGCCGCCGCCACGCGGCGAAGTATTCTCTTTGTATTCATGATATTCAGTCCTCGCCGCATCAGAAGTTGTAGTCCAGGCGAATCATCAGCGTACGGACCGGCGGCTGCGTGTTGAACTCGCTCTGACTGAAGTTGGAGTTACCACCGGTCTCGTTCGTCTCCGGATCGAGCCCCGTGTAGTCCGTCCACGTGGCCAGGTTCCGACCGGCCAGCGTGAGCTGCAGACCCTGCAGCTGCTGGAACCGCTCGGCCAGGCTCGCGGGCGGCGTCAGCGCGATGGAGATCTCCCGCCACCGGTAGAAGTCCGCTTCCTCGACGTAGCCGTAGGCCGTGCCCAGGAACCGGTCGGCGATGAAGCGTGCCTGCTCCTCGAGCGACGCGTCGGGGTTGCCCACCGCCGCGCAGCCGTAGCCGAAGCTCGACGCCACACCGCAGCGGAATGCCTCGGAGTCGTTCCCCTGGTAGTAGCCGCCGCGGCCCTCGAAGAGCGCGGAGACGGTCACGAAGTCGAAGAGGCGCAGGTCAGTGAAGATGGTCCGCTGCCACGTGGGCAGCGACGGACCGATGTACTGCTCCTTCACCACATCGCCCACCGCGTACCCCTCGGGGATGTCATCGCCGTCCTCGTAGCGGACGAGATTCACCTCGCCGGTCTCGAGCAGGCCGTCGCTGTTAGCGTCTTCCCACTCGTAGGGGATCTGGAAGAATCCACCGGCGCTGAAGCCCTCTTCGTGGCGCTGCAGACCCCGGTTGAAGATGATCGGCTCGATGTCCTCACCCAGCTCGAGCACCTCGTTGCTGAGCGTCGAGTTCGTGAAGCCGACGCTCCAGCCCACGGCATCGGTCTCGAGGACCGACAGGTTCACCGTCAGCTCGGTACCCTTGTTCTGCACGCTGCCCAGGTTGTCGAGCGTGGTGGCCGTCAACCCCAGCGAGCCCGGCAGCCGCCGGCTGATGAGGGCGTCGGTCGACTTCTTGTCGAAGTAGGTGAACTCCACGGAGACCCGGTCGTTCAGCAGACCGGTGTCGAAGCCGAACTCGTACTCGCGGCTCCGCTCCGGCTTCAGTTGCGGGTTCCCTGTCACGCTGAGCGACACACCCGGCACGTCACCGGCGGCCTGGGCCACGGTGCTCGGCGAGAACAGCGTGGTCGCCTGGCGGAAGCCCGGACGCAGACCGGATACACCATAGGCGCTCCGCACGCGGAGATCGCTCAGGAAATCGGTCTGCGGGAACCACGGCTCCTCGGCCACGACCCACGACAGGCTCGCGGACGGGTAGTACGCCAGGTCGAACTCCTGACCGAACGCGCTGTTGTCATCGGCCCGGATCCCACCGGCCAGGAAGACGCGGTCACGCCACGCCAGCTCCTGCTGCAGGTAGCCGCCGATGGTCCGTACTTCGAAGAAGCTCTCGTCGATGGAGAAGTCCGAGGCCGTCGTCCCGCAGGACGCCGTGCCCGGCACCAGCGACGAGCCGAAGCAGTACGTGGTTTCCCGGTTGTCCCGGGTGTACTGGGTCCCGAACGTGGTGGTAGACGCCAGGTCCGACGTCAGGTCGAACGTGGCCACCCCCGAGGCGATCCCGGTCAGCAGGTAGTCGGTGGCCCGACGCGACTGACGGTAGCCCAGCGTGTAGACCCGGGCGATGGGCAGCACGTCCGGCTGCAGCGTCTCGAAGTCGTGGGTGTTCGTCAGGTCGATCCCGGCCTGAGCGTTCACCGTCAGCCACGACAGGGGACGCCAGCGCACGTTCGTGCTCGTGGTGTAGCGGTCCACGTCCTGCTGTGCGGGCAGCTCGGACAGCTCCCGCATGTTGAAGCCGAACCCGTAGTTGAAGTTGTTCACGGGCGACCCCTGGATCCCCCGATCCGGGTCCTCCGGGATCAGGTTCGGGTACCCCAGCAGCCCGTTGATGAGCGGGCTGAAGATGGAGTTGTCATTGCTGTTCAGCGCCAGATCCGTGTCTGCGTAGCCGAACGAGACCGAAAGGTCCACGGTCTCCGTCAGCTCGGCATCCAGGTTAGCGCGGAAGTTCAGCTTCTCCTGCCTGTTGAAGCTGATCACGCCCGTCTCGTCCTCGTACTGGCCGGACACGAAAAAGCGTACGGCGTCCGTACCGCCGCGGGCGCTGACCCCGTAGCGCTGACGCTGGCCCGGATCGAACGGCCGGGTGGGATCCTCCATCAGCGTATTGCGGGAGATCAGTTGGTCCTGCTCGCACGCGCCCGCAGCCGCCCTGAAGTTCGGGCAGAAACTCGCGGCCGCCGGGTTCACGAACCCGGCGAACGTGCCGTCCTCGAGGAAGAGCGGCTCGGTGTCATCGATGATGTCGAGGGCACCCCAGTTGTTCGGGTATTCGTTCTTGTCCTCGACCACACCCGTTTCGGCGAACGCGGACCACTGCGTCTCGCCGGGCGTGCCCCGCTTGGTGGTGATCAGGATCACGCCGTTCGCCGCCGCCGTCCCGTACATGGCCGACGCCGCCGGGCCCTTCACGACCTCGATGTTCGCGATGTCACCGGGGTTCAGGTCGTTCAACCGGCTCGGCTCCTGGCCGCCGACGCCGAAGCCGGCGGTCCCCTGATCGATCCGGATCCCGTCCAGGAAGATCAGCGGCTCGTTCGACAGGTTCAACGAGTTCGCGCCACGAATCCGGATCCGCTGCGCCGTCCCCGTGGTCCCGCCCACGTCCTGCATGACCACGCCGGAGCTGCGGCCGCCGAGGGCTTCCGCGAAGCTCGTCACCGGCGCCGGGTTCACGTCCTCCAGCTCGATCGACCCGACCTGGGTCCCGAGCTCACGCATGCGCTGCGCACGGCCGGTCGCCGCGCTCACGACCACGCCTTCCAGCTGCACTGCGCTGGTCCGGAGGGCGAAGTCGGCTGTCGCCGTCCCGCCCTCGGTGACCGTCACGGTCTCGGAGTCTCGTGCATAGCCGATGAGGATCGCTCGGACTGTCTGCTCTCCCGTGGGTACGCGCGTGATCAGATACCGGCCGTTCTCGCCGGTCAGACCGCCGATATTCGTCCCGGCAATCTGGATCTGCACGCCCGTCAATGGTTCGCCGGTGGTTGCGTCAGTCACCTGACCGGCGACCGTGCCCGTATTCTGCGCCGCAACAGCTGTTGCGGCGAAGAACCCGAACACCACGGACAAGAGCGCCATACGGACTACTCTCATGTTGCTACCGTCCTTGGCAGGGTTGGAATTGACCTGGCACCTCATTGTGCCAGGTCGCTCGAAAGGGGACCACCCATCGGAGCGGCCGGTCCCCGAGAAATATCGGGAATGTGCAAAATGGCCTTGTGTTCGTTCCACCAGGCTTGGCATCTTTCATGTGAGGTGTGGTGGAGAGGTCTTACGGCATAAGTATATCATACATTTATTTTTCCGGGTAGTCACATGCAAGTTGTTGCACGGGGATCCCGATCGGGTTGGATGTTGGTTCTGGCCCTGGTGCTCGGAGTGGCCGGGTGCGTCTCCATGGGGGAGCAGCGGGACCGTGGAGACCGGGATGTGCTGACCCGTGAGCAGCTGGCCGAGGTCGATCACCTCAGCGCCTACGACGCAATTCGCCGCTATCGGCCGCTCTGGCTGCGCACCCAGCGCGGCCAGGACTCGTTCACGTCGCAGGCCCAGAGCCGGCGAGGGCTCCGGGTGTACGTGGACCGGGTCCATTTCGGCGGCGTGGCCTCGCTGCGGGACCTCGACGTGCGAAACATCGAGGAGATCCGGTTCCTCGACAAACGCAGGGCCACGCTGGAGTTCGGCACGGACCACGCCGAAGGAGCGCTCCTGATCGAGACCCGCTCCTCGTAAGCCCGGCGGGCTACCGGGCGGAGGTCCGTACCACGATCACGCCGTTGCCGGCCTCCGAACCCCATCGCGTTGAGGCCTCTCGTCCGGACAGGATCTGGATGTAGATGATGGACCGGGCCGGGATGCTCTGCAGCATCCGCTGGGGGTTACGGACCCGGTTCCCGTCCACCACCAGCAGGATCTCGTTGCCCAGGACGAAGCTGTCGGCGCCCCGGTGGCTGATCTTCACGTACCGGCCCGCGCCGGGCCGCTGCAGCAGCAGGTGCGTCCGCCCGCGCTCGATGGCCTCCATGGCGTTGGTGGCCTTCGAGCGGAGGATGTCGGCCTGGGTGATCAGGTGACCATCCGGCGCCGCTTCCGCCAGGATGCTGCGGTCCCGCTCGGCGGCCCGCACGCTGGCACACCCGCTGACGGAGAGGATGACCAGGAGTGCGGCCAGGACCGGTCCGGCCTGTCGGATGTTCGCCATGGAGTGGCTCCAATCAAGAGTCTCTGGTAAACGATAGCGGCTGCTCTCTACCCTATCAACGTCCGGCCCGGCCGGATTCGGACGCTCCCGACCCCCGCCGGCGCCGACACAGCCGCCGCCGGTACGGCCCCGCGTATCCCCATCCGGACCGCAGATTCGCGGGCTACGGCCGGTAGACCGCCTCCCCGCTGCACACCGCCGTGGCCGCCTCGCAGACCCGGTACGTGACGCTCTCCGCTTCCACGGCCACGGTATCGACGTGCTCGCCATCGTTCTCGGTGCGGACCCGAAGCGCGCCATCGCGGTAGATGTCCACCGCGGTGGAGCTGGCGCCGCTCCACCGGAGCGCCACCCGGAGCACCGGCCCGGACGCGATGGCGCCACCCGGCAGGATGTACCTTGCCACTACCGGGTAGTGGTCGCTGGTAGACTCCGGGTACGCCTCCAGCCAACGGTCCGCCGGGACCACGGCGGCCGTCCCGTCCACGTAGTGGGCCATGAGCTCGTCGGTGGCCATCTGGTGGTCGATGACGTCGGGGTAGTAGACCATGGACGTCTCACCGGCCGCCGACAGCGCGGCCGTGGGGAACGCGTACCCCGCTGCGTCGACGAAGTCGGCGTACGGCGACGGGTAGCCATCGGCGATGGAGGTGTCCACGTCGTCGTTGAAATCGCCGATCACCAGCACGGGCGCGTCGGGGTAGCGGGCATCGAGGTACGCCATGAGCGCCGCCGCGCCATCGGCCCGCCGGTCGCGGTCTTCCGGGTCGGCGCCGGCCTTGGCGTGGAGCACGATCACCGCCAGCGCCGTCGAGGGGTCGTCGCCCACGGTGAGGTGGACCTTTACCGGCGGCCGGCCGGCGAAGTCGAAGTCGTGGTCGGTAAGGATCACCCGAGCGCTGTCGACCCGGATCTCGCCCGACCGGTACACGAGCCCCACCTTCATCTCGTTGCCATCGAACCCGCTGTAGTACGCCTCCCCGTCCATCACCACCGGGTCGGTGGCCAGGAGCCCGTCGTAGTGGACGAGCCGGTCGACCAGGGCGTCGAACTGGTCTCCGCCGGTTACCTCCTGCACCGCCCAGAGGTCCACGCCCGCCGCGTCCATGAGGGTGGCCACGTTCTCGAGCTGACGCTCCTCCGGCGACGGCCCGTTGGACGGATCCCCGAACCACTCCAGGTTCCAGGTGCCGGCATCGAAGGTGGAGTCGGTCCCGATAAGCGGAATCTCCGGGCCCGGCGCCGCCGCCACCTCCAGCGACAGCGTGGCGGGCCGCGGCTCCGGCGGCGCCGTCCCGTTGTAGCACGCCGACACCCCCATGGCCACCACTGCCCCCGCCAAAACGACGACCGCCGCTCGATTCATCCTCATCCGCCCTTCGCGCTGGATTCCCGACTCCCGGAGACCGCGTGGCCCCTCTCGCACCCGGACGCTACCGGCGGATGGTTCCGACGACAAGGTCCAGCGGCAGCTGCGTCGGGCGGCTCCGCGCCCACCAGCGCCTACCGGCGCCATCTGGTGCACAAGTTGCGTCCCATTCACGGTGCAGAAGACATCGTACACCACCGTGACCCGCCGGGTATCGACGTGATTCCACCCACCGCCCCTTCCATGGGCCGCGCCAACGCTCTCCCACTTCGCCTCGCCGTGGAATCATGAAACGAATCGTGGTCGGGGTGGACTTCGACGATGCGTCCATGGCAGCGGCGAGGTGGGCGGTCCAGCGATTCGCCCCCCACGCCGGGCACCTGCTCGTCCACGTGCGGGACGTCCGCCCCCCACCGCCGTACGTGGTGGGGCTCGAAGCGTCGGACGAGGCGGCGGACGGAGCCCGTGAGGACGCCACCCGCAAGCTCGAGGAGCTGGCCGACCAGGTGGGCGGATCGACCCGGGTCGAGGTGCGCGCCGGGCGCCCCGACGAGGCCCTCTCGGAGGCCGCCGAAGAGGCGGACGCGGAGCTGATCGTGGCGGGACGCAGCGGCGACGAGGGGTTCCTCGGCGGAACGGCGGAGAGACTGGTCAACACCGCCACCGTCCCCGTCCTCATGGTGCCGGCCGACCCGCCCGGCGAGGTGGCCCGGATCCGGGTGGCGGTGGACGCCTCGCCCGAGACGCCGGCCGTGCTCTCGTGGGCTCGCTCGCTGGCGGATCGGCACGACGCCCGGGTAACGGTGGTTCACGTGTTCCAGCCCACCTTCACCGGCATCGGCAACCTGGTCTCCCGCGGGGCTTCCCACCGGGAGCTCGAGGCGGATCAGCGGGAGTCGGCCCGGTCCTGGCTCGAGGATGAGGCCCGTGACGCCGGCCTGGACCCGGACCGGACCACCCTGGAGATCCGGGAAGGAGATCCCGCCGAGCAGGTGGTCCGCGACGACGCGGCACGACCCGACCTCCTCATCACGGGGAGCCGCGGCCCCGGCGCCATCCAGAAGGCGCTGCTCGGGAGCGTGGCCAGCTCCATCCTCCGGTCGGCCTCCAGCCCGGTCCTCGTGGTGCGCCGCGGCTGACGGGGCCGGGCTCGCCCCCTCGTGGATCGCGGTGTCGGACGCCGCCAGGCGGACCTCGTCCTACGGGCCTCTTCCGCTACCTGGCGGCCGACAGCGTCACCCTCGCCGCAGAGCCTCTGGACATCTGGCGGATGCCCACCGCGGATGAGGTCGCCCGGTCGCTGGTCCGCCACGACCACAACGCCGGGTGCACCTGGCAGCCCGGCAGAGGGCGCGCGGACTGCGGAGTCCAGCCCGACAAGGAGAGCCCCCTGTGGGCCACCGACCGAAGAGCTGGGGCAACCCCCGGCACGGACACCGGTTAGTGCGGGAGCCTTGAGTGTAGGGGACGGCACGCCCAACAAGACCCTCAGGGAGCTTTCAGAAGGCACTCGCTCCCGGGCCCCCTCCCCCACTCCCCCCATCAGCCACCGGCAGCCAAGAGCAGCCGCGAACCCCGCAGGCCCCGCGAACCCGGCAGACCCCGCGAGCCCGGCAGACCCCGCGAGCCCGCCCCACCGCGAGCCCGGCTCCCCCCCATCGCCGTACCGATGCAGAACGGCCGGACGAAACGGTTCGCCCGGCGGACCGCAGAAACCCCCGATATGAAGTAGCAGGGGGAGGAACTCGAACCCCAGCGCACGGATCATGGGTTCCACCGTGAGCGGGGGGTTGGCTCGGGGTGGTCACGGGCCTGCCCGGGAACCGGGGGCCCGGCGGCGTGCCAGCCACCGCAGGCGCAGGATCAACAGCGACGCGTACAGGGTGCCGCCCACTGCGATGGTCAGGGCGAACGCTTCCAGCAGCCGCGGCAGGCTGCGCAGCCCCGCCACGGTGAAGATGTTCAGCAGCAGGATCTGCACTCCGGGGCCCAGTGCCGACACGGCCGTCAGATGGCGGTGATCGCTGCGCAGGGCATCGGCCTCGTCATCGCGGCCCCGCGACTCCAGGGGCCGGACCGCCCAACCATCGATCCGCTGCACCAGCCGGTCCTGCCAGCCGTAGATCCAGCCGTAGGCCCCGATCAGGAGCCGCAGCAGCGCCAGGGCATGCGGTCGGCTGCTGTAGCGAGCCCGGTCCTCGGCAGTCAGTCGCTCCCTCACCCGGCTCGTCGCATCACCACCACGCCGGGCGCGATAGCGAACGGAGTAGTAATTGAACAGCGACCCCTGCAGGAGGCCGAGCACGAGGGCGGCGGCGGCGAGGAGGACGGCATAGGCCGGCGGTCGCTCCGCGGCGATGGCCACGGCCAGGCCGGCGAACACCGCCGCGCTGACCGCGGCGTCACCGATGGAGTCCAGGAACCGGCCCACTCGGGACGGCCGGGCCTGGAACCGGGCCAACGACCCGTCCACGGCGTCCAGGATGTTCTTCGCCTGCATCAGACCGGCACCGACCAGGGCAAACCCGTACTCGCCCGTCGCGTAGCAGAACGCCGCCGCGAGCCCCATGATGCCCCAGACCGCCGTGACGTGCGACGCCACGACGCTCGTGTCCATCAAACCGCGGGCGATCCGGACGGCGATCGGCCGGGCGTAGTCGCTGAGGTCGGTGAACCGGGCCGAATCCGGCAGCTTCCGGCCTGTGGTTTGCTCGCGCATCATCGTACAAACTACGTGCGGAACGACGGTTCACGAAGCCCGGGAGGCCGTGCCCGCTACAGCACCCTCCCCACTCCCCCCATCAGCCGCCGGCAGCGAAGAACAGCCGCGAGCCCGGCAGACCCCGCGAGCCCGGCAGACCCCGCGAGCCCGGCAGACCCCGCGAGCCCGCCCCACCGCGAACGCCGCATCCCCCCATCGCCGCCCGGATGCAGAACGGCCGGACGAAACGGTTCGCCCGGCCGAGCGCAGAAGCCTCAGACATGAAGTAGCAGGGGGGAGACTCGAACTCCCAACTCACGGATTATGATTCCGCTGCTCTACCGATTGAGCTACCCTGCCCGAACAGAC
>CAZSBL010000034.1:0-26331 GCA_964605205.1 uncultured Gemmatimonadaceae bacterium
ACGGGATCCGGTAGTGGAGTCCCGTCTCCACCGTGAGGAGCGTCAGATCGGCCCGCGTGCCGGGGACTGCGTTGGCCGTTCCGACAAGGAGGCTGTCGGTGCCCGCACCGCCGAAACCGGCCTCCACGCGGGCGGTGGTCAGCCCGACGCCGAGGCGGGCCGCCCAGTCGCGGCCGAGCCCGATTACACCGCTCACCGCGGCGGTGGCCCCTCCCCGCACCGAGAGGGTTCGCGTCAGTACAGCGGAATCGAGGACGGTGCCTTCGATGTCCGTGCGCAGCACTGTGGCCGGCTGGCGCTGCGCTTCGCCACTGCCGGGCACCCCGATGGTCAGCTCGAGGGAGAAGGCCGCCGGATCGTAGCCCAGCGTAGGCGGCTCGGGCTGGAGAATCAGCGTGTCCCGGAGGACCGTGTCCCGTGGAAGGGTGTCCTGGGGCGCACGGCGCTCCCACTCTTCCACGCGCTCCTGGGCGGCGAGGGTGGAAGCCAGCGGCCCCGCGGGGAGCCCCGTCAGACCCGAGGCCAGGGCCAGGGTCAGGGCCAGCGTGACAGGCCGCACGGTCAGCGCCGCTCCCCGGTGCCGCCGCTGCCGCCGCTGCCGGTGGCGCCGCCTTCCTCGCCCCCTCCCCCTCCCCGGGCGGGCTCCGGAGCGGGTGCCGCGGCCTCGGGGGCCGGCTGGCCGGCCGTCCGCTGCCAGATCACCGCCGCCACGACCAGGAGGATCAGGCTCGCCACCTGCGAAGTGGTCAGGCCGATGGCGATGTAGTCGGTCTTGGCGCGCCAGAACTCGATGGTGAAGCGCTCGATCCCGTAAAGGACCAGGTAGACGGCGAAGAGCCGGCCATGGCGCAGGGAGCCGGACAGGCGCCACAGGATGGCGAACATGATCAACGCCGCGGCGATCTCGAAGAGCTGGGTGGGGATGACGGTCAGGACGGCTGTATCGGGGATCTCGGCCGCGATGTCGTAGCCGATGGACCGGAAATAGCCAGCGGTGGTGGGCGGATAGCCTTCCGGGAAGGCGATCCCGACCCAGGAATCGGTGGGTCGGCCGTAGTCGTCGCCCACGAGGAAGCAGCCCATGCGGCCGATCCCGTACGCCAGGGCCAGGGCCGGGGCGGCGCTGTCGAAGGTCTGCGGGAGCTTCAGCCCCCGCTTGCGCGCCTGCCACCAGAAGGCCAGGACTCCGCCGATGAAACCGCCGTACCAGACCAGTCCACCCCGGCTGGTGAGGGAGCGGACCGGGTCCGCGAAGAAGTCATCGAGGTGGAGCCCCACGTAGTAGAGCTTGGCGCCGGCGATCCCACCAACGGCGATCCAGATAAGCATATCCCAGGCGTGCTCGGGATCGATGCCTCGCCGCTCGAACTGTCGGGCCAGGACCCACGCCCCGCCGAGGAAGGCGAGGAACATCATGAGGCCGAAGGACGTGACGGTGAAGTCGCCTACGGTGAAGAGATGGGGATACATCGGGTGTGTGTCCGCCCGTTTCTGGTGGTTGGCTCTTCCGGTACCATAATACAGCCCGGCTGGCGCCAAGGTCCTCGTCCGGGCCGGAAACTAGGGGCGCCAGTGAGCGGACGCGAGGGCCGTTCAATTGAAGGGCGACCCGGTGCTCCAGGCCGGAGCGGCCCTACCGGCGCCGAGAGTGGCCGTTAGCCCGGCCGCCAGATCCACCGGGCGGCGTGTCGTGGCCCCGGCCCGTCGCCTCACCCGTCGGCCGGGACCTCTTCCGCGGCGTTCTCCATCTCGTCTTCGGGTGCCTCCGTCCAGCGTCGGACGGCCACCACGATGAGGCCGGCGCCGCCCAGGAGAGCGAGTCCTGGCATGAGATAGACCAGGAGGTTGAAGCCCCGGGCCTTGGGCTCGAGGAGGACCCACTCACCGTACTTGCTGACGAAGTATTCGCGGATCTCCTCATCGGTGCGGCCGGCCGCGACCTGGCTTCGGATGAGGTCCTTCTGCTGCTGGGCCAGTGGCGAGGGCGAGTCCTGGATCGAGAGGCCCTGGCAGACGGCGCAGCGGAGCTGGGCGGCGAGGCGAGTGGCCCGGGCCTCCATGGCCGGGTCCTCGAGTGGCCCCATGGTGGAGCCGGTCAGCCCCTCCATGGCGGGCGCGTCGGGGTCCTGGGCCTGTTCGCGGGTGTCCTGTTCCTGGGCCGCCACCGGCGCGGCGAGGCCGGTGACGAGGACCAGCAGGGCGATGACGACGCGCTTCATGACCCCTCCCCTGCGGTGTTGCCGGCGAGCATGGCTTCGATCTCGTCCACGAGGATCTGCTGGTTCACCGCGCTGAAGACCTTGCGCTGCACTACGCCATCCTGGTCGATGAAGAAGGTCTCGGGCACACCCACCAGGCCGTAGTCGATGGCCACGCGCTGCCCGGGATCGAGTAGCGCCGGGTACGACTGGCCACCGAGCTGCCGAATGTAGCGGCGGATGGCGGGTGGCTCATCGTTGTAGACCACGCCGTAGAACTTCACGCCCCGGTTCGCGTAGCGCTGCGCCGCGCGGGTCAGGTCCCGGTGCTCGACCCGGCACGGGATGCACCAGGAGGCAAAGAAGTTGAGGACCACCACGTCACCGCGGAGATCGGTGAGGCGGACCGTATCGCCGGTGGTCTCCCGGCCGTCGACGGGACCGTCCATGGCCATGACGGGCAGCGCGAACTCCGGCGCCGGGTTCCCCACGAGGGGGGACGGGACCAGTCGGGGATCACCCCTGCGGAGCCCGAAGGCGAAGAGCAGGATCAGCGGGATCGTCAAAACCATCGCGATCCCTGCACGCTTCCAGCTCATGCGGGGACCTCCTCTCTCTCTTTCTCTTTGCGCCGGGGCCGATCGGCCGTGGCGCGGGGCCGCGTGTCATCCGCGCGTCGGCTGCGGTAGAGCAGCGCGATGCCCGCGCCGACACCTATGATCATGCCGCCGATCCAGATCCAGACCACCATGGGCTCGATGAGCGCCCGGATCGTCACCGACTCACCGCTCTGCTCGAACGCCATGAGGTTGAGGTAGAGGTCCTCGTGGGGCCGCATCCGCACGGCGGGCGTCGAGATCGGCGAATCGCTCATGCGGTAGTAGTTGAGGCGGGGGTTCAGCGTGGCGATCCGCTCGCCGCCCTTCAATACCGCGATCTGTGAGTTGATGACGAAGCGGCGGGGCTCGTCGTTCCCCCAGATGTCCTCGAACCGGAGCGTGTAGTCCCCCACCGTGGCGCTCTCGCCCCGCTGGAGGGTGAACTCCCGGTCGGTGGTGAAGGTGGACGACGCGATGATCCCCACCGACACCAGGAGGATCCCGATATGCGCCGTGTAGCCGCCGAACCGTCGCGGGTTGGCCGTGACGAGTCGCCAGGTGGCGGTCAGCGGGTCCTCACCCTTGGCCTTTCGGCGGGCCGCGGCGCCGGTCACGAACTCGCCCAGGTTCGCCACCAGGGCGAAGGCCGCGAAGGCGAACCCGAGGAGCGCCAGGATGTGGCGGGCCCCGATGGCGAGGGCCGCGATGAGGGCGAGCCCGCCGACGATCCCCGGGATGACGAACCGCTTGGCGTGCCGCTTGTCGGCCTTCCCCCACGGCAGGACGGGTCCGACCCCGACGAGGAAGAGGAGCATGACGGCCAGCGGGAGGGTCATCCGGTTGAAGAACGGCTCTCCGACGGTGACGCGGACGCCGCGCATGGCCTCCGCCACCAGCGGGAACAGCGTGCCCAGCAGGACCGTGAACATGAAGGCGGCCAGGACCAGGTTGTTCAGGAGGAACACCGTCTCCCGGGAGAACGCAGACTTGAGGCGTCCGGAGCTGCGGAGCTCCTCGCTGCGGCCGGCCACGAGCGCCACACTGGCCAGCAGGATCACGCCGATGAAGGCCAGGAAGTAGTATCCGATATCGCCCTCGGCGAAGGCGTGCACCGAGGAGAGGATCCCGCTCCGGGTCAGGAAGGTGCCCAGGATGGTGAGCACGAACGTGGCGATGATCAGGCTCACGTTCCAGACCTTCAGCATCCCACGCCGTTCCTGGACCATGCTGCTGTGCAGGTAGGCGGTGGCGGTGAGCCACGGCAGGAACGACGCGTTCTCGACGGGGTCCCACGCCCAGTAGCCGCCCCAGCCGAGTACCTCGTACGACCACCACATCCCGGCGATGATGGCCAGGGTGAGGAAGCCCCAGGCGGTGATTGTCCAGCGGCGGGTGATGCGGAGCCACCGGTCGTCGGTCTGCCGTGTGACGAGTGCGCCCACGGCGAAGGCGAACGGCACGGCCAGCCCCACGTAGCCCAGATACAGGAGCGGCGGATGGACCGCCATGAGCCAGTGGTTCTGGAGGAGCGGGTTCGGGCCGGGTCCGTCGGCCGGGACCGGGAAGACCTCGTGGAACGGGTTCGCCGGCCCGAGCAGCAGGATCAAGAAGAACAGGTTGATCAGCAGGAGCGTGCCGGTGGCGATCCCGAACAGGTGGTTGTCACGGTGGCGGTGGAGGTACGTCACCGCCGCCGTGAATCCGGCCAGGATCAGCCCCCAGAAGAGGATCGAGCCTTCGAGGGAGCTCCAGAGGGAGATCACCGAGATCCATGTGGGCGTGGACCGGCTCCCGACCTGGGCCACGTACGAGATGCTGAAGTCGTGGGTGACCAGGGCGTAGACCATGCCCAGATTCGCCACCAGGAGCAGTCCGAAGATGGCGTACGTGGCCGCCCGGGCGCTGGCCACGAGCGACGTGTTCTTCGATCGGACGCCCCAGAAGGCGGCGATGGCCCCGTAGACCGAGAGGCCCAGGGCGAACGCCATGGCGCTGAATCCCAGGATACGGATCACGTGACTACCCGTCCTCGCGAATCAGCGTCTGATAGGTGTCCACCGGTCGGTGTCCTTCGGGCGGGGCCCGGTATTCATTGGAGTGCTGGACCATCAGGTTCGTGGAGTGGAACACGCCGTCACGGCTGTAGCTCCCCTCCACCACCACGCCCATGGTGTCCTTGAACATGGCCGGTGGCGCCCCCGTGGACCGGACCAGCAGCGTGTCGCTCCCGTCGGTGACGCGGAAACGGAGGTCCAGCTCTGCGGCGTTCCAGCTGATGGAGCCGGGGACCACCTGTCCACCGAGCCGCACGGGCGTCTCGTATGCGGCGTTCCCCCGAGCCAACAGCTCCGAGGGGGTCAGGAAGTAGACCAGGTTGCTCCCCAGGCCGCCCCAGATGAGGAACCCGAATCCACCCAGAATGAGCACCGCGCCGATGGCGCCGATCGTCTTCTTGTTCACCCCTCACCCCCCATTTCCGTGGCGGCGTCCTTCGCCCGCCGGGTCAACAGCCACAGGCGCACCGTATACCCGATGAGCCCGATCCAGGTGACCGCGTAGGCCGCGATCACGTAGCTCCAAACATTCGCCTCACCCATGGAGCCGTCCTCCCTCCAGTACCGCTTCGTCGATGAGCGCCTCCGCCCGGCGCTCGATCCGAGCCGCCCGGTACCGCCAGCTGACGAACACGACCATCAGCAGCAGCATCGCGATTACGTTGTACCGCATGGCCGAGGTGAAGATCCCGGACATGGTCTCCGGCGTCGACTGGGTCTGGTGCAGCGTCCGCCACCACCGGACCGACATGTAGACGATGGGCACGTTCAGCGCGCCGAAGATCCCCACGCCCGCGCTCCACGTGGCCCGTCGCTCCGGGTCCTCGGTAAAGGCGCGGAGCGAGAGATAGCCGACGAAGATGATGAAGAGCACGGCCGTGGACGTCAGGCGCGCGTCCCACGTCCACCAGATGCCCCACGCCCACCGGCCCCAGATCGACCCGATCACCAGGGTCAGCCCGGTGAAGAGCGTGCCGATCTCGGCGGCCGACACGGCCAGCAGGTCCGATCGCTCCGTCCGCTTCACCAGGTAGACCACGCTGGCCCAGAACACGATGAAGAACGCCAGGAAGGCGTTCCACGCGATGGGCAGGTGGACGTACATGATCTTCACCGACTCCTGGAAGTCCTCGGCCGGCGGCGTATAGAACAGCCCGAACACCTGGGCGGCAATGAACGCGATGGGCGCCAGGATCGTCAGTGCGACGAGCCACCGGGGCGGCCGCTCGGCGCGAAGGGATTTCAGCTCGTCCATATCACTCCTCGATAACGGCCCCGAACGCGAGGATCGACGCGCCCAGGAAGATGGTGTCGAACGCGATCAACAGCTGGATCC
Organism: uncultured Gemmatimonadaceae bacterium; assembly: GCA_964605205.1. GTDB lineage: Bacteria > Gemmatimonadota > Gemmatimonadetes > Longimicrobiales > RSA9 > JAWVYT01. Next base: position 6,188 of record CAZSBL010000034.1, read on the forward strand.
ACCGCCCGCTGTCTCCCATGGCGTCGCCCGCGAGCAGCGTGGACGTGCCTTCCACGGCGGCCACCAGTACGGGCACCAGCATGGGGAACAGCAGGAGCGGGAGCAGCACTTCCCTGGCCCGGCTCCGACTCGCCATGGAGGCGTAGAAGGTGCCCAGGGTGACGAACCCGATGGTGCCCAGCAGCACCACCAGGGCCACGAGCCCCAGCGTCCCGGTCATGGGGATGTCGTACAGGATGATCGCCAGCGGGATCAGCACGACTTCCACGAGCAGCACGAAGACCAGGTTGGCCAGCAATTTGCCCAGGAAGATCGAACTCCGGGCCCCCGGGTACAGGAGCAGCGTCTCCAGCGCGCCCCCGTCCAGCTCCACCTGGTACGACCGGTGGAACGCCAGGTTCCCGCTGAAGAGAACGGTCAGCCAGAGGATCCCGGCGGCCGCGTCGCGGAGCGCCGCCGTATCGGGGCCGAGGGCGAAGCCGAACATCAGGAGCATGAGCGCGGCCAGGAAGACCACGGCGTTGAAGTTGGCCTTCGAGCGGCGCTCGGTGGTCAGGTCCTTCCACGCCACCGCGCCGACGCGGGTCATCTCGGATCGGAAGCTCACGGCGCCTCCACCGTCAGCGCGGGCTGGGGCGACGGCCCCGGCACCACGCGCCCCTCCTGCAGCGTCACCACCTCATCGACCACCTTCGAGGAGCGGTCCGGGTCGTGGGTCGCCACCAGCGTGATCCCGCCCCGGTCCGCCGTCTCCCGGACCATGCGGTTCACCAGCTCGATGCCATCGGCGTCGAAGCTGGCGTACGGCTCGTCCAGGAGCATGAGGCGAGGCGGCCGCATCACCAGCCGGGCCAGCGCCAGCCGCCGGGTCATCCCGGAGGAGAAGCCCCCGGCCCGCTCGTCCATGACCTGCCCGAGCCCCACTCGATCGAGGGCGCCGTCCACCGAGACATCACTCTCGCCGCCCCACATGCGACGAGCGAACTCCAGGTTCTCCCGCGCCGTGAGATCCGCGTAGACACCGGGCTCGTGGTAGAGCGCGCCGACGTGATGCCGGATCCGGTCGGTTTCGTTCAACAGGTCCCAACCGAAGACCCGACCACCGCCCCGGGTAGGACGCAGTGTGGTGGCCACCACGCGCAGCAGCGTGGTCTTCCCGCTACCGTTGTGGCCCATGAGCGCCACGGCGGAGCCGGCTTCCGCGCGGAAACTCGCGCCCCGGAGCGCCCATTTGCGTCCGAACCGCTTCGCCACGCTCTCTATGACAACGCCGTCGTCATGCAAGACGGCTCCTCCTGGCTTCGTCGGATTCCATCATTCGAGCCCGAAGATAGCCGTAACCCGTACGGCGTTCAATCCCGGGAAAGCCCGCACGATGTCAGGGAAATCCCCCCAATTCTCGTGTCGGGTGATTTACGCACCCGCTGTGGGGAAACGCCATGACGCCGGGCCCGTGTCCGGAACCGGCGTCATGGCACCGCCCGTGCCTTGCAATGGCCAGGGAGCGGTCAGATCGTGAGCCGCACCCCGAGGCTGGCGAAGAAGCGGCCGCCACTCAGGTCCTCCTCGGTGGGCGGCTGACTGGGCAGCCCGGCGTCCCGGAAGGCGTCCGCATCCAGGATCTCCGTGGTCTTCTGGTAGCCGACCTCGCCTACCAGGTTCAGGACCAGCACGCTCAGGCCCACGTTGGCGTGGACGTTCCACGCCGCCGACTTGAGCTCACCCGTCACCGGTGCGTCCGGCTGAAGGGAGATCTGCGTGGGAGAGGGGCACGTGGGGGCGTCGCACTGGTAGGTCAGGTTCCAGTTGAAGCTCGGGTTGCTGGTGTAGATGTCATACCCGGCGCCTGCGGCCAGGTCGAACATCAGGAGGCCCTTGCTGACGCCGGCCCGGAGGCTGATGACCGACAGGTCGGTGGAGAACGCCGCGGGGTCCGGGTCGGTGAGGTTGCCGAAGGTGACCTCACCCATGGTCCGGTACATGGCACTCACGGACACCCCGGGCATCACGAGGCCCTGCTTGAGGATGCCGATGCGGGCGCCCACGCCGAAGTTCAGGATGTCTTCCTCGAGGCCGATGATCGAGTCGATGGGAGACACGGCCGGGATGAAGGACACGCTGCCCAGGAGGTCCAAGGACCCCACGCCGCCGATCATGGGGCCGAAGGACACGCCGTTGAAGAGCCCGATCACCACGTCGCCCTGCAGGGACGCCAGTGGCAGGGGGGCGGTGGGCATGGCGCCGACCGTTCCGCCTTCGGTCACCGACGCGTCGAACTCACCCAGCAGGTTCGGCGCCTGCGCGTACGCAGCGTTCACGCGGGCCGTGACACTGACCCGGGGGAAAAGGCCCAGGCGCCGCCCGATGGTCGTGGCCGTGCCCAGGGTGTGCGCACCGCCCGAGAACGCGATCCCGATGGACGGCTGCACGTTGGACAGTGCGTTCGCCACCTGGCCGCAGAGAAAGCTGAACTGGTCCTGGATCTCGGAAGGCACGCCGCCCGGGACCGAAGGGTTCGAAACAATGGTCAGATTGGCCGGCGAGCATGCGGAGAGCAGGTCCTGCTGGGCCGCGGCCGGCGTCTGCGGTGCGGCCACCAGGCCCAATGCAACAACGAACGTGACAAGGCGTTTCATGACTCCTCCAGAGGAGCGTGTGAGTGGTCGGGTCCGGGGTAGAGCGAACGGGAAAGGCCCGTTCCGTGGAATCCGAGCTAGTTTGGCGCCCCCGGAGTGCGGGTGTCAAGGTGGACGGAGATCGGGAGAGGGGGTAAACGGGCCCGGCAGGACTCGAACCTGCGACCCTCGGTTTAGGAAACCGATGCTCTATCCACCTGAGCTACGGGCCCTCGCCAGCCTCCCCTACCCTGCAGACGGGTGAGAGGTTCTCCCGGTCAATCCCGGCCGGCCAGGTAGCCGGCCAGAAGACCCGCCAGGAGCGCCGTAAAGCGGTCGGGCGCGGCCATCTGCGCCTCGGCGGCCTCCACCCCCCGCTCACGGATCCGGCGGGCCATGTCCTCGAGCCGGTCGGCCAGGTCGTGGGCCGCGCTGCCGGCGGCGGCCGCCGGTGCATCGGGCCCCGCGTGCGGCGGCTCGGGCGCCGGGGCCTCGGCTTCGGGCGCGGCGGGGGCGGCGGGCGCCATCCCCGCGGTCCCGTCCTCGACGGGCTCGTCGGCGACGACGGTTTCTGCCGGCTCCGTCTCGCCCTCCGGCTCGCCGGCCTCTTCCCCCTCGATGTCGAAGGCCTCGAACGGGAAGTGGTCCTCAGCTTCCGGCTCGGCGGTCTCTTGTCCGCTCTCGTCATCCCAGCCGGCGTCGAAGGGGAACGGCTCTTCCTCTGCGGCCTCGGTGGGCGCGCCCTCGGTGTCCGGCGTGGTGGGCTCGGGGCCGGCCGCGGGCTCGGGAACGGGCTCGGCCACGTCGATGTCGGACCCCGGCTCCCGGGATTGCTCGGGCTCTTCGGCCCGGGCGGGCTCGTTCTGGGTCTGGTGCGATGGCGATTCGGGCTCCGCGGCGGGCGCGGGGCCGGCGCCGGGGATGAACGGTGGGGCGAGCTCGTCGTCGCCGCTGGAAGTGTCGTCTTCCCACCGTGTGGTAGTGGGTGGCGTTGGCTCTTCTTCCGGGCGGGGATTCCCGTCTGTCATCGGCGGCTCCTCTGTGCCGGATGCTGCAACTCCAGGAACGGGCGGAAGATATGCCTCATGTGCCTGCCGCGCCACCGTTTCGGGTCAGCCGAGGAAGAGCTTAATGATCAGGAATCCGCCGACCAGCAGGACCAGGAACGCCCACGCCAGGAGGTCGAAGTACCGGTCGATGAAGCCCTGGATCGAGGGCCCGAACGCGTAGATCAGTCCGGCCACCAGGAAGAACCGGGCGCTCCGGCTGACGGTGGACGCGATCACGAAGATGGCAAAGGAGATCTCGAACGCGCCGGCGGATAGGGTGAAGACCTTGAAGGGGATCGGGGTGAAGCCGGCGGCGAAGATGGACCAGAAGTCGTACCGGTCGTAGACCTGCTGAACGTTGGCGAACGCCTCGGGCGTGACACCGGGGACGTAGCTGAAGAAGAAGGGGTGGACGGCCTCCCAGATCCCCCACCCGATGGCGTAGCCCGCGATGCCGCCGACCACGGACGCGGCGGCGCACACCGCGGCGAAGCGGAAGGCCTTCCGGGGTGCGCCGATGGCCAGGGCGATGAGGAGCGGGTCCGGGGGGATCGGGAAGAAGGAGCTTTCGGCGAAGGAGAAGCCGGCCAGCGCCCAGGTCCCGCTGGGTCGCTCGGCGAAGCTCAGGACCCAGTCGTACATGCGACGGATCCAGCCGACCTTCGCGGCGGGCCCCGGGGTGACGGGGCCGGGCGCGCCCTTTTCCAGGTCGTCGCTCATTCGGGCCACCCGAAGCGACCGATGAGGGGCACGAACACGCACCCGGTAACGGGCTCCTCGGTGGTGCCGTTGTCGGTGCGGGTCACCAACGTGAGCTCCTGGACGTTACGGTCGCCCACGGGGATGAGGAGCCGGCCGCCGGGCGCGAGCTGGTCGACCAGCGTCTCCGGCACCCGGGGCGCGGCCGCGGCCACCAGGATCGCGTCGTACGGGGCGTACTTGGACCAGCCCACGGTGCCGTCCTTGGTGACCAGGGCGATGTTCCGGTAGCCGAGCTCGTCCAGGATCCCCCGGGCCCGCTGCGTCAGCTCCTCGATGCGCTCCACGGCGTACACGTTCCCGGCCACCTCGGCCAGGAGCGCGGTCTGGTAGCCGCTCCCGGCGCCGATCTCCAGCACCGTGTTTTCCGGCCCGAGCTGCAGCGTCTGCAGGTAGAGGGCCTGGAGCGACGGCTGGGAGATGGTCTGGCCGAACCCGATGGGCAGGGCGGAGTCGTCATAGGCGCGGCGGCGCATGGGCTCGGGGACGAAGCGGTGCCGGGGCACGGCGGCCACGGCGGCCAGGACGTCGGGGTCATCGATCCCCTTGGCCTGGACCCGCTCGACGAGCCGCTGGCGCTTCTTCTCGTACGGATCGTTCACAGCGTCAGCTCCCAGCCCCGTATGTCCTTGAGCAGATCGAAGTTGGTCAGGTCGAGGTGAAGTGGTGTCACAGATATGAAGCCGTCGTCAATGGCGCGGAAATCCGAGTCTTCGCTCCCCCACCAGCGTCTCTCGCCGCCGCCGATCCAGAAATACTCCCGCCCACTGGGGTCGTGGGAGCGGGTCAGGGACCCCTCGTAGGCCCGGCGGCCCAGGGTGGTCACCTTCACGCCGGCCACTTCCTGCGGCGGAATCGGCGGCAGGTTGATGTTGAGCAGCGTGGTGTCGGGGAACGCGTCCCGGCGGAGGATCTGCTCGAGGAGTCCGGAGACCACGGGCACCCACGCCTCGATGGCCTCGGGGTCCCGGCCGGTGTAGGAGACGGCGGCCGCCGGGATCCCGAGGATGGTGGCCTCCATGGCACCGGCCACGGTGCCGGAATAGAGCACGTCGTCACCGAGGTTGGCGCCGTGATTGATCCCGGAGAGGACGAACTCGGCGGGCGGGTCCATGAGCTCGCCGAGGGCGAGGACCACGCAGTCGGTGGGGGTACCATCGACCACGAGCATCTCCCGCACCGAGCGGACCCGGAGGGGATGGTGCATGGTCAGGGAGTGGCTTGTGGCGCTCTGCTCCCGGTCGGGGGCCACCACCTGGACCTCTCCGAGGGGGTCGGCGGCCTTCACGAGGGCCCGGATCCCGAGGGCGAGGTAGCCGTCATCGTTGGTGACGAGAATACGCATCAGCCGACGGTGTCGCCCCGCAGGAGCTCGAGGATCTCCTGGAGCTCGGAGCGGATCTCCTCCACTGTGGCGACGTCGAGGGTCTGGCGGGTGGCCTCCTCGTAGTCTCCGCCCTTGCGCAGCTCCTCCAGCTTCTGCCTCGCCCCCTCGATGGTGTAGCGCTCGGAATAGAGGAGGCGCTTGACCAGCATGATCAGCCGGATCTCCTTGCGCTGGTAGACGCGGTTCCCGGCCCGGTTCTTCGAGGGTTTCAGTGGCGGGAACTGGCTCTCCCAGTAGCGCAGCACGTGGGGCTTGAGGTCCACCAGGTCGCAGACCTCGCCGATGGAGTAGTACTCCTTGCGCATGATGGGGCTGCTCATGCCCAGAACTCCGGCTTCGGGTCACGCATCATGAGCTCCCGCACGGCGTCGGCGGGCGGGTGGCCCTCGAAGAGCACGGCGTGGACCTGGGCCGTGATGGGCATCTCGATCCCCTCGCGCTGGGCCAGCTCGTGGGTGGCCCGGGTGGTCTCGACGCCCTCGGCCACCATCCGCATGGAGGAGAGGATCTCGTCGAGGGTCTTCCCCTTCCCCAGCTGGACGCCCACGGTCCGGTTCCGGCTCAGGTCGCCGGTGCAGGTCAGGATCAGGTCGCCCATCCCCGAGAGCCCCGCCAGCGTGCGCTCGCTGGCCCCCATGGCCACGGCCAGGCGGGTCAGCTCCACCAGCCCCCGGGTAATGAGCGCCGCCATGGTGTTGTGGCCGAAGCCGAGCCCGGCCACCATCCCGGCGGCCAGCGCCATGACGTTCTTGAGGGCGCCGCCCAGCTCCACGCCGGTCACGTCGTGGCTGGTGTAGACCCGGAAGTAGTCGGTCTGGAAGAGTGCCTGGGCCCGCTCGGCGGCCTCGCTGTCGCGGCTCGCCACGGTCACCGCCGTGGGGTGCTCACCGGAGACTTCCACCGCGAAGCTGGGGCCCGAAAGGAAACAGAACTCGCGGGCCGTCAGATCCGGGAGCGTATCTTCCAGCACGTCGGCCATGGTGTCCAACGTGGTGGTCTCGATTCCCTTCGACGCGCTGACGAGGAGCGCGGCGGGATCGATCCCGTCCGCCGCCCGGGACATCACCTTCCGCACGTGCTGCGACGGGCTGACCGAGAGCACCACGCCGGCTCCGTCTACCGCCTCCGCCATGTCGGAGGTCCCGTGCAGCTTCTCCGACAGGTCCACGTCAGGGAGATAGACGGTGTTCCGGCCCTCGGTCCGGATCGCCTCGGTGACGTCGTCCTCGTACGACCAGAGACGCACGCGGTGCCCCTTCTTGGCCAGCAGGTTGGCCAGCGTGGTGCCCCAGCTGCCGGCCCCGATGACGGCGACGGTTTCGCTCACGTACTCCCCTTCCCGCCGAAGCGGTTCTCTTCTCCGCGCACGAGCCGGCCGATGTTCGACCGGTGCGCGTAGATGATGAAAACGGCGAGCCCGACGGCCAGCCAGAAGGTGACCCTGGGCTCATCGGTAAAGTATACGGCCACGGGCAGCGTCACGGCCGCCAACAGCGACCCGAGGGACACGATCCGGCTGGCGGCGACGGTCACGACCCAGATCACCAGCGCGGCCAGTGTGGCCCAGGGCGCGAGGGCCGTGAAGACACCGGCGCTGGTGGCCACGCCCTTGCCGCCCTTGAACTTCACGAAGACCGAGAAAACGTGTCCGACAATGGCGGTGGCGCCGTAGACCAGCGCCCATTCGGGCTCGGGGGTCTGGTCCCATCGCGGGAACAGGGCGGCCGGAGCCCATCCCTTGGCGACATCCACGAGGCCCACGGGCACGGCGGCGCGCCAGCCCAGGACCCGGAACACGTTGGTGGCGCCCAGGTTGCCGCTCCCGTGGCCCCGGAGGTCGATCCCGTAGACCAGCCGGCCCACCAGGTAGGAGGTGGGCGTGGCGCCCACGAGATAGGCCAGGAGGAGGAGCCCCCCGATCACCGGGGCGCCTTCCGGCTGCGGAACTTGATCCGAATCGGCGAGCCGAGGAAGCCCCAGGCGTCGCGGAACCCGTTGTAGAGGTACCGCCGGTAGTTGTCCGTGATGCCCAGCTTCTGATTCACGAAGATCACGAAGGTCGGAGGGTTGGTGCCGCTCTGCGTGGCGTACAGCATCTTAACCGGTCGACCTCGATAATGCGGAGGCGGTTGGCGGTCCGCCAGTTCCTGCAGTACGTCGTTGACCTCGGAGGTGGAGATGCGGCGGGCCCGTTCCTCCGCCACCGCGATCAGCCGGTCCAGCGTCTTCTGGACGCGCAGCCCCGTCAGCGCGGACGTGAAGATCACCGGCGCCCAGCGCAGCGACGGGGCGCGCTCCCGGATATACCGCTCGTAGGCGGGCGCGGTCACGTTGTCCTTCTGCACCAGATCCCACTTGTTGACCACCACCACCAGCCCGCAGCCGGCGTCCCAGGCCTTCTCGGCGATCTTCAGGTCCTGCACGTGGACCTCCTCGGTGCCATCGACCAGCAGAAGGCACACATCGGCGCGCTGCACGGCCCGCTCGGTCCGGAGGGCGGCGTAGAACTCCAGGTCTTCGTGGATCCGGGACTGGCGGCGCAGCCCGGCGGTGTCGACGAAGGCCAGCGTCCGGCCGTGGTAGCGCATGATGGTGTCGATGCTGTCCCGGGTGGTGCCCGCCTCTTCACTCACCACCAGCCGCTCCTCACCGAGGAGCTTGTTGATGAAGCTGGACTTCCCGACGTTGGGCTTCCCGACCACCGCCACGCTGAGCGCCTCCTCGGGGGGCTCCTCGCGCTCCGGGAGGTGCTCCACGATGGCGTCCAGCGCATCGCCGCTCCCCTTCCCCGAGAGGGCGCTCACCGGCTGCGGCTCTCCGAGCCCCAGCTCCCAGAAGTCCAGGTGGGACATGTCCTCCGGAAGGTTGTCGACCTTGTTCACCAGCAGGACGGTGGGCGTTTCCGTCTTCCGGAGGATATCGGCGATCTTCAGGTCGAGCGGCTGGACGCCATCCTTCGTATCCACCACGAAGGCGACGACCTCGGCCTCCTCCAGCGCCGCCTCCACCTGTCGACGGATCGCCACGGCCATGGGCTCATCGGCGTCGGGCTCGAGGCCGCCGGTGTCCACCACGTAGAACTCGCGGCCGGCCCAGTCGGCCCGCTCGAAGTTGCGGTCACGGGTGACGCCGGGCGTGTCCTCCACGATGGCCTTGCGGCGGCCCACGATCCGGTTGAAGAGGGTGGACTTGCCCACGTTCGGGCGGCCCACGATGGCCACGGAAGGGAGAGGTCGGCTCACAGCTGCGCCAGCGCTCCTGAGAGTTGATAGGCCGGGAGCACCCGGGGGGTCACGGACTCCGCCAGCTCGTCGAAGGGGAGGTTGTCGATGAAGAGGTCGTCGTCGTTCAGCGCCTCGGCGGGGATCAGCACCGTGTGGAGATCGTGGGCCGCGGCCACCGCGTCTCGCACGTCCTTGCCGGGAAGCAGCCCCGCGGTGGTGACCGTGGGGCCGAACAGCCGGTTCTCCACCGGGATTACCCGCAGGTCGGCGCCGGTGGCCTCGGCCAGCCGGGCCACGAGCGGCGCCAAGACCTCACCCATCCGGGTGCCGGTGACGATCCCGATGGCGCCGTCCAGCGCCGGCGGCTCGGCCAGGACGCCGGCCCCATCCTCCATGAACTGGCGGACGGCGCCCACGCCGTTCTCGGTGAGCGGCCAGTCGTCGTAGTAGGGCTCCTCGGGGATCGGGCGGCCGGCGGCGAGGAACATCTCGTCGGCGGCGTACGCCCAGCCGATCCCGCGCTCCGCCAGGGCCCGCTCCCGGGCGGCCTCCACCTGGTCGATGGCCCGGCGCGCCTCCTCGGCCGTCAGGTGCCGCACGGGGCGGTTCACGTTGTACTTCGTGAGTCCGACGGGCACCACGGAGAGCGTGAGGACGTTGGGGCCCAGCGCCCAGAGATCCGCGATGGTGTGGTCGAGGTGCGGGCCGTCGTTCCACCCGGGACAGAGCACCACCTGGGTGTGCACCTCGGTGCCGGCCCCGGTCAGCATTTCCAGCTTCTCGACGATATCGCCGCCCCGGGGCACGCCCAGAAGCTTCATCCGGATCTCGGGCTCCGTGGCGTGTACGCTCACGTAGAGCGGGCTGAGCCGCTGCTCGATCAGCCGCTCGAAGCCCTTCGGGCCCAGGTTCGTGAGGGTGACGTAGGCGCCGTACGTGAACGAGAGCCGGAAATCGTCGTCGCGCAGGTAGAGGGCGTCGCGGACGTCCGGCGGGTTCCCGTCGATAAAGCAGAAGACGCACTTGTTGGCGCATTCCCGGACCGCGTCGGGGCCGGGGATCACGCCCAGCGACTCGCTGGCGGGCTTCTCGATATCGTAGAGCGCGCCGTCACCGTCGGGATCCTGCACCTCCACCTCGAGGCGGCCATCGGCCTCCATAAACCGGAAGTCGATGGTGTCGCGGACGATGTCGCCGTTGATCCGCACGATGCGGCTGCCGATGCGGAGCTCGAGCTCCTCGGCGATGCTGCCCGGCTGGATTTCGGCGATGTGTACCATGGCTCTCTCACGAAGAAGGGCGGCCCCGGGGACCGCCCTCGCTGACTTCCGTTCCCTGCGAGACCGACGTCACACGTGTACCCGCGCACCCCGTCCGGGTTTCGTCGCGGCGGCGGTGGGCCACCCGGTGCGCGACCATTCGGCGAGGGTCAGGCCAGCGGCTCACCGCACGCGGCGCACTCGGCCTGGCCCTCGTCGTAGGGCTCTCCGCAATTCGGACAGCCGAACGTCACGTTCCCGCCCAGCCCGGTGTGGGCCTCGAGCACCGTTTGCGCCTCCTGGTAGGCGTAGGTCGGCACCAGGACGCGCACGTTGGCCAGGTCGCCGAACTCCACGGGAATGGCGAAGTGGTCCTTCTTCGACAGGATGCGGCTATCGATCCCCTCGGCCCGCAGGTTCTCCTCGATGAGCTGGGCCTGGACCTCGTTCGGGAGCGCCAGTACCTGCGCCCACCCCTCGACAATGGGGATCTCGGCGTGGTCCGCGCAGAGGTGATAGCGATCGCCTGTCTCGCATTCCGCGCAGAGCCGGACGCCGCAGAGGGCGCACTGGCCGGGAGCCTCGCGGTCGGGGTGACGGTCGCAGGTCTCCGGCGTGGCCAGGTGTCCGCAGGCCGGACACGCCTGGGCCTCCGCCGCGATGGTCTCCTTGCAGTGTTCGCACGTCCGCGTCTTCGCCAGGAGCCCGTAGCCGCAGCTCGGGCACACGGCGTGGCCGTCGGCCACCAGGGTCCCACACTCCGGACATTCCTGCATCGGCGTTCCCTCGTTCCCTCGTTCGCTCGTTCCAACAGGCATCGTGGGTTGACTGTCGAAAGCGTACCGCGGGGAGGGGCAAAAAGAAAGGCGCCGCCCCGGAGGACGGCGCCCTTCCCTGGGAAAACGGTCCCGCGCTCAGTCCACGATCTCGTACATCCAGCCGGCGAACGTGCCGGGCTCGGCGTCGAGAGTGGTGCTGAACTGTACGGCGCTGTTCTGCTCGGGCACCGTGACGGTAACGATGTCTTCCGCCACCACAGTACCCTGCTGGTCGACCAGCGCGAAGCGGATCTGGACCTCCTCACCGGCCGTGCCGCTGAGATTCGCCAGCTCGCCCGTGACCCGTGCCTGATCGTTCTGGGTGATGCTCACAGAGATGTTGTCCACCCCGTACGGCTGGTTCTGGTACGTCCGGTAGAGCTCCTGCGTCCGCTGCATCAGCGCCTCGGCTTCCACTGCCTCGGCCAAGTCGGCCTTGGCACGGAGCGACCGCAGCATGAAGGACATCAGGTTCCGGTTGAGCGGATCGAGGACGCGAACCTCCTCCGCGGCGGCCAGCAGCTGGTCGTAGATCTCGTTCAACCGCTCATCGCGCTCCGGCGTCTGCTCCTCCTCCTCGAGGTCGAGGGCGAGAGAGTAGAACGACTGCACCAGGTTCAGCAGCGCATCCCGCGAGTACGGGTTCATATCGGCCGCCGCCTGGAACGCTTCCGCCGCCCGCTCGTAGTCGCCGGTGTTGAAGAATCCGATTCCGACCTGGAAGTATTCGGCGCTGGTCAGGTCCTCGCGGGCGAAAATCTCGTTGTAGAGCTGTTCGGCCTCGTCCTGCCGGCCGGCCTGGGCCAGGAACCCGGCCAGGGCGGTCTTCGCCCGCAGCTGCGTGGACGCTTCCAGCCGTTCCTCGTTCTCCGAGAGGAACGCCTGGAGCACCTCGGCGGCCTCGCCGAACTCTCCGCTCTGCGCCTTCAGCTGCGCCGCGTTGAACGCGGCCACCTGTCGGTCATCCGCCCAGCCCACGGTCTGCTCCTCGGTCATCCCCTCCGGCGGCGGCCCGCTCAGGACCTCGAAGGCGTCACGGTACGCGTCGGCCGCCTCCGAAATCTGCCCCATCTGCGTGTAGACCGAACCCAGAGCCAACATGGCTTCCGGCCGTTCCCTGTACATGAGGTCGGCGGCTTCGAAGTACTCCAGCGCCGTCTGGACGTCACCACCCTGGAGCGCCTCCGCGGCGGTGTTGTACGCCGTCACCCACGCTTCCTCCCTCTCGGCCACGATCTGCTCATCATAGCCGGGGTACAGCTCGAGGGCCCTGGCCAGCATCGTGTCGGCCTGCGTCCAGTTCTCCAGCCCGATGGCGGCCTGACCCGCCTGCAAGTACGACTTCGGGTTGGTCGAGTCGGCCTCCATCCCCTCCAAGGCCGCCGCGAGCGCGTCCTGATAGTGGCTGCGGGCTTCCTCGCCCTCCGTGGTAGCGGCCTGCACAAGGTGCACGCCCGCCGTGTTGGTGAACGAATTGTCCCGTGGACGGTTGCCCGCCTCTTCCGGCGCGGCCGCATCGCCGCCGCCTCCCGCACTGGCGCAAGCCGCGGCGAACACCACCGTCATGGCCAGGATGAGCCCTCTCCCGCGGATCATCCGATATCCTCCCTTATTCATGGGAATCTGTCCTCTCCTCGTCTCCGATATCCGAGCCGTACCGGCTCGCTCCTTATCCGATCTCCGCCCGTACCTCCCAGGGACTCAATCCCTCCGCCCGGGCTGCAGCGGCTACGTCGTCGTACTCCGGCTTCCGCCGGATCGATCCGTCCGGCAGGGTGACCCGCTTCACGCGGACCGTGTGACCCCGCCACTCCATCTTCTCCTCGGCGCGTTCCAGTACCGCTCGCTCGACGCGCCAGTACCGGACCCCGATGGTCGAGGTCCCGGTAAAGAACGCGTTCAGCACCCCGTTCAATGACGCCGCCGGCGCCAGCGCTTCGAGCCGCACGCCCGGTCGTCCCTTCTTCATGTCGACCCGCAGCATGGTCACGTCCAACGCCCCGGCCGCCATCAGGCTCTCCCGGGCGGCCGCCACGTACTCCGGCGACAGGTCGTCCACATCCGCCTGCAAGGCGTAGACCGCTTCCTGCGGCCCGGGCGTCTCACCCTCCGCTTCCCTCGGTACACGGCACGTGACCAACCGGAGGCAGTTCGCACGGCCAGCGGGGTTCCGGGCCCCGGCGCCGTACCCGCTCCGCCCGTATATCACTTCCGTCGGCGGGGACGTTCCATCCGTAAGCTCGGCCAGGAGCGCAGCGCCGGTGGGCGTGGTACACTCCTCGGCGTACCCGGTCTCCCGCACGGCGAGCCCTTCCAGCAGCCGCGCCGTGGCCGGCGCCGGCAGCGGGAGCTCCCCGTGGGCCATGGCCACCGTCCCGGTTCCCACGGCCACCGGCCGGGTGTAGAGCCGCTCACAGCCCAGCTCTTCCACGCCCGCCACCACGCTCAACACATCCACGATGGCGTCGACGGCACCCACCTCGTGGAAGTGGACCTCGTCCACGCTCACGCCGTGGACCGACGCCTCCGCTTCCGCCAGGCGCCGGAACACCGCCGCCGCCCGCTCCCGGATCGGCTCCGGCAGCGACCGGCCGCGGATTACCTCCAGCACATCCGACAGTCCGCGGTGCTCCGTGTCCCTCGGGAGCTCGAAGACTACACGAGTGCATGCGATTCCGGCCCGGTCCACGCGCTCGACCGTGACGTCCACGCCCAGCTCGAGGGAGGCCACGAACGAATGCAGCCACTGCTCCGACAGCCCCAGGTCGACCAGGGCTCCGATGAACATGTCACCGCTGATCCCCGCGAACGGGTCGACGATCAGTCCGCGCACTCGGTCCCCTCCGTGCCATCCATAGGCGCGGCAATGTAGGGTGGGTGTCGAGCCCGGGTCAAACCCCGTCGCCTCCAGCGGCGGCCGCGTCCAGGAGCCGTCGTGCCCGCTCCCGCCCCTGCACGGCGATCACGGCGCCGAGGGGCGGGCCGTGCTCTTCGCCCGTAAGTGCCTGGCGGACTGGCGCGTAGAGCTCGCGACCGCGCACCCCGACGGCCTTCCCGGCCGCCTTCAACGCCGACTGGATGGCGCCGGGCTCCCACGGTGCCACGTCGGCCAGGGCGTCACGTACGGCCGCGATCACCGCGGTCTCGCCGGGCGCGGGCCGGTACGGGGGCGCGTGGGGGTCGGGGCCGAGGAAGGGCGCCAGGTGGTTGGTGACGTCGCCGAAGGCGTCGAGGTGGGAGCGGACGGCGTCGAGGGCCTGCGGGTAGCCGTCGTCCAGGAGCGCGGCGTACGGCGAGTCCTCGACGAAGGGGCGGGTGGCCTCGACGAGGGCGTCGAGGGGCATGGCCGCGATATGCTGCCCGGAGAGCCAGCGCATCTTGGTGGGGTCGAAGGTGACGTCGCCGGCGTTGACGCGGTCGAGGGTGACCTCGTCGATGAGACGCTCCCGGGTCAGGACCTCGTCTTCGGAGGGGCTGGACCACCCGAGGAGCGAAAGGTAGTTGACCACGCCGTCCGGATGGAGGCCCTGCTGGCGGAGCTCCCGCAGCGGACGGGCGCCCGCCCGCTTGGAGAGTTTGCCGCCCTCCGGTGCCAGCACGGTTGGGGCATGGGCGAACACCGGCGGCGCCTCGCCCAGGGCCCGGTACACCAGGATCTGGTGGGGCGTGTTCGACAGGTGGCCGGCGCCCCGGATCACGTGGGAGATGGCCATGGCGGCGTCATCGACCACCACCGCGAAGTTGTAGGTCGGGAGGCCGTCGGAGCGGCGGATCACGAAATCGCCGATCTCGGAGGCATCGAAGGTGACTCGGCCCCGAATCACGTCGGCGACCACGATCTGGCCCCGGTCGGGGGTGCGGAGCCGCAGCGTGTGCTCTTCCCCCGCCGCCGCCCGGCGAGCGGACTCTTCGGCGCCGAGGGCCCGACAGGTGCCGGGGTAGCGAGGGCTGTTGCCGGAGGCGAGGGCCTCCTCGCGGGCGGCCTGAAGGGTCTCGGGCGAGCAGAAGCAGCGGTACGCCTTGCCGGCGTCGAGGAGCGCGCCGGCCCGGCGCCGGTACAGGTCGAGCCGCTCGCTCTGCCGGTAGGGGGCGTGGGGTCCGCCGGTGCCGGGGCCCTCGTCCCAGTCGAGCCGGAGCCAGCGCAGGTCGTCCATGAGGCCCGCCTCGGCGTCGGCCACGTTGCGGTCGACATCGGTGTCCTCGATCCGGAGGATGAACTGGCCGTCGTGATGCCGTGCCATGAGCCAGTTCAGCACGGCGATCCGGACGTTCCCGGCGTGGAGCTCGCCGGTGGGGCTGGGCGCGAAGCGGGTTCGGGTTCGGCTCATGCGTCGTCCAGGTGTTCCATGATGGTGGTGGCCAGCGCGTCGGAGAAGCCGGGAACGGCGGCGATCTCTTCGGCGCCGGCCTCCCGGATCGCCTTCACGCTCCCGAACCGGCTGAGGAGCACCTGCTGCCGCTTCGGGCCCACCCCCGGGACCTCCGACAGTTCGCTGGAGAGCGTACGCCGGCCCCGCAGCTTGCGGTTGTAGGCGTGGGCGAACCGGTGCGCTTCGTTGCGGACCCGCTGCAGCAGCCGCAGTCCCGGGTGAGTCCGCGGCAGCCGGTACGGTTCCGATCGTCCGGGACGGTAGACTTCCTCCTCCCGTTTGGCCAGCGCACACAGCTGGACGTCGGTGACGCCGCCCTCGTCGAGGGCCTTCGCCGCCGCCGAGAGCTGCCCCCTGCCGCCGTCGATCACGGCCAGCTCGGGCACGGGCTCCCCCTCGTCCAGCCGCCGGCGGAAGTAGCGGCCGACCACTTCGGCCATGGAGCGATAGTCATCGTTTCCCCACTCCCCGCGCACCTTGAACCGGCGGTATTCGGACTTCTTCGGCTCGCCGTTCTCGAAGACCACGGCGCTGCCCACCACCTCGGTGCCGTGGGTGTGGGAGATGTCGAAGCAGACGATGAGGCGGGGGACCACCTTGAGCTCGAGAGCCTCCTGGAGCTCGTAGACCACGTCGTCGGCCCGGGCCCTGACCGCCTGGTCCATGACGGAGCGTTCCTCGAGCATGTGCCGGGCGTTCCGGGCCGCCAGCTCGACCAGGCGACACTTCTCGCCCCGCTGCGGAACGTGGAGCACGACCTTCCGGTCGGACACCTCGTTCAGGATCTCCTCCAGCGCCTCCCGGTCTTCGAAGTCCATGGGCAGGAGGACCTCCCTCGGAAGATCGGACCGGCCGTGCTCGCCGCGACCCAGGTAGAATCGCGTGGCGACGGCGGCCACCACCGACTCCTCGCCCTCCTCCTCCAGGTTCTCGAAGTGGTCCACCTCCCGCCCGAGGAGCTTCCCGCCCCGGATCCGGAGGAGGACGGAGGTGGCGTGGTCACCGTCCCGTGCCACGCCCACCACGTCCTGGTCGCCGCCCCGGACGTCCAGCGCCCGCTGGCGCCGCTCGATGGCGTCGAGCCCGGCCAGGGTGTCTCGCAGCCTGGCCGCCCGCTCGAAATCCAGAGCGTCCACCGCCGCCTCCATCTCCGCGCTCGCCCGCTGGCGCACCTCGTCGGTCTTGCCTCCGAGGACGTCGAGGATCTCTCCGATCATGGCCCGGTAGTCCGCCTCGGACTGGTAGCCGACGCACGGGGCCTGGCAGCGGCCGATATGGTAGTCGAGGCACGGGCGGCTGGGGGTGTCCTCGGGCAGGTCGTAGCGGCAGCTGCGGACGGTGTACGCCCGCTTCACCACTTCGAGCGCCTGCCGCATGGCCCCCACCTCGGTGTACGGGCCGAAGTACTTCGAGCCGTCGTTCTCCACCCGGCGAGTCACGAAAACCCGGGGGAACGGCTCCTGGACGGTCACCTTGATGTACGGGTACCGCTTGTCGTCCTTGAGCCGGATGTTGAAGCGCGGCTGATGCGTCTTGATCAGGTTCGACTCCAGCAGCAGCGCCTCGGCCTCGCTCCCTACCACGATGGTGTCCACGTCCTCCGCCCGACGCAGCATCTCCCGGTTCTTGATGGACGTGGCGGGATCCTGGCTGAAGTGGCCCCGGACGCGGCTCCGGAGCGACTTCGCCTTGCCGATATACAGGATCTCGCCCCCGGCGTCCTTGAACAGGTAGACGCCCGGCTGGTTCGGGAGCGTGTCGAGCTTGCGGTCCAGCGTGGTCACAGGCGGCTCACTGCGTTTCGGGTCCGGCGTGTAGTACCCCGCGGTCCCGTGTCGTTCCGGGCCACGCCGCGCCCCGCCGATTGGCCCGAGTGAGGACGGCCCCACCGGGTCAGCGTCGCTGGAATCGCCGTCGGAACCGGTCGATGAACGTCCGGCCCTCCTGGAGCCCGAACAGGCGGCTCAGGCCCATGTAGAGCGCGCCGAAGGCGCCCAGCACCACCACGGCGGTACCCACCGTCCCCAGGTCGGGGAGCACGGCCGTGAGCCCACGCCCCGCGCCGGCGGCCACGATTCCGGCGGCGAGCATGCGGGCCACGTCACCCATGGGCGGCCGTACGTCGCCTACGGCGGCCACCAGGCGACGCCGGAGGATCCACCATTCGAGCCACGCCGCGAACCCCGCGGCCCCCGTAAGCCCCACGGGACCGAGGGTCTCGCCCCCGACCGGCCGGATCTCCCAGATCCCGAAGCCGTACGGCCCGAAGGAGAAGGCCGGGATCGTGAGCGGCCCGAGGGAGGCGCCGTTGAAGGAGACCTCGCCGAACTGGACCATGAGGACGATGCCGACGGCGGCGGAGAGGGCCACCCGCAGGGCCGCCACCTTGGCCGGGGTCTTCGTGTCGTGCAGGGCGAAAAACGCCGACGAAAAGACCCGCGTGCCGGTGGAGGCGAAGAGGCCGATGCTGTAGGCGGCGAGGATCGCCCAGGTGACGAGGGTGTCAGCGCGGGTGAACTCGCCCCGCTGGTAGACGGCGGCCACGATTACGTCACCCACCACCCAGAAGGCCAGAATCGACGGGATGACGTAGAAGGCCACCTGCCCGAGGCCCCGGTTGACCCGCTCCCGGATCCGCTCGGGGGCGGCCCGCTCCCGGGAGAGTTCGGGCAGCTCCGCTGCGGCCACAGCCATGCCGAAGAGGCTGATGGGCAGGAAGTAAAGCGTCTGGGCGTACGTCAGCGTGGCCACGGCGCCGGTGGCCAGGAGCGAGGCCAGGAAAATGTCCACGTAGCCGCTGATCTGGACCACGCCGCGCCCGGCGATGGCGGGGCCGGCGTTCCGGACCGTCTCGCGCACGCCGGCCAGCTTCATGGCCCAGCGGATCCGGAGGCCGCGGCTGACCCGGATCACCCACGGCAGCTGGATCCCGAACTGGAGGCCACCACCCAGGAGCGCGGCCCACCCCATGATCACCGTGAGCGACGACTGGGTCGCCCCGGCGCCGAAGGCGATCATGGCGCCGATGATCGCTGCGTTCCACAGCACCGGCGCCACGTAGGGGATGAAGAACTTCCTGTGGCTGTTCAGGACCCCGAGCGACCACGCCGAGAGGACCAGCACCCCGGCCATCGGGAAGATGATCCGGACCAGGCGGACCGTGAGCTCGTACTCGGGGCCCCCGACGAAGCCGGGCGTGAAGACCGAGACCAGGACCGGCGCCGCCACCACGCCCACCAGCGCCAACCCGCCCGCCACCGCCACCAGGAGCGCGAAGATGGCGCCGGCTACCCGCCCCGCCTCCTCTTCCCGCCCCTGTTCCAGCAGCTCCGAATAGACCGGGATGAACGACGCGCTCAGCGTCCCTTCCCCGAGCAGGTTCTGGAGCACGTTCGGGAGCCGAAGCGCCGCCCGCCAGGCATCCGCGGCGAACGAGGTACCCAGGTACTTCCCGATGAAGGCTTCCCGGACGAGCCCGGCGATCCGGCTCAGAAGAATGCCCGCCGCCACCCATTGGGCGGAGCGGGCGGAACCCTCGCGCCCCGTCTCAGCCACCGGCCTCGTCGGGCGGGAACGAGGGACGCTCCGTGGCTCCTGCGCCCTCTCCGGTGGTCCGCTCCTCCAGGAGACGGGTCACGAACTCCGTCTGCTCATGGAGGCGCTCCAGCTCCGTCGAGAGCCGGTCTACCTCCGCCTCGAGGGCGGCCAGGCGGGCGTGCTCGGGGCCGCCGCCCTCGATCCGACTGGCCAGCGCCCGCCCCAGACGCGAGTCCAGGATGACCGCCACCAGAGGGATCAGAAGCACAAGGATCAGAAAGACGCTCCACATCATGGAGCCATGATAGAGTGCCGGGATTCACTCGGGCAACCTGCAGGGCGCGCCGGGCGGCTATCCGCAGTCCACCTCTGTCCAGCCGGGGTGAGCTTCTTCGAGCTCCACCTCCATACGCTCCAGAATGGCGGGGATCAGATCGGGGCCGTAGCGGGCCAGGTACTGGTGTACATTCAGCACGCGCTCCTGCGGCTTCCCTTCCGGCGCCAGGTTGATGGCCGCCTTCTCGATCTGCTCCAGCTCCGTCTCCTCGTTCAGCTTTACGTGGTGTCGGATCTTCTTCTCCACGTCGGAGATGGCCTTGAACGCCTCGTTGCGGGCGTGGAAGATCGGGCCCCTCAGCGTCGGATCGATGGGCTCGGCGGCGTCGTACAGCGCCTGGTACTTCTCCTGGAGCGCCTGCCGCAGCTCGTTCACGGCCTCCTGCACCGCGTCGGGCACATCGTCTCGGACCACGGCGGAGACCACCTCGTGGACGGGGCGAGCCAGGAAATCGGGCTCGTCGAGCCCGAACTTGTCCAGCACCTTCCGTACTTTCCCCTCGATCAGCGTCACGGTCAGCCGCGGGTAGACGACGGGCATCCCAATCCCGTGCGCCTCGAAAAGGCAGCCGGTCTGCGCCAGGTACCGGGTTTCCCCCGGCCCCCCCACGTATGCCAGCGTGGGGAACACGGCGCTCTCCACCACCGGCCGCAGCACCACGTTGGCGGAGAACCGGTCCGGCGCCTCGTCGCAGAGTGACCAGACCTCCTGGTCATCCAGCGGGCGCTGGGAGGCCCGCAGCGTCCAGGAGCCGTTCTCCCGCAGCAGCCGCTCCCGCCCGTGCTCGGC
>CAZSBL010000035.1:0-23763 GCA_964605205.1 uncultured Gemmatimonadaceae bacterium
AGGAGGGCGACGAGGTGCTGACCGGCGGGAAGCGAGCCACGGGCGGCGACCTGGACGGCGGCTGGTTCTTCGAACCCACGATCCTGACGGGCGTGAAGCCCGGTGAGCGGCTGGCGCTGGAGGAGATCTTCGGCCCGGTCCTGAGCGTGATCAAGGTGAAGGACCTGGACGAGGCGATCCGGGTGAACAACGAGGTGGAGTTCGGGCTCTCGAGCTCGATCTACACCGAGGACGTCCGGAACAGCTTCCTGGCGATGACGGAGCTGGACAACGGGATCACCTACATCAACGCCCCGACCATCGGCGCCGAGGCGCACCTCCCGTTCGGCGGGGTGAAGCAGACCGGGAACGGACACCGCGAGGGCGGCTGGGAGGTGTACGAGTTCTACACGGAGACGAAGGTGGTCTACGTGGACTACAGCGGTCGGCTCCAGCGGGCGCAGATCGACACGTACGACCTGACGCCGTAGCGTACCGGCGCCCGGGGGCCCTGCGCCCGGACCGGGTGGCCCGAAGCCGCGGCCCCGTCGACCGGTGTCGGCGGGGCCGCAGTGCGCGGGTGGGGTAGCGCGCGCGCACCGGCGGCCGCTATCATCTCCGTTTCCGCCCGCGTCCGCATTTGACACGCCCGCGCACACAGGACCAGTTTTTTCGCATGACCATGGATCCCGAGACCCAGCCACCGGAGCCCGCCGAGTCGGCGGGCGACGGCAGACGCGAGGCCGGCGCCACGCGCCGCCGGGTCGCTTCGGTGAGCCGGTGGACGTGGGAGTGGATCAAGTCGCTCGTCATCGCGCTCACGCTGTTCCTGCTCCTGCGGACCTTCGTGATCGAGGCGTTCCGGATCCCCACGGCGAGCATGGAGAACACGCTGCTGGTGGGGGACTTCCTGCTGGTGAACAAGGCGGTCTACGGGGCGCAGGTGCCCGGCACGCACGTCCGGCTGCCGGCGCTGGACGAGCCGCACCGCGGCGATGTGGTGGTCTTCTCGCCGCCGCACGAGCCGGCGAAGAACTACGTGAAGCGGCTGGTGGGCGTGCCCGGAGACACGCTGGAGATGCGCGACAAGGTGCTCTTCCGCAACGGGGTCCCCGTGGCGGAGGAGTACGTGCGTTACGCGGACCCGCTGGACACGCACGCGGCGGACATGTACTGGCAGCTCGATTACCTGTTGGACCCGGCCGCGCGGATCCGGTACCGGCCGACTCGCGACAACTGGGGCCCGCTGGTGGTGCCCGGGGGACAGTACTTCATGCTCGGGGACAACCGGGACGACTCGGAGGACTCCCGCTACTGGGGGTTCGTGAGCGCGTCGTCCATCAAGGGGAAGCCTCTCTTCGTCTACTACTCCTTCAACCCGCGCGCCCTGGACCAGGTCCCCTGGCTCACCGAGATCCGGTGGGATCGGATCGGCGGCGCCATCGACTAAGCGACGGAGGCGGGCGGCTCGCCGCCCGATCGGCGGGGGAGACCCCGTCCATAGATGCGCCGGCCCGGCCGGCGCGGCACACGTAAGGACTCCTCGCTCGCGGAGCGCGCCATGGCGTTCAGCTCGCGGAGAGGGCGCTACGACAAGAGCTCTCTCGACCAGTACCTGAAGGAGATCAGTGCGTACCCGCTGCTGAAGCGCGAGGACGAAGTCGAGCTCGCCCAGCGGATCCGGGCGGGCGACGAGGAAGCGCTGGACAAGCTGGTCCGGTCCAATCTCCGCTTCGTGGTCAGCGTCGCGAAGAAGTACCAGAACCAGGGCGTGGCGCTGAGCGATCTCATCAACGAGGGCAACCTCGGCCTGATCCGGGCCGCCCACAAGTTCGATGAGACCAAGGGGATCAAGTTCATCTCTTACGCCGTCTGGTGGATCCGGCAGGCGATCCTCCAGGCACTGGCGGAGCAGAGTCGGATCGTGCGGGTGCCGCTGAACCGGGCGGGTGCGCTGCACCGGATCGGGAAGCGCTCCGCCGCGCTGCTGCAGGAGCTGGGCCGCGAGCCGACGGTGGAGGAGCTGGCCGACGAGCTGGACCTGAGCGAGGAGGAAGTCCGGCGCACGCTGTCCCTCTCGCAGAGCCACCTCTCCCTGGATGCGCCCCTCACCCCCGGCGAGGACAACCGGCTGCTGGACTACCTGCCAGACCAGTTCGCCGCGGGCCCCGATGACGAGACGTACGACCAGGCGCTCATGGATACGGTCGAGGAGGCGCTGGGCACCCTCAAGGAGCGGGAGGCCAAGATCCTCCGCCTCTACTTCGGCCTGGACGGCCAGGAGCCGATGACCCTCGAGGAGATCGGCGCCATCCTCGGCGTCACCCGCGAGCGGGTCCGGCAGATCAAGGAGAAGGCGCTGGTGCGCCTCCGCCACCAGTCCCGGGCCCGGTTCCTGGAGACGTTCACGAGCTAGGCGACGCGACGGCACGGGCGTCGGCGCGCGGCGGTTGACACTCCTCGTCGTCTCCCCTATCCTTCAAAGCTGTTTCGCTCAGGCCGTTTTTGCGGCCGCTTGCAACGGGAAATCGGGACGAATGAAGACGTACACGCCGAAGCCGACGGAAATCGAGCGGGCGTGGTGGGTCGTGGATGCCGAGGAGAAGGTGCTCGGCCGGCTCGCCAGTGAGGTCGCGAAGGTGCTTCGCGGCAAGCACAAGCCCATGTATACGCCGCACCTGGATACGGGGGATCACGTGATCGTGATCAACGCCGAGAAGATCCGGGTCACGGGGAAGAAGGAAGAGCAGAAGACGTACTTCCGCCACAGTGGCTACATGGGCGGGGACAAGCACATCCCGTTCAAGGAGATGCGCGAGAAGCACCCGGAGCGGGTGATCGAGCTCGCGGTCAAGGGGATGATGCCGAAGAACAACCTCGGCCGCCTGATGCTGAAGAAGCTGAAGATCTACGCGGGCGCCGAGCACCCGCACGAAGCGCAGCAGCCGAAGGAACTGGAGATCTGATGGCCAGCAAGGTCGAGCAGCAGTATCACGGGATCGGTCGTCGCAAGAGCAGCGTGGCGCGCGTCTACGTGCGCCCGGGCAAGGGCGAGTGGGAGATCAACGGGCGTTCGCTCGATGAGTACTTCCCGCGCAACTCGCACCGGCTTCACGCGTCGCAGCCGCTGGAGGTGACGGAGAACGAGGGGACGTGGGACGTGAAGGTCGTGGCGAACGGCGGCGGGCTCACCGGCCAGGCCGGCGCGATCCGGCTGGGTCTCGCCCGCGCGCTCCTGGATCTGGACGAGGATTACCGTGGAGTGCTGCGCGAGTACGGGATGCTGACCCGGGACGCCCGCAAGGTCGAGCGGAAGAAGCCCGGCCAGCCGAAGGCCCGCAAGCGCTACCAGTTTTCGAAGCGGTAATCGGCTTCTGGCAGCACGGCAGGACCATGCGGGGCCTGGAGGCTCGGGCCCCGTAAATACACACACCGACTGGACGCGAGACCGCCGGGGTCCCCGGGAGGGGCGGCGGTGCGGACGAAGGCGGTGGAAGCGAAAAACCCCGAGAGAGAAGAGAGCACAGGTATGGCAGTCGCACCGGAGATTCAGGAGCTGCTCAAGGCCGGCGTCCACTTCGGCCATCAGAGCAGTCGTTGGAACCCGAAGATGCGGAAGTACATCTTCGCGGCCCGCAACGGCATCCACGTCATCGATCTCAAGAAGACCCATCAGCTGCTCCGGGAGGCGCAGGAGGTGCTCCGGGAGGTGGTGAAGGGTGGCGACCGGGTGCTCTTCGTCTGCACCAAGCGCCAGCTTCGCGGGATCGTGGAGGAGGAGGCGGAGCGGTGTGGCGCGTTCTACGTGACCGAGCGCTGGCTCGGCGGGATGATGACGAACTTCCAGACGATCAAGAAGCAGATCCGTCGTCTGAAGGAGCTGGAGCGCGGGATCGAGGAGGGCGCCTACGAGTTCTACACCAAGAAGGAGCAGCTCCTCCTCGAGCGGGAGATGGAGAAGCTGAACAAGTACCTGGTGGGCGTGAAGGACATGGGTCGTCTGCCGGGGGCCATCTTCGTGGTGGACGCAAAGAAGGAGGAGATCGCGGTCCGGGAGGCGAACAAGCTGGAGATCCCGGTGATCGCCATCGCGGACACGAACGCGGACCCGGACATGATCGACCACCCGATCCCGGGCAACGATGACGCGATCCGGAGCGTGGGCGTGATCACGAAGGCCATCGCCGACGCCATCGCCATGGCCCGGCGGGAGATGCCGGAGGATCAGGCGGAGCGGGGCGAGGAGGGCGGCGTAACGTACTCCTCGGAGCACGGAGCGCAGGAGGTCGACGAGAAGCCGGCACCGAGCCGGAAGAAGCGGCGTCCGAAGAAGCGCCGTCCGCGTCCGGAGGCGATCAAACAGGTGAAGCCGGGCGAGTCGGACGAGGAAGCGGACGCCGAGGAGGCCAAGGTGGCCGCGCCGAAGAAGGCCACGCGCAAGCCGCCGGCGCCGATCGACGCGGAGAAGGCCGCCGAGGCCGAGGAAGCCGCCGAGGCCGAGGAGCCTGTCGAGGCTGAGGAAGCCACCGAGGTCGAGGAAGCCGCGGAGGCGGAGGCTCCGGAGGCGCCCGAGGCCGCCGGGGAAGCGGACGAGGCCGGGGACGAGGCGGAGCCGGTGAGGGCGGAGGCCGAGGAGAGCGTCGAGGAGAGCGCCGAGGAGAGCGCCGGAGCCGAGGAGGCGGAAGACGCGAAGGAGTAGGGCGAGCCGCGTCGCGGGATCTGTGGAGAGCGCCACAGCGGTCGCGGAGTCCGTGACGCTGCGGCGCTTTTTCACGACAGTCGAAGACCAGGAACCGAGGTGACGAGATCATGGCGATCAGCGCAGCACAGGTGAAGGAGCTCCGGGACCGTACCGGCGCCGGGATGATGGATTGCAAGAAGGCGCTGCAGGAGACCGGGGGCGACATGGAGGCGGCCATCGACGTGCTCCGCTCGCGGGGCGCGGCGAAGGTGGCGAAGCGTGAGGGGAAGGAAGCCACCGAGGGCGTGGTGGCGTCATACGTGGACGAGGACACGGGTGTGGGCGCGCTGGTCGAGGTGAACTGCGAGACGGACTTCGTGGCCCGGAACGACGAGTTCCAGGCGGTGGCGCAGGAGCTGGCCGAGCACATGGCGCGTCACGAGGACGCGGACGGCGAGGGTCCGGGCGAGGCGCTGGAGGGGCATGCGTTCCAGGGCGGCGACCGGACCGTGGAGCAGGTGGTGACGCAGACGGGCGCGAAGACGGGCGAGAAGGTGGTTTTCCGGAACTGGGCCCGGTTCGACAGCGACGGGGTGCTGGGTGCGTACGTGCACATGGGCGGCAAGATCGGCGTGCTGGTGGAGCTGGACGCGGGTGCGAGCGAGGAGCTGGCGCGTGACGTGGCGATGCACATCGCCGCGAGCCGGCCGCTGGCGGTGACGGCGGACGAGCTGCCGCATGACGTGGTGGAGCGGGAGCGGCAGGTCTACCTGAAGCAGGTGCAGGAGGAGGGCAAGCCGGAGGACATCCAGGAGCGGATCGTGGAGGGCAAGCTCGGTAAGTTCTACAAGGAGAACGCGCTGGTTGAGCAGCCGTTCGTGAAGGACCCGGACGTGACGGTGGGCGCGCTGGTGGCGGACACGAAGGTCCGCCGGTTCGCCCGCTACGAGCTGGGCGCGTAGCGGTGTCGGCGGAAGGGACCGGGAAGGGCGGGAGCGTGACGGGCGCGGCCGCGGCGGCGGCTGGGGCGGCGAACGTGGCGGACCCGGAGTCGCTGCGTTACCGGCGGGTGCTGCTGAAGCTGAGCGGGGAGGCGCTGGCGGGCGACCAGGGTTTCGGGATCAGCGGTTCGGCCATCGAGCGGCTGACGGATCATATCCAGGCGGCGCACGAGCTGGGCGTGGCGCTGGGCGTGGTGATCGGTGGCGGCAACATCATGCGAGGCACTCAGGCGAGCGCCGAGGGGATGGACCGGGTCAACGCCGACTACATGGGGATGCTGGCCACGATCATTAACGGGCTGGCGCTGCAGGACGTGATGGAGCAGCGGCAGATCGAGACGCGGGTGATGACGGCGATCCGGATGGAGGAGCTGGCGGAGCCGTATATCCGGCGTCGGGCGCTCCGGCATCTGGAGAAGGGTCGGGTCACCATCTTCGCGGGCGGGACGGGGAACCCGTACTTCTCGACGGACACGGCGGCAGTGCTGCGGGCCATCGAGATGGAGGCGGACGTGCTGATCAAGGCGACGAAGGTGAAGGGCGTCTACAGCGCGGACCCGAACCGCGACCCCGAGGCGGAGTTCTACCCGCGGCTGTCGTTCATGGACGTGATGACGCAGGACCTGAAGGTGATGGACGCGGCGGCGGTGAGCCTGTGCCGGGACAACGGCCTGCCGATCATCGTGCTCAACATCCAGGAGCCCAGCGCCGTGGTCTCGGCGATCCGGGGCGAAGAGGTGGGCACGCTGGTATCGTAGAGGCGGGCGCCCTATCTTGCCCCCGAGTTTCCCCCCGGGGCTGAACGGAGGTGACGATGCCGACGATCGATGAAATGAAGCAGCAGATGGAGTCCGCCGTGGAAGCGATGCGGCGGGAGTTCGCCAGTGTCCGGACGGGCAAGGCCAGCCCGGCGCTGCTGGATACGGTGAAGGTCGAGGCGTACGGCGCGAAGGTGCCGCTGAACCAGGTGGCGAACGTGAGCTCGCCGGAGGCCCGGCTGCTGGTGGTGCAGCCGTACGACAAGAACGTCATCGGCGATATCGAGAAAGCGATCATGACGGCCGACCTGGGGCTGAACCCGTCGAACGACGGGAACCTGATCCGGGTCCCCATCCCACCGCTCTCCGAGGAGCGGCGCAGGGACATGGTCAAGCTCCTGCACAAGATGGCGGAGGAAGGGCGGGTCAGCGTCCGTTACGCGCGGCAGGAAGCGAACAAGACGATCAAGCAGGACGAGCACGACCACGAGATCAGCGAGGACGAGGCCCGTCGCCGGCTGGACGAGGTCCAGCAGATCACCGACGAGTTCATCTCCAGGATCGACCAGATGATGGAGAAGAAGGAAACGGAGATCATGGAGGTCTGAGCCATCGGCTCGCAGCAGTCTCCAGCATCATGCCCTCCGACGCCCTCGAGCAGCTCCGATACGATGGTCGGGTCCCCCGGCACGTGGCCGTCATCATGGACGGCAACGGCCGGTGGGCGCAGGCCCGGGGACTGCCGCGCTACAAGGGCCACGCGGCCGGGATGGACGCGGTGCGCGAGGCCATCGAGGGCGCCATCGAGGCGAGGGTGGGCGTCCTCACGCTGTTCGCCTTCTCGCAGGAGAACTGGCAGCGTCCGGCGCATGAGGTGAACGCGCTCATGCTCCTGCTGCAGCGCTACGTGCAGTCGGAAGCCGAGGAGCTCCGGGAGGAAGGGGTGGAAGTGAAGGTGTTCGGCGATCTCGACCGGCTCGCGTCCGGGCCGCGGAAGGCGGTGGCGGCGATCCAGGAGATCACACGGGGCGGGGAGACGCTGTCGCTGAACCTGATGATCAGCTACGGCGGCCGGAGCGAGATCGTGCGGGCGGCCCGGTCGCTGGCCGAGGACGTGG
Organism: uncultured Gemmatimonadaceae bacterium; assembly: GCA_964605205.1. Classification (GTDB taxonomy): domain Bacteria; phylum Gemmatimonadota; class Gemmatimonadetes; order Longimicrobiales; family RSA9; genus JAWVYT01. The sequence continues at coordinate 7,538 of CAZSBL010000035.1, forward strand.
CCTCGGGCCGGCTGGTGCCGGAGGACGTGGATGAGTCGGCGCTGGCCGAGCGGCTGTACACGGCCGGGTTCCCGGATCCCGATCTGCTGGTCCGGACGTCCGGCGAGCAGCGGATCAGCAACTTCATGCTCTGGCAGCTGGCGTACACCGAGCTCTACACCACGACCACGCTCTGGCCGGATTTCACCCGTGAGCACCTCTACGAAGCGATCCTGGCGTACCAGCAGCGGGAGCGGCGGTTCGGCCGCGTGGACGCCGCCGAGGTCCATGGGCCGTAGCGAGCTGGCCAACCGCTGGCTGGTGGCCGGGATCGGGATACCGGCGGCCGTGGCGCTGGCGTGGATCGGGCGATGGGGGCTGGGCCCCGTGCTGGCGGCGTTCTCCGCGGGCGCGGCCCTCGAGCTCTACCGGTTGGCGGCGGCGCAGGACGTGGACGCGCTGCGCGTGCCCGGCGCACTGGGGGCGGCCGCGCTGGTCCTGCTGGCCACTCTCTTCCCGTCGGTCTCCGTGGCCGGGCCGGTGCTCTGGACCTTCATCATGGCCTTCCTGCTGCTGCTGCTGGCCCTGGCGGCGCTGGTCCGGGGGGTGGACGGCCGGCCTGTAATGGTGGCGGCCGTGACGGTGGCCGGGGCGCTGATCCCGGCGGGCGGGATGAGCTTCGTGATCTTCATCCGGCACCTGCCGGTGGCCGTGCCGGCCGGCGCGTTCGAGCTCTGGTCGACGGTGGCCGGGGTGGCGCTGGTGGCGTACCCGCTCATGGTGACGTGGTGCACCGACTCGGCCGCCTTCTTCGGCGGGCGGCGCTGGGGCCGACGGAAGCTGGCGCCGCGGCTGAGCCCCGGGAAGACGGTGGAGGGCGGGGTGCTGGGGCTGCTGGGGGGGACGGCCGGCGGCGTGTTCATGGGGCTCGTGGTGTTCGACCTCTGGCTCGGGATGCCCGTCTCCTGGCTGGCCGGGGGCGCGGGCGGGGTCGTGATCAGCGTGCTGTCCCAGCTCGGAGATCTCTCGGAGAGCGCGTGGAAGCGGGAGGCCGGCGTGAAGGACTCGGGCGATTTCTTCCCGGGGCACGGCGGCATCCTCGACCGGATGGACTCGCTGATCTTCACGCTCCCGGCGTCGTACTGGTGGCTGACGCTGATCCTGCCGGGGGTGTCGGCGTGGTAGCGGGAGCGGTGCGGTGACGGCGGACGGCCGGATCGGCGTGGCGATCCTCGGGTCCACGGGCTCCATCGGCCGCAGCACGCTGGCGGTGCTGGCCCGGCACACTGAGCGGTTCCGGTTGGTGGCGCTGACGGCCCGCCGGGATGCCGAGCGGCTGGCCCGGCAGGTAGCCACGTGGGACCCGTCGCTGGTGGTCCTGACGGATGGTGGCAGTGGCGCCACGGGCGACGTGCCGGACCGCTGGGTGACCGGCCCCGCCGCCCTCGCCGACGCGGCGAGGCACCCGGAAGCCGACATCGTGGTGAACGCGGTGGTCGGCTCGGCGGGGCTCGAGGCCACCCTCGCCGCGCTGGAGGCCGGGAAGCGGCTGGCGCTGGCGAACAAGGAGAGCCTGGTGGCCGGCGGGCCGCTGGTCATGGACGCATTGGAGCGGGGCGGCGGCGAGCTGATCCCGGTGGACAGCGAGCACAGCGCGATCCTGCAGTGCCTGCCCGGTGGCGAGCCGGTGGGCGTGCGGCGCCTGATCCTGACGGCGTCGGGCGGGCCGTTCCGGGGGATGACGAAGGACGAGCTGCGGGCGGTCACTCCGCAGGACGCGCTGCAGCACCCGACCTGGGACATGGGCGCGAAGATCACCATCGACAGCGCCACCCTGGCGAACAAGGCGCTGGAGCTGATCGAGGCGCACTTCCTCTTCGGGCTCGACTACGACCAGCTCGAGGCGGTGGTGCACCCCCAATCGATCATCCATTCCATGGTGGAGTTCGACGACGGCTCTGTCCTGAGCCAGATGGGGTTCCCGACCATGGAGCTGCCGATCCTGTACGCGCTCACGCACCCGGAGCGGCTCGAGGACGGGGTGAAGATGTGGGACCCGGTGGCGGCGAGCCCGCTCACGTTCGAGCCCATCGACCACGAGCGGTTCCCGACGTTCCGGCTCGGCGTCCGCGCCGGCCGGGCCGGTGGCACCGCTCCCGCCGCGTACAACGCGGCGAACGAGGAGGCGGTGGCGGCGTTCCTGGACGAAACGGTCGATTTCGTAGAGATTCCGCAGGTTATCGAAGGGACGCTGGACGCGTGCGCGCCGCAGGCGGCAAGCTCGCTGGAGGCCGTCCAGGCCGCTGACCGTGAGGCGCGCGAGGCGGCGCGTACGCTGATCGAGGAGCTGCAGTGATCACACTGATCGCCACCATCATCATCCTGGGCGTGCTCATCTTCGTCCACGAGCTGGGGCACTTCGCCACGGCCAAGTGGGCGGACATCGAGGTGCCCAAGTTCTCCATCGGGTTCGGCCCCAAGATGTTCGGGTTCACCCGGGGCGAGACCGAGTACGTGGTGGCGTGGCTCCCGTTGGGCGGCTACGTCCGGATGGCGGGGATGGACGACATGGAGGCGCTCGAGGGCGAGCACGACGCCGGCGAGGCGAAGTCCACCGGTCGGGACTTCGAGTCGAAGTCGCTCCCCGTGCGGACACTGGTGATCAGCGCCGGCGTGATCATGAACTTCCTCTTCGCCTGGCTGGTGTACGCCGTCATCGGGCTGGCCTGGGGCGTCCGCCAGGCGCCGGAGCCCGTGGTGGGCGATGTGCAGGAGCAGCTCCTGACCGCCGAGACCACCGCGCTGGCCGGGATCCCCCGGGGCGCCCGGCTCATGGCCGTGAACGGGACCCGGGTCGGCGACTGGTCGGAGGTCCAGCAGGAGCTGGCCCGGGCGGTACGTGCCGACAGCCTGCGGCTCGAGTTCGCCGACGCCCCGGCCGTGGCGGTGCCGCTGCCCGCTGCCGACAGCCTGCGGGGCGCGGTGCTGAGCGCCATGGAGCCGGCGGTGGACCGTCCGGCCCGGGCCGGGTCGGTGGCCGACGACACGCCCGCCGAACGCGCCGGGCTGCAGGCGGGCGACCGGCTGGTGCGGATCGCCGGGGAGGAGATCACCGGCTGGCACGACATGGTGGCCGCCCTGGAGATGCGTCCCGGGGAGGCGCTGCCGGTGGTGGTGGAGCGTGGTAGGGAGCGGCTGGAGCTGACCCTCACGCCCGAGCGCCAGGAGCTGGCCGGCGGGATGCTGATCCGTGGCCGGATCGGGATCACGCCGACCCTGTCCGTGATCGATGCCTACCCGCGGGAGCACATGGGCCCGGTCCGCGCCATCGTCTACGGCGGCGAGGAGACCTACCGGATCACGGCCATGATCCTCGGCTACCTGGGCGGGCTGTTCACGGGCGAGGAGTCGCCGCGCGACGTGGGCGGGCCGATCCTGATCTACCAGATCAGCGAGCGGGTGGTGCAGATCGGGTTCGACGCCTTCCTCAACTTCATGGCGCTCTTCTCGGTCAACCTGGCGATCCTGAACCTGCTCCCGATCCCGGTCCTCGACGGTGGCCAGCTCATGTTCCTGGCCGTGGAGGGGATCCGCGGCCGGGCCCTGAGCATCGAGCAGCGGATGCGCTGGAGCCAGGTCGGGCTCGTGCTCGTGGTGGCCATCATGGTCTGGGCATTGGCGAACGACGTGCTGAGGCTCTTCGGGCTGTAGGCGCGAGCCCTCCCGGGTAGCTCGCGGCCTGGCGGCCGCTCACGGGTAGCGTTCGGCTTCGCCGCCCGCGGGTAGCGTTCGGCTTCGCCGCCCGCGGGTAGCGGCCTTCGGCCGCGGTTAGCTCGCGACCTGCGGTCGCTCGCGGTGGGGGCGCTCGCTTCGCTCGCGCTGCGGCCTTCGGCCGCGCACGGGTTGAAACGGTCGGGCGGGTTGGTGTGTCCATACATCCGGAAGGGAGCGAGTCAGATCGCGTTCCGGAGCCGTGCATTCCACGCAGGCAATCCATGAGATCGAACATCGCCGTTCTGCTGTTCGCGTTGCTCTCGTGCACCCACCCCTCACCGAAGCCACGGGCGTCGACGGTCGAACCGGGCGAGGGTTTCCATCGACCGGGGTCGGTGGAGCTGCCGTCCGGGGTCGAGCGCAGCTTGCAGGGCGTGGTCCGCGTGGCACCGGACATCCGGTACCGGCTGACGCTGTACGCCGGATCGGAGGCGGCTGCCCGTGCCCGGTCGGCCGAGGGCGCCCGCGCGAAGGAGTTCCTGCCGGAGGGCGGAGTGGTGTGGCCGGTCCTGGTCGACACGAGCACGATCGTCGGACTGTGCGCGCACCCGGCGGGCCGGGTGCAACCGGGGTTCAAGGAGCTGTGCGACCTGGCGTGGCGAGCCCGGTGCGACACGTTCCCCTGCACGCTCCTGACCGATCCGATGAGCGGGTCGGCGACGGGCGTGCCATCGCGGAGACGGACACGCACGGTTTGCTCATCGCCACGAACTACCATGTGGCTCGGGAGGTGATCGAGCGCCACGGCCGCACGGATGGGTGCCACGCGTTCGACCCGGTGTCGGCGGTCGATGTCCGCGTGGCAGTGCCGGCGAGAGTGCCGGGCGATGTGCCGGCGGAGGATGCGGGTGAGGGGTACCGGCCCGTGAGGGACGCAGTACTGCTGGCGAACGCGTCGCGGGCGGAATGGCAGGACGGAAAGGACTGGGCGATCCTGGCGGTGCCGGCGACGGGGGTGGCAGCGGCCACGCTTCCCGTACCGGGTGCCCGGGTGCGGCCCGCGCCTGGCGACACGCTCTGGGCGGCCGGGTTCCCGGCCCGCACGGTGCGGGCGTCCGCGGAGGCACGAGGCTACCCGAACGCCGCCAACGAGCTCCGGGTCAGCGTCGGCACGGTGGTGCCAAACGACTCGGTGGACGGCGTCCAGCCGACGGACATCGTCAGCACGCTCGACGCGGTCCCGGGGAGCAGCGGGTCGCCGGTTTTCAACCGGGCGGGCGAGGTGGTGGGGCTGGTCCGGCACCACACGTGCACGGAGGGCGAGATCGATGTGCGGATCGAGCGCTACTGCGGGTACACCACCATCGTGCCGATCCGCTTCGTTCGGCGAGTCCTGCCGTGACGCGCGGCTAGAAGAGCTTCAGCTGGCCGGGCGCCGTTTTCTGCCTCAGCACCTCCAGGTCGATGGGCGCCGTCGGCTCGTTCTGGCCGGCCACCTCGAGGTTGCCGGCGTAGCCCATCGTCTCGAGGGCGCGGCCGACCACGTCGTGGGCGAGGGCCGGCTCATTGCACGAGTCGCTGAGGTGGGCGAGGATGACGCCGGCCAGGTCCGGGTGGTGGAGCTCGGCGGCGAGCTCGGCCGAGGCGTCGTTGGAGAGGTGTCCGCGGCTGGAGGCGATCCGCTGCTTCACGCTCCACGGATAGGGCCCCTCCCAGAGCGCCGTGTGGTCGTGGTTGGCCTCGAGGACCAGGAGGTGGCTCCCGGAGAGCGCCGCCCGGACGCTGGTGGTGGGGCGACCCAGGTCCGTGGCCACGCCGAGCTTCGAGCCGCTGCGGGTGTCGGTCAGCGTCACCGCCACGGGATCGACGGCGTCGTGGATGGTGAGGAACGGCTCGATCCGGAGTGGGCCCAGCTCGAAGGGCACGGCCGAGGCGTACTCCAGCACCGTCTCCTTGCCCCGGAGCAGCTTCGCGCACGCCCCACGGGTGCGGCGGGTGACGTGGAGCGGCGTACCGTGCCGGCGGGCGTAAATGCCCATCCCTCTGGTATGGTCACCATGATCGTGGGTGATCACGATCCCCGTGATGCTGTCGGGGTCCACGTCCACGGCGGTCATTCGCCGGGCCAGGTCCTTCCCGCTGAAGCCCGCATCGACCAGGATGCGCTCGTCCCCCGCTTCCACGAGGATCGCGTTCCCCTTGCTCCCGCTGCCCAGCACCGTGACGCGCATGGCGGGAAACTCGATCGGGTGGCCGGGAACGTCAAGCGGGGCGGACCCCGCGGCACCTGGACGCCGGTGCGGAGGGTTCCGGGCGGCGGAGAAAGATCGATCGTGATCGATCTAGTTTCGATGAAGAGAGGGGGAAGGAAGGCCGGGCGTCGATGTCGTCGGGCTCGACGAATCCCGGGCGGCGTAATCGGGTCCGGCTATCCGCGGGTGGCGTTCCAGAGGCGCTCCAGCATTCCGCGCTGGGAGTCGGTGAGGGCGATTTGCCGTCGGCCCATGACGGTCTCGGCGGTGTGGAGGAAGCGGTGGAGGGCGTAGGGGGTGTCGGCGCGGCCCCAGGCGAAGGGGGGGAGGTACTTGGGCGGCATGGCGGGCGAGGGGCGAGCGTCGTGGTCGGCCGGGACGGGGAAGACGTTGGCGCCGGTCCCGATAACGGTACCGGTGTTGAGGAGCGTGCCGATGGCGGTCTTGACGTGGTCGCCGAGGAAACAGCCGACCTTGGGGCTGCCGGTGTCGACCTCGCCGTCCGGGGTCCAGACGCGGACGGTGCCGTAGTTGTTCTTGAGGTCGCTGTTGGTGGTCAGCGCGCCGAGGTTGACCCACATCCCGAGGTAGGCGTGGCCGAGGAAGCCGTCGTGGGCCTTGTTGCTGTAGCCGAGGATGACGGTCTCCTCGATCTCGCCGTGGACCTTGCAGACGGGGCCGATGGAGACGGCGTGGAAGGGGCCGCCGAGGAGGGTGGAGCCCGGGCCGATGTAGGCGGGCCCCACGAGGCGGGTGAACGGCTCGACGGTGACGCCGTCATCGAGGCGGATCGGGCCGGGGCGGGTGTCGAGGACCACCCCCGGCGCGATCTGGACGTTCTCGCCGACCGACACCGGGCCATCGCCGAGGTGGTGGACATCGGGTGGGAGCGCGGCGTGGTCGGCGTCGGCCAGGTCGTGGGCCACGCGGTCGGCGTTGCCGGCCATGAGCTCCCAGAGGTGCTCCACGACCCGGCCCTCGACGGGGTGCCGCGGCAGGTTGAGGACAGGGTCGGGATCCGTCAGGAAGGCGACGGATGGCGCCCGGCCGGGCGCGAGGCGGCAGCCGACCACGCGGCCTCCGGCCACCAGGAGCGCGGGCCCGTCGGGGAGCGACGACGGCTCGGCCACGAACCGGGAGCTGAGGAAGACGAGGCCCTCGGCGGCATCGAGGCGGTTGGCCTCGGCGAAGATGACGGCCGGCCCGTCGGTCGAGGCGTCCGGGCCGGCGGCGTCCAGCGCGGTGGTGTCGAGGACGGGTGGCGCCCAGGGCTCGTGGTAGCCGGCCAGTTCGGGGGCGGTGATGTGGCCGGCGCACTCGAGGCCGAGGGCGTACTCGGCCCGGGAGCGGAGGGTTGCGATGCCGAAGAGGAGCTCGCCGGCGGGCCGGGTGGTGGTGAGGGGGTGCCAGCGCCGGGCGACGGCGTCGTCGAAGAGGATCAGGGGCGGGCTCATGAGGGCGCGTTCCGGATCTGATCGGGGAGGGTTTCCAGCAGGTCCTTGAGGTCGGCGGCCCGGTGGCGTGGCAGGACCATGGTCACGCCCTGGCGGCGGACCACCACGGTGTAGGCGGCGCCGAAGACCACCACGGGCTCCTCGGTCTCGTTCCAGACGACGCACCCTTCGGACTCCATCAGGTGGGCGGGGCCCTCGACCACGTTCCCGGCGGGGTCACCGGGGCGGGTGCGGGCCACGGCGTCCCAGGTGCCGACGTCGTCCCAGTCGAAGGTGGCGTCCATGACGCCCACGCGGGCGCTGCGCTCGAGCACGCCGCGGTCGATGGAGAGCTTGGGCGCGGCGTCGAAGAAGCCGTCGACATCACCGGCATCGAGGCGGGGGAGGAGCTCGGCGAGCTCGGGGGTATGGGCCCGGACCTCGTCGAGGAGTCGGGCCACGCGCCAGACGAAGATACCGCTGTTCCAGAGGTACTCGCCGCTGTCGAGGTAGCGCTGTGCCGTGTCGGCGTCGGGCTTCTCCTCGAAGGAGTCGACCGCGCAGGCGCCGGCGGGCTCGCCGGCGGACGGGGCCTCGCCGGCGGATCCGACCTCGCCGGTGGATCCCGGGGGCGCGTCGGAACCGGCCGGGCCCTGGTCGCCGAGCTTTTCGCCCTGGCGGATGTAGCCGTAGCCAGTGTCGGGGCGGGTGGGGCGCACGCCCACGGTGAAGAGCCGATCATGGGTGTCGGCCGCGGCGGCGGCATCGGCCAGGAGGCCGCGGAAGGCGGGTTCGGGCCGGATCACGTGGTCGGCGTGGAGGGAGATCATGACGGCGTCGGGGTCGCGCTGCGCGATGGTGTGGGCGGCCCAGACCAGGGCGGGGGCGGTGCCGCGTGCCTGCGGCTCGAGGAGGAAGTGCTGGGGCTGGAGGGCGTCCACGGCCGTGGTCATGGGCCCGACCATGGCCCGGCCGGTCAGGATCCGGATCCGGTCCATGGGCAGGAGCGGCGTGACGCGCTCCACGGTGTCGGTGATGAGGGGCCGCTCGCTGGCCAGCGGCAGGATCTGTTTCGGCCGCTCGGGTGTGGAGACGGGCCAGAACCGGGAGCCGACGCCCCCGGCCAGGATGACGGCCCAGGTCCGGTCAATGGGGTCAGTCGAAGAGCTGGTCGATGCGTTCAAGGAGCTTCTTGGGGCTGAATGGCTTGGTCAGGAAGTCTGTGGCGCCGGCCGCGGCGGCCCGCTCCCGATCGGTCTGCTGGCCCTTGGCCGTGAGCATGATGACGGGCGTGGCGCTGCGGTGCGGCAGCGTGCGGAGCTCCTCGAGGACCTCCAGGCCGCTGGCGTGGGGCATCATGATGTCGAGGAGGACCAGGTCGAGGGGCTCGTCGGAACGGAGCCGCTCGAGGGCGGCCCGGCCGTCGTGCACGACGTCCACGCGGTACGGGCCTTCCTCCAGCTTCATCCGGATGATGCGGCCGATGAACGGCTCATCATCGGCCACCAGCACGATACGATCGGTTGCGATGGTGGTCTCTCCGTCCCCGGTTCGGGCCCGGTACGGGGACCCTGGCGGGTGCCCGCGTGTATGGAGGCGCAGTATGGATCTCGCGGCGTGGCGTGTCAACCCGAAAACCCGCATCATACCTTGACATACGCCCGATCCGCGGCTTACCCTGGCGCACCTATGAAACGACGAATTTCGACCGTTGCCGGGCCGGTGCTCGGCCTCCTGCTCCTGGCGGCGACCGTGCCCCTGACCACGGGCTGTGAGGGCTTCCAGTTCCAGTGGGTGGCGATCCAGGACTCGGTGACGCTCTACTCGCTGGCGCGGCCCGAGTACATGGCGCAGCCGGGGGCGTACGACTTCTACGGCCGCACGCCGGTGGTGGTGGAGGAGACGTACAACGGGGAGCCGGCGATCTTCGACATGGCGGTCTCCGAGGAGAACGGCGAGATGGTGCTGCTCCCCGCCGGCGTGTTCGCCACGCTCTCGATCACGCCCGGGATCGCCATGGACTCGTCGGGTACGACGTTCGAGGAGCTGGCCGTGGCGCCCCGGGACGGGTACGTGACGGACGCGCCGGTGCCGGTGCGCACCGACGTGATCTACGCGGTCCGGACCCGGACCGATCGCTCCGGCTGCAGCCGGTACGGCAAGTTCGAGATCCTCGAGGCCGACCCGCAGGGAGTGCTAACGTTCCGTCAGATCCGGAACAACCTCTGCAACGACCGCGAGCTCATCCCGCCCGAAGACGATTAGGGTGCTCGACATCAAGCGGATCCGGGAACAGCCGGACGAGATCCGGGAGCGCCTCGGGGTGCGGGGCGACCCGGGGCTGGCGGAGCTGGTGGGTGGTGCGCTGGAGCTCGACGAGGCCCGGCGCGGGCTGGTCTCCGAGGTCGACGACATGCGGGCGCGCCGCAACGAGGTGAGCCCCCGGGTGGGCGAGCTGAAGCGGGAGGGGAAGGACGAGGAGGCCCGGGCCGTCATCGCGGAGATGCGGGAGCTGGGCGAAGGGCTGGCCGCGAAGGAGGCCGATCTCGGCGAGGTGGAGGCGAAGCTGGACGCGCTGCTGCTGGAGATCCCGAACACACCGGACGCCGAGGTCCCGCCGGGCGGTGAGGAAGACAGTCCGGTGCTCCGGGAGTGGGGCGAGGCGCCCGACGACGAGTGGGAGCGGCGGCCGCACTGGGAGCTCGGCGAGGCGCTGGGGATCCTGGACCTGGCGAGGGGCGCGAAGATCGCCGGGAGCGGGTTCCCCGTCTACAAGGGGTTGGGCGCGCGGCTGGAGCGGGCGCTGATCAACTTCATGGTCGACCTGCATACCGGCGAGCACGGTTACACCGAGGTCTGGCCGCCGCTGCTGGTGAACCGCGACGCGGCCACGGGCACCGGCCACCTGCCGAAGTTCGGCGACGACATGTACCACGCCGTGGAGGACAACCTCTATCTGGTGCCCACGGCGGAGCTGCCGCTCACGAACCTGCACGCCGGCGAGATCCTGCGCCCGGACGAGGTGCCGATCCGGTACGCGGCGTACACGCCGTGTTTCCGCCGGGAGGCCGGCGCTCACGGGAAGGACACCCGGGGACTGCTCCGGCTGCACCAGTTCGACAAGGTCGAGATGATGCGGTTCGAGCGGCCGGAGAACAGCGACGCGGCGCTGGAGGAGCTCACCGGCCACGCCGAGGCGGTGCTCCGGGCGCTGGGGCTCCGCTACCGGGTCCTGCTCCTGGCCGGCGGCGACCTGGGATTCGGGAACGCGAAGACGTACGACCTGGAGGCCTGGGCGCCAGCCGTGGGGCGGTGGCTCGAGGTCTCGAGCTGTTCGACGTACACCGACTACCAGGCCCGCCGGGCCGATATCCGGTACCGCCCCGCGCCGGGCGAGAAGCCGGAGTACGTGCACACGCTGAACGGGTCGGGACTCGGGATCGCCCGGACCATGGTGGCGCTGCTGGAGCACTACCAGCAGCCGGATGGCACGGTCGAGGTGCCGGAGGTCCTGCGGGAGTACGTCGGCGCCGATCGGATCCAGTGAGGGCCCATGAACGCCCGTCACTGGCCGGTCATCCTCGCCCTCCTCGCCATAGTGATCCTGGGGAGCTACCTCCTCTACACCGAGCAGCTGGTGCGGGAGTTCCGGGCGGACGCCGCGGTCCAGCAGCGGATGTACGCGCTGGTCCAGGAAGGGCTGCTCTCGACTGACTCCGACGCCGAGCTGCAGGCGCTGATCGACCTCCAGCACACGGTGACCGGGCTCGGGATCCCCATGGTGGCGCTGAACCCGGACGGCGTGCCGCACGCGGCGGCGAACCTGCCGTTCGAGGCCGACCTGGTGAACCCCGAAGACCGGGACCGGGTGCTGGAGTACGTGGAGGAGCTGGACGCCCGGAACGAGCCCGTGATCACGGAATGGGGATCGGTCCACTTCGGCTCGCCGCCGATCATCCAGCGGCTGCGGTGGGCGGCGTTGGTCCAGATGGGGGGCGCGCTGCTCCTGATCTTTGTGGGCTACGTTGTGGTCCGGGGCGCGCTGCGGGCGGAGCGGGAGCGGATGTGGAGCGCCATGGCCCGGGAGCTGGCGCATCAGATGGGCACGCCGCTCTCGTCGCTGAAAGGGTGGCAGGAGATGCTGCGGCTGCCGGCGGAGGAGCGGGCCCAGATGGTGACCGACACCCGTCTGGCCCGGGAGGTGGGCGCCGACCTGGACCGTCTCGAGCGGGTCAGCCGGCGGTTCGAGCTGATCGGGAAGCCGCCGGCGCTCTCGTCGGTGAAGCCGGCGGCGGTGGTCCGGGAGCTCGAGCAGTACGTGCTGCCCCGGCTGCCGAAGGGCGGCGGAAAGGTGGAGCTCCGGATCCGGGTCTCGCCGGGGCTGCCGGCGGTGGAGGCGAATCAGATCCTCCTGGTCTGGGCGCTGGAGAACTGCGTGAAGAACTCCCTCGACGCGCTGGCGGGCCGGGGCGGCTGGATCCGGTTGGCTGCGTTCCATCACAGCGACGGCATCGGCTTCCTGATCTCCGACAACGGACCGGGGATCGAGCCGGAGGTCCAGGACCGGCTGTTCGAGGCCGGGGTCTCCACGAAGCCCGGCGGGTGGGGTGTGGGGCTGAGCCTGGCCCGTCGCATCGTGGAGGACGTGCACAGCGGCGAGATCCGGGTCCAGCCCCGACCGGCGGGCGGCACCCGGTTCGAGATCCTGGTCCCGGTGTCGCCGGCGAAGCAGCGGTGGGGGAGCAGAGGCAAGAGCTGAGACCTGAGAAATCGCGCAGACTACAACGCACTCGAACTTGCGCCACGAAGGATAACGGATGGACTGGCTGGACCGATTGAACCCGGAGCAGCGGGAGGCGGTGGAGCACTTCGAGGGGCCGCTCCTGGTGCTGGCGGGCGCGGGCTCGGGGAAGACGCGGGTGCTGACCACGCGGATCGCGCACCTGATCCACGAGTACGGCGTGGACCCCGGCGCCATTCTGGCCGTCACGTTCACGAACAAGGCGGCGGGGGAGATGCGGGAGCGAGTCCGGCAGCTGCTGGGCCGGGAGCCGGGCGGGATGTGGATCGGGACGTTCCACAGTATCGGGGCGCGGCTGCTGCGCAAGCACGCGTCGGTGCTGGGCTGGAGCTCGAACTTCACCATCTTCGATGCCGATGCGAGCCTGAGCGAGATCAAGGCCACCATGGGCCGGCTCCACGTGAGCACGAAGACGTGGCACCCGAAGGCGATCCGGGCGGCGATCTCCGACGCCAAGAGCCAGCTCATGGACCCGGAGGCGTACGCGGCGCTGGCCTCGGATCGGCTCTCCACGGTGGTCGCGGACCTCTACCCGGCGTACCAGAAGAGCCTGAAGGAGCAGAACGCCTTCGACTTCGACGACCTGCTCATGAAGCCGGTGGAGCTCTTCCGCGACAACGTCCGGCTCCTGGACCGCTACCGGGACCGGTTCCAGTTCGTGCTGGTGGACGAGTACCAGGACACGAATCGGGCGCAGTACAGGATGATGGAGCTGATCGCCGAAGAGGCAGGGCAGCCGTTCGGAGGCACAGAGGGGCACGGAGACACGGGGACCGCCCGTGGACCCAACCTCATGGTGGTCGGGGATGACGACCAGTCGATTTACGGGTGGCGGGGGGCCGATGTCAGGAACATCCTGGAGTTCGAGGACCACTTCCCGGGGACGCGGCTGATCCGGCTGGAGCGGAACTACCGGAGCACGCAGCGGATCCTGGACGCGGCGAACGCGGTGATCGCGGAGAACGTGCGGCGGAAGGGGAAGACGCTGCACACGGAGGCGGAGGAGGGGGACGTCCTCACGCTGGTGGAGACGGCCGATGAGCGTGACGAAGGGGAGTGGATCGCCAGCGAGATGGAGCTGCGGATGGCCACCGAGGAGCTGGTGCCGCAGGACTTCGTGATCCTCTACCGGACCAACGCCCAGTCCCGGGAGCTGGAGCGGGCGCTGGTGGAGCGGAGTATCCCGTACCGGATCATCGGCGGGACCCGGTTCTACGAGCGCCGGGAGATCATGGACGCGCTGGGCTATCTCCGGCTGATCTCGAACCCGCTCGACGCCCAGGCCTTCGACCGGGTGGTGAACTACCCTCGCCGGGGCGTGGGCGACGTGAACCAGGACCGGCTCCGCGAGTTCGCCGCCAGCCGGGGCATCAGCCTCCTGGACGCGGCCCGGCAGGCGGAGGCCATCGACGTGCTCACGCCTAGCGCAGCCACCAGCCTGGCCCGGTTCGCCGATGCCATCGACGGCTTCCGGGAGCGGGCGGAGACCATGGACGCCGGCCCGCTGGTGGAGCAGATCGTCACCGACATGGGGATCTTCGCCGCGCTGGCCGACGAGGGCCCGGAGGGCGAGGACCGGGCGGAGAACGTGAAGGAGCTCATCGCCGGCGCCTACGAGTTCGACGAGCGGCTGCCCACCCTCCGGGAAGTGGAGGACCTGTCGGAGGACGCCACCGCGCTGGACCTCTTCCTCCAGGAGGTCAGCCTCATCACCGACGTGGACCGCCACGACCCCGCCGCCAACGCCGTCACCCTCATGACGCTGCACACGGCCAAGGGGCTCGAGTTCCCCGTGGTCACCATCGCGGGGCTCGAGGACGGGCTCTTCCCGCTGGCCCGGGCGTACGACGAGCCCGGGGAGCTGGAGGAGGAGCGTCGCCTCTTCTACGTGGGGATCACCCGGGCCCAGCGGAAGGTCTACATGACCCATGCCCAGAGCCGGCGACGGATGGGCGAGCGGAAGGCGTGCGTGCCGTCGTCGTTCCTCGAGCCGCTCCCCGACGCGCTGGTGGAGGAGCGGACCACGCCCCAGGTCGAGCGTCAGCAGCGGGCCTACGACAGCTGGCAGACCCGTCGGTCGTCGCGAGGCCGCGGCTACCGGCGGAGCGGCACTGGCGCGGGCTCGGGCTCGGGCCGCGGATCCGGCCGCGGATCCGGCCGCGGATCCGGCCGCGGATCCGGCCGTGGCGCCGACGGCGACACCGATGCTTTCGGCAACCCCTCCGGCGACTACGTGGTGGACTACTCCGAGAACCAGGACGCGCCCCGGTTCATCAAGGGCGAGTCTGTGGTCCACCCCCAGTTCGGCCGGGGCACCATCAAGGAGCTGTCGGGCTTCGGCCGGGACCTCAAGGCGCTCATCGACTTCGATGAGATCGGCCACAAGAAGGTGGTGGTCCGATACGCCAACCTGCAGAAGGACTGGTGATGTCCGACGACGTTGGGGCCAACGGGACCGGCGGGAGCGACCTGCGCGGCGAGGACGGCGTTCGTCGCCTGGCGGAGCTCGCGGCGCTGGAGCTGACGGACGCGGAGGCGGAGGCGCTGGCGGAGGAGCTGCGTGAGATTCTGGGCCATTTCGAAGTCATCCGTGAAGTAGAAGGGGGGCGCGGAGAAACAGGGGGGCACAGAGGCACAGGGACCGCCCGGGGGTGGCTGGGGGAGGACCGGGCGCCGTTGCGACCGGACGATCCGGGGCCTGATCCGCTGGGTCGGGCGCCAGGCGAGGATGCGCCGGGGTTCCAGGACGGGTTCTTCACCGTGCCGCGGCTGGCATCGCACAGGGGAGGCGAGGGCGCGGAGGAGCGCGGAGGCGCGGAGTGAAGGGGATCGGGGCGCTGCGGGAGGGGCTGCTGGCCGGGCGGCCGGCGGTGGACGTGGCGGCGGAGCTCTCGGCGCGGATCGCGGAGGTGGACGGGGGGGTGAACGCGGGTGGTGGTCGGGGTGTCGGCGCGGGGCTCAACGCGTTCCTCTCCCACGAACCGGAGCTGCTGGCCGCCCGGGCGGAGGCGGTGGACGCGGCGCTGGACCGGGCCCGGGAGGCGGGCTCGGAGGCTGGTCGCCTGGCCGGGGTCCCCGTCGCCGTGAAGGACAACCTGACCACGCTGGACCACCCCACCACGTGCGGCTCCCGGATCCTGGAGGGGTGGCGGGCGCCGTACGAGGCGACGGCGGTGCGGCTGCTGCGGGCGGCGGGCGCGTTGATCGCCGGCAAGACGAACCTGGACGAGTTCGCCATGGGCTCGAGCACGGAGAACTCGGCGTTCGGGCCCACGCGGAACCCGGTGGACCCGGAGCGTGTGCCGGGGGGCAGCTCGGGCGGGTCGGCGGCGGCGGTGGCGGCGGGGCTGGTCCCGGCGGCGCTGGGGAGCGACACGGGCGGGAGCGTGCGGCAGCCGGCGGCGTTCTGCGGGGTGGTGGGTTTGAAGCCCACGTACGGCACGGTGAGCCGGTACGGGCTGGTGGCGTTCGCGAGCTCGCTGGACCAGGTGGGCACCTTCGGCCGGACGGTGGCCGACGCGGCGCTGCTGCTGGAGGTCATCGCCGGGCACGACCCGCTGGACTCGACCTCGGCGCGGCGCCCGGCGCCGGAGCTGATGCGGGCGTCGGGACGGGATGGTGGTGGCCACGGTGGCGGCGCCAGTGACGGCAATGGCGCCGTCGGCGGCCCGGGCGCCGCGGATCCGCGGGGGCTGGTGGTGGGCGTCCCCGCCGAGTACCTGGACGCCGACGGGCTGGACCCGGCGGTGCGCGAGCGGATCGAGGCCGCGGCGGCGGCGCTGGAGGGGGCGGGGGCGGAGGTGCGGGAGGTGAGGCTGCCCCATACGGAGCTGGCG
Source organism: uncultured Gemmatimonadaceae bacterium (assembly GCA_964605205.1). Classification (GTDB taxonomy): domain Bacteria; phylum Gemmatimonadota; class Gemmatimonadetes; order Longimicrobiales; family RSA9; genus JAWVYT01. The sequence goes on from CAZSBL010000035.1 coordinate 23,553, forward strand.
CTGCCGGCCTACTACATCATCGCGCCGGCGGAGGCCTCGAGTAATCTCGCGCGATACGATGGAGTGCGGTACGGGCACAGAGGCACAGAGGAACACGGAGACACGGAGGGGGCGCCCGACCCGGTTCGCGGGATGTACCGCGCCACCCGCTCGTCCGGGTTCGGCGATGAGGTGAAGCGGCGGATCCTGCTGGGGACGTTCGCGCTGTCGG
>CAZSBL010000035.1:23863-26278 GCA_964605205.1 uncultured Gemmatimonadaceae bacterium
GGGTTCGGCGATGAGGTGAAGCGGCGGATCCTGCTGGGGACGTTCGCGCTGTCGGCGGGCTACCACGACGCGTATTACGGCCGGGCGCAGGCGGTGCGACGGCTGGTGGCCGATGACTTCAGGGCGGCGTTCGACGCCGGGGTGGACGTCCTGCTCACGCCCACCACCCCCACCCCCGCCTTCCGGCTGGGGGAGAAGACCGGCGACCCGTACGCCATGTACAGCTCCGACGTCTTCACCGCCCCCGCCAGCCTGGCCGGGCTGCCGGCCATCTCCGTCCCCGCCGGGACGGTGGGCGGGCTCCCCGTGGGCGCGCAGCTCATTGCCGGTCGGTGGGCCGAGCCGACACTGGTCCGGGCCGCGGCGGTACTGGAGCGGCTGGTGGCGGCGGAGACGGGAGGTGAGGGATGACCGCCGATCGCCGGGCGTCGACCGCCGATGGCTTCGAGACCGTCATCGGGCTGGAGATCCACGTGCAGCTCTCGACGGCCACCAAGTTGTTCTGCGCGGACGGGAACGCGTACGGCGGGGAGCCGAACACCCGGGTCTGCCCGGTGTGCCTGGGGCTGCCGGGCGCGCTGCCGGTGGTCAACGAGAGGGCGGTGGAGCTGGCGGTCCGGGCGGCGCTGGCGCTGGGGTGCGAGGTCCACGAGACCAGCGTGTTCGCGCGGAAGAACTACTTCTATCCGGACCTGCCGAAGGGGTACCAGATCACCCAGTACGAGCGGCCGCTGGCCACGGGGGGAGAGTTCGAGTTCGAGTTCGAGTCGGGGTCGCGGCGGGAGCGGGGTTCGGCGGGTGTTTCAACCCTCAATACAAGTACAAGTACAAGTACAAGTACAAAGGAACCGCTTGCGGTCGTCCGCATCCGGCGGGTGCATCTGGAGGAAGACGCGGGGAAATCGCTCCATGATCGGATCCCAGGGCGCACGGCCATCGATCTCAACCGGGCGGGGGTGCCGCTGATCGAGGTGGTGACGGAGCCGGACCTGAGCAGCCCGGCGGAGGCGCGGGCGTTCCTCCTGGCGCTGAAGCGGACGCTGGAGTACCTGGACGTCAGCGACTGCGACATGGAGAAGGGGTCGCTCCGGGTGGATGCCAACGTCTCGGTCCGGCCCCGGGCGGGGCGCGACCCGGCCCGGGCCCCAGGCACCAAGACGGAGGTGAAGAACCTGAACTCGTTCGCGAACGTGGAGCGGGCGCTGGCCCACGAGGCGGAGCGGCAGGCCCGGGTGCTGGCGGAGGGCGGGGAGGTGGTGCACGAGACGCGGCTGTGGGACGCCGACGCCGGGGTGACCCGTCCGATGCGGGGCAAGGAGCAGGTCCACGACTACCGCTACTTCCCGGAGCCCGACCTGCCGCCGCTGGTGCTGGAGCCCGCCCGGATCGACGCCATCCGCGTCGCACTCCCGGAGCTGCCCGGCGCCCGGGAGGCGCGGCTCGTGGCCGAGTACGGGCTGCCGGCCTACGACGCCGGGGTCCTCACCGCCGACCGGGCCACCGCCGACTTCTTCGAGGCGCTGGCCGACGCCGCCGGAGACCCGAAGGCCGCGGCGAACTGGGTCATGGGCGAGGTGATGGCGTGGCGGAACGAGACGGGCGCGGCGACGGACGCGTTCCCGGTGGCGCCCGACCGCTTCGGCGCGCTGATCCGCCTGGCCGCCGACGGCGCGGTCACCAGCACCGCCGCGAAGGACGTCTTCGACCGGATGGTGGCCGGCGACGGGCGCCCGCCCGCCACCATCGTCGCCGAGGAAGGGCTGGCGCAGGTCAGCGACACGGGCCGGCTCGAGGGCTGGGTCGACGAGGCGCTGGCCGCGCACCCCGAGGAGGCCGACCGGCTCCGGGCCGGTGAGGGGAAGCTCATCGGCTTCTTCGTCGGCGCGGTCATGCGGGCCAGCGGCGGGCAGGCCGACCCGGAGCGGGTCCAGGCGCTGCTCCGGGAGCGGGCCGGGTAGCGCCGGGGCGCCGTGCCGGCGGCTGGTCCCGGAGCGCGCACCGCGCCGGCGGCTCGCCCGGGATCAGCGCCGTCTACCGCAGCCGCTCCAGGAGCCGCTCGTTGGCCTCCACGTCGAGGAAGGTGTCCCACTCGAGGAAGTAGCCGCCGGGGTCGTAGGCGACGAAGGTCCGGACCCGTCCGCTCTCGGTCCCCAGCTCGTCGCTCCGGAGCGGGACCTCCTGCCCGCGGACCCGGTCGAGCCAGGCCCCGGCGTCGGCGGTGAAGAACGAGACGGTCACGGCGGCGGTGTCCGTCGCCTGGTGCAGCCCCCGGGAGCCGTCCACCAGCCCGACGAAGCCCGTGGGTGAGGCCTGGTAGACCTTGGCCCACCCCTGGTCGACCAGGAGCGGGACGCCCAGGAGCCGCTCGTAGAACGCCATGACCGGCTCGAGGGCGTCGTAGTAGAGCCAGAGGAC
>CAZSBL010000036.1:0-26212 GCA_964605205.1 uncultured Gemmatimonadaceae bacterium
GTGTGCGGCGCGCAGCAGGACAACAGCACGGTGTGCATGCCGAGCACCGGCGGCGACTACTACCGGGTGGCCGGTGGCGAGAGCGGCTACATCGCGCCGCACCCGCATCACCCGAACATCACATACGGCGGCAGCTACGGCGGCTACCTGAACCGGTATGACCGGGAGACGGGCGTGAGCGCCAACATCCAGGTCTGGCCGGACAACCCCATGGGCTATTCGGCGGAGGACATCGCCGAGCGGTTCCAGTGGACGTTCCCCATCGTGTTCGATCCCCACGATCCGCATACGCTCTACGTCACCAGCCAGCACGTGTGGAAGACCACCACCGGCGGCCAGAGCTGGGAGCGGATCAGCCCGGACCTGACGCTGGCGGCCGACTCCACCATGGGGCCCAGCGGCGGGCCCATCACCCGGGATCAGACGGGTGTCGAGACGTACGCCACCATCTTCACCCTGGCGCCGTCGCCCGTGGAGCAGGGCGTGATCTGGGCCGGCTCCGATGACGGCCTGGTCCACATCACCCGGAACGGCGGCGAGAGCTGGACCGCTGTGACGCCGCCGGCCATGCCGCCGCACACGCGGGTGAGCATGATCGAGGCGTCGCCCCACGCCGCGTGCCGGGCCTACCTGGCCGGCAATCGCTACCTCCTGGGCGACCTCGAGCCGTACGCCTACCGCACCGAGGACTGCGGCGATACGTGGACGGACATCTCCGCGGGGATCCCCACCGGAGACTTCACCCGGGTGGTCCGGGAAGACCCGGTCCGGGCGCGGATGCTCTATGCCGCCACCGAGCGGGGCGTGTGGGTCAGCTGGGACGACGGCGCCCGCTGGCAGAGCCTGAGCCGCAACCTGCCGGTGGTCCAGGTCAGCGACCTGGTGGTGGAGGACCGTGACCTGGTGATCGGCACCCACGGCCGCAGCTTCTGGATCATGGACGATATCGGGCCGCTCCGGCAGCTGAACGAGACCGTGGCTGGCGACGATGTGCACCTCTTCGAGCCGGCGGACCCGGTCCTCGGCGTGTACGGCAGCCTGCGGGTGGCGTACCTGCTGGGCGAGCCGGCGGACGCTCTCGCCATCGAGGTCCTGGATGCCGAGGGGAACGTGATCCAGAGCTGGGAGGGCACGCCCCCGGACCGGGAGGAAGACCAGGAGGAGAGCAGCGGCTGGTGGGGCGGCGGGTCGCCCGACGTGGTGATGACCGAGGGGCTCCACTCCATGAGCTGGAACCTCCGCTACCCCGGCGCAACCGAGTTCCCGGGGATGATCCTCTGGGCGGCGAGCACCCGCTTCGGGCCGGTGGCGCCTCCGGGGCAGTACACCGTCCGGCTGACGGCGGACGGCGAGACGCTCACCCGGGACTTCGAGATCGTGAAGGACCCGCGCAAGCCGGATGTGACCGTGGCCGACCTCGAGGAGCAGTTCCGGTTCTCCATGGAGATCCGGGGCCGGCTCAGCGAGGCGAATGACGCGGTCCGCCTGATCCGGGGGATCGAGGAGCAGATCGAGGCCCGGATCGAGGCCCGCCCCGATGACGCCGAGCTGGCGGATGCGGCGGAGACGCTGCGGGCGTCGCTCGACGCCGTGGAGGGTGAGATCTACCAGGTCCGGAACCGGAGCAACCAGGACCCGCTCAACTTCCCCATCAAGCTGAACAACCGGATCGGCGCGCTCCTGGGCGTGGTCCAGGGCGCCGAGGGCCGGCCCACGGCCCAGAGCTACGAGGTCTTCGAGCTGCTGTCCGGGCTCCTCGACCAGGAGCTGGCGCAGCTGGAGCGCGTCCTCGACCGGGAGCTGCCGCGGTTCAACCAGCTCCTCGATTCGCGCGGGATGGACCCGGTCGAGGAGCGGATGATCCCCGAGGAGGAGCCGGAGGGCGACGAGGAGTAGCCCGACCCCCGGGCGCACCGCGTCCTTCCCCGCGGCTCCACGCGGCCGCGGGGAGCCGCGCCCCGATCGACATCGCACCGGAGGGTCGATGGCCACTGCATCGTTCGACAGCGCTCGTCCCGGCCGTTTCCTGGCCCCCGTCCTCCTGGTCCTGGCCGGGATCCTCGCCGGGTTCGCGCCGGTGGGCGCCCAGGGGGCCGGGAGCGCCGTGCTGCGCGGTCAGGTCCGCGACTCCGCCGGCACCGGCGTCGCGGGCGTGGACGTGGTCCTCCGCGACACCGCCGAGTCGGTCCTCGCCGCCACGGTGACCGACGGCCAGGGTCGCTACATCCTGGTGGGGCTGCCGCCCGGCGGCCCGTACATCCTGGAGGCGACGCAGATCGGCTACGCGGCGGCCGGGCGCGACCGGATCCGGCTCGCATCGGGCGAGAGCCGGCGGCTGGACCTGCTCCTGCGCGAGGAGGCGGTGACGCTGCCGGGGCTGGTGGTCTCGGCGCCGGACCTGGTCTTCAGTGGGACCCGCACCGGAGCCGCCACCGTGATCGAGGAGCGGGCCATCACCACCACGCCCACCGTGGACCGGAGCGTGGTCTCCCTGGCGGCGCTCTCGCCCATGGTCTCGGTGGTCGACGATCAGGTCTCCGTGGCCGGGCAGAACACCCGGTTCAACTCGCTGCGCGTGGACGGCGCGGTGTCTCAGGACCTGTTCGGACTCTCGCCCAGCGGCGTGCCCGGCGGACGGGCCAACGCGCGCCCGCTGCCGCTGGCCGCCGTGCGGCAGTACTCGGTGGTGGTGGCGCCGTACGACGTCCGCCAGTCCGGGTTCACCGGCGCGGTCCTGAACGCCACCACCCACGGGGGCGGCAGCCGGTGGGAGGCCTCGGCCTTCGGGTTCTACCGCGGCGACGCGTTCAGCCGCGTGGCCGATGACAGCGACGTGATCCGGAGCTACGGCCGGGGCACCATCGAGGAGTTCAGCACCCGGGCGGCCGGCTTCACGGTGGGCGGCCCCATCGGCCCGGCCCGGCTGTTCGTGGCCGGAGAGCTCGAGGAGCGGCGGCGCCCCATGTCGGGGTTCCACCTGGGCAGCGCCGACCCGACCCGGGTGGGGCTCGCGGCCGACAGCGTCGCCCGGCTGACCGACCAGCTCGAGGCCTACGGGCTCGAGCCCGGGACCGCCGACCCGTACACCCTGGAGAACCCCCTCGGGAACGTGTTCGCCCGCCTCGACGCGCCCCTCGGTGGCGCCCACGAGCTTTCGCTCCGCTACAACCTGATCACCGCCCAGCGCGATGTGGCGCCGAACCGCCTCGGCTTCGACGCGTACGGGCTGACCAGCGCCGGCACCCGCATCGAGAGCCGGACGCACGGCGCGGTCGGGCGGATCACCTCCCGGCTCGGCGCCCGGACCACCAGCGAGCTGTCGCTCAACGTGCAGCGCACCGACGAGCTGACCCGCGGCAGCCGCCAGCCCACCATCGAGGTGCTCCTGAAGACGGAGGTGCAGGACACCCTCACGGTCGGCCGCCGCGTCCGGGCCGGCGCCGATCCGCTGGCCCACGATGACGACCTCGAGCAGACGCTGGTCCACCTCACCGAGCACATCAGCCACGCCGTGGGTGACCACCTGTTCAGCGTGGGCGCCGACGCGGCGTGGTACGGCGTGCGCCGCCGGTACCTCCCCACATCCCGCGGCGTCTGGCGGTTCGACGCCCTCGACTCGTTGGTGGCGGGTGCGCCGTCGTCGTACGAGCGGCTGGTCCTCGCCGACGGGGTGGACCCCGACGTCCGCTTCTCGCTCCTCCAGCTCGCTGCCTTCGCCCGGGACGAATGGTCCCTCGGCGACGACCTCTCCCTCACCCTCGGCGTACGCGTAGACTGGCCGGTGACCCTCTCCCGGCCGGGTTACAACCGCGCCGCCGAGATCGCCACCGGCCAGGTCACCGACCGGCTCCCTTCGGCCAACCCACTGGTGGCCCCGCGCCTCGGGCTCAACTGGAGCCCGTCGCACGGCCGCTGGACCCAGCTCCGGGGTGGGGTGGGGATCTTCACCGGCACCCCGCCCCTGGCCTGGCTCGCCGACGCCTACGCGAACACCGGGCTCCGGACCGGCTTCCTCCAGTGCGCCGCCGGCCGCACGCCCGCGTTCCAGCCCGGGGAGGCGCCCGCCACCTGCGCCGACGGGAGCGGCCCCGACGGGCGCGACCTTGTGGTCTTCGACGAGGCGTTCCGGTTCCCGCAGGACCTGCGGGCATCCATCGCCATCGACCAGGAGCTGCCCGCCGGGTTCGTGGGCACCGTGGAGGCGCTCTACACCCGGGGGCTCCACCAGGTGGCCCTCGAAGACCTCAACCTGCCGACCGCCGGCGGCGACGAGGACGGCTACGGCTACGTCATCGGGAACCGGCCCGTCTTCGGGAACCCGCTCCTCTACCCCGGCCGCTTCGGGCCCCTGGCCTCCGGGCGCCGGTGGGACGAGTACGGCCGCGTGCTCCAGGTGGGGAACCGGAGCCGCAACGCCGCGCTGGCCGTGGCCACCGAGCTCCAGCGCCGGTTTTCCGACCGTCTCGACCTCCGGGCGTCGTACACCTACACCCGCGCCGTGGACGTCCGGAGCCTGCTTTACGCCGACGCCTTGCTCAACTACGGGAACACCCCCGTCCGCGACGATCCCGCCCGGCCCGAGGTGGCGCTCTCGGCGTTCGACCGGACCCACCGCGTGGTCGGCTCCGCCTGGGCCCGGCTGGCCGGGTGGGGGGGAGGCCTCGATGTCACACTCACCTACGTCGGGCAGTCCGGGGCGCCGTACAGCTACGTCTACGGCACCGACATGAACGGCGACGGCTTCCCCGGCCCCGGCGCGGCGGAGACCGCGTACAACGACCTCCTCTACGTCCCCTTCGGCCTCACGGACCTGGGCGCCGACGGGATGATCTCCCGGTCGCTCCTCTTCCAGCTCGCGGCGATGGAGCCGTGTCTCGAGGAGAGCGCCGGCGCCATCGTGGCCCGCAACAGCTGCCGCACCCCGTGGTCCAACCGGCTCGACCTCAGCCTGACCCAGGGCGTACGGCTCCCGTTCGGCCTCGGACAGGGGCGGCTGCGGGCCGACCTGATGAACGTCCTCAACGCCCTCGATGACGCCTGGGGGCTCGTCTACACCGCCCCGCCCGTGGTGCCCGTCTACTCCGTCGATCGCCGCGCCGGCTGTCCCGGCTTCGGCTGCTCCTTCGCCCGCGAGCTCATCGGCCGCTACACCGGGCCCCGACGGCTCGACCCCGAGTCCGGCCTGATCTTCGCCGAGAAGCCCCACCTCCTCCTCCTCCCCGAGTCGCAGTGGCGGGCCCAGCTCGGCGTGGAGCTCGTGATCCGCTGAGCGCGCACGACGCCACGAGCGGGACCGGGACCGGGGCCGGGGCCGGGGCCGGGGCCGGGACCGCGGCGGGAGGCAGGCCCGTGCTCTTCGTCTTCATCGACGGCGTCGGGCTCGGCGACGACGTCGTAGCCAACCCCTTCACCGCCGCTTCGCTCCCGACCCTCGAGACGCTCCTCCACGGGCGGACCCCGCTGGCCGAGGCGGCGCCCTGGCACGGCGAGGGGGCCCGCTTCATCGGCATCGACGCCAGCCATGGCAAGCCCGGCATCCCCCAGAGCGGCACCGGCCACGCCACCATCCTGACCGGCGTCGATGCCGTCGAGCGGTTCGGCCGCCACTACGGCCCGTGGGTCCCCACCGCCCTCCGCCCGCTGGTGGCCGGGGCGAGCATCCTGGCCCGGGCGAAGAACGCCGGCCGCCGCGTCGCCTTCGCTAACGCCTACCCCGAGGAGCTCGTGGACCGGCTCCCCGATGGCGTGCCCGTGGCAGAGGCCGTCCCCTCCCGCCGTCTCGGCCCCCTCCGCTCCGGCCCGCCCCTGGCCGCCCTCGGCGCCGGTCTCCTCACCCGCCACACCGACGCCCTGCGCCGCGGAGACGCCGTGGCCTCCGAGATCACCAACCACGGTTGGATCGAGCGCCTCCACCGGGACCTGCCGCGGATCGGCCCCGAGGAGGCCGGCCGGAACCTGGCCCGCATCGCCGCCGTCCACGACCTCACCCTCTTCGCCCACTACACCCCCGACTACGTGGGCCACCGGGGCACGTGGGACGAGGCCGTGGCCGCCCTCGAGCGCGTGGACTCGTTCCTCGCCGGGCTCCTCGACGCGCTTCCCGAAGGTGCCCTGCTCATCGTCGCCAGCGACCACGGCAACATCGAGGATATCACCCGCGAGCATACCACCAACCCGGCCCTCGGGCTCGTGGTGGGGCAGGGGCACGAAGAAGTGCGCCGGCTCGAGCACCTGTGGGACGTGCCCCGGGCCATCCTCGAGGTTCTCGGACTCCCGCCGGCCGGCGAGTGACCCGAACTCGCCAAGCGACGGTGGTGCAGCCCACGCATGTCGAGTTGAGGTCTCTATCCGACCTGAAATCGCCACGCGTTCCGTCGGCGCCCCGCCGCTCGGCCGATTGAGGTCGAATAGCGACCCGAATTCGACGAGCGGTCGCAGGAGCGCCAACCATCGGCGATTTCGGGACTCCCGACGGCGCGTGAGGTCCGGAGCGCCGGGCGGTCGCACTCTGCAGCCGTCGGACCTGGACCTCGAACTCGTCCCATCCCGCTATTCCACTGCCCCGATCCGTCGGCTATCCATGGGCCCATGGCGATGCTCGGGCAGGTACTCATCGATGACGGCGCCGTGGTCCCCGCCGCGGTGGAGGCGGCCCTCGGGGAGCAGGCGGAGAGCCGGGAGCGGATCGGCGCGATCCTGGTACGCCGGGGGCTGGACCCGGAGGTCGTGGCGCGGGGTCTGGCCCGCCAGCTCCGGCTGACGTACGCGCCACCGCCCCTCGAGCCCGAGCCCGCTGCGGTGAAGCTGCTGGCCCGCGACCACGCGCTCCGGCTCCGGGTGGTCCCTCTGGCGCTGAGCGGCCGGACGCTCCGCACGGCCACCGCGGACCCGCTGGATGCCGCCGCCATCGACGACCTCCAGTTCCGGACGGGGAAGCGGGCCGAGCCGGTGGTGGCGGCGCCGGGGACCATCGACCGCGGGCTCATGATCGCCTACGGCGATGAGGCGGTCCGCACCGTCCTCGGGCGGCTGGAAGCCGGCGGGGGCGAAGAGGCGGCCGACGACGCGGATGTGCTGCGACAGGCGTCGGAGGCGCCGCCGATCATCGCGCTGGTGAACCTGATCCTGGACCGGGCCATCGCCGCCGGCGCCAGCGACATCCACATCGAGCCCGACCGGGAGCGGGTTCGGGTCCGCGGCCGGGTCGACGGCGTGCTCCGGGAGCTCGTGGAGCTGCCGGCCACGGCGGGGCCGGCGGTGACGTCGCGGATCAAGATCATGGCCGGGCTCGACATCGCCATCAAGCGCCGGCCCCAGGACGGGCGCAGTGCCGTGACCGTCGATAGAACGCGCGTGGGGATCCGGGTCAGCACGCTCCCCTCCCAGGACGGTGAGAAGGTGGTGCTCCGGCTGCTGGACCCCCGGAACGCCCACCGATCGCTGGACTCGCTGGGGATGCCGCCGGCGATCCGGGCGCCGCTGGACGCGGTACTCGGCCGCGAGCACGGCCTCTTCCTGGTCACCGGCCCCACCGGCAGCGGGAAGACCACCACGCTCTACGCCGTCCTCGAGGCCCGGGACCGGGCGACGCGCAACATCATCACCCTCGAGGACCCGGTGGAGTACCGCCTCGATGGGCTGACCCAGGTCCAGGTCCAGCCCCGGGCGGGCCTCACCTTCGCCGCCGCGCTCCGGTCCGTGCTTCGCCAGGACCCGGACGTGGTCATGGTGGGCGAGATGCGGGACCGGGAGACCACGGAGACCGGTCTGGCCGCCGCCCTCACCGGGCACCTGGTCCTGTCCACCCTCCACACCAACGACGCCCCCGGCGCCGTGGCCCGGCTTTCGGAGATGGGCGTGCCCCGTTACCTGGTGGCCGGCGGGCTGACCGGCGTGCTGGCCCAGCGGCTGGTGCGGCGGGTCTGCGAGCACTGCGTCACCATCGAGCCCGTCACGGGCGACGAGCTCTTCGCCCTCGGGCTCCCGACCCCGCCCCACCTCCCCCGCGCCGTGGGCTGCGACCGGTGCGACGGCACCGGCTACACCGGCCGCATCGGCGTATTCGAGATCCTCCGCGTCACCCCCGCCATCCGGGAGCTGATCCTGACCGACGCGCCGTCCGATGACATCCGCGAGGCCGCCTCCGCCGCCGGGATGACGCCGCTGGCCGTGGACGCGTGGCGGAAGGTCGAGGCCGGCCTCACCACCCTCGAGGAGGTCAAGCCGCTCCTGGCCCTCCTGGCCGATGACGCCCGGAGCTGCCGGCAGTGCGGGGGGCGCGTGGCCCGGGACCACCTGTTCTGCCCGCTATGTGGCGGCGAGCTCCGGCGCCGCTGCGGGTGCGGGGCCATCGCCCGGGACCACTGGCGGTTCTGCGGGGCGTGCGGGGAGGGGCTCTGACCCTGGTCGGGGGGCCACGGCGGCCTCGGCGAAAGAGGTGGATCGGGCTCCGATCTCGTGAGAGCTGTTCTCTCACGGCGGCCCTACCCGCCGAACGCGTCGCTTACCTGGCGGAGCAGCCGGTCCACGCTGCCGCGGCCGGGGAAGAGGTACCGGTCGCTGATCCGGTTGAGCGCGATGCGCAGCTCGGGGAAGACCTCGGCGGCGGTGTGGTAGAGCCGGCTGAGCCCGTGCTGGTCGGCGAAGCGTGAATCGGCGGCCATCCGGTAACCGGTGGCGCCGAGTGCCTCCACGTAATCGAGCCCGGGCGCGCCTCGCCGCTGGACGCGGTACGTCACATGGTCGGGGAAGATCCCGCCCAGCCAGAGGGCGTAGTTGCCGAGGTGGGCCCGGACCAGGAACCGGCGCCGGCCGTCGGCGGTCTCGGCGGCGGCCACGAGGTCCACCAGGTAGTGGAAGGTGTCGGGGTCGCCGGGCTCGATGCGGTACGCCCGGTCTTCCCGGCCGAACTCCAGCAGGATCGCGGCGATGTAGTCGGCCAGGGTGCGGTCATCGAGGCCGGACTCCAGGAGCGCGTGGCGGACCAGGAGGTAGAACACCAGTGCGGGCGAGCCGTGGTGGTCGGCGGTGAGGACCGCGTTCAGGGTACGCGGGTCGTCGAGGAGGGCGTCGAGCCCGTCGGTGCGGAGCCGGTGGTCGAGGGCGTCGCGGGCGCCCGGGTCGGCGCCGGCCACGGCGGTCAGGATGGCGCCCACGTCCGCCCGTCCGAAAGAAGCCCGTACGTTGGGAAGGATCATCCTGCCTCCTCGACGGCTATCCATTCCGCGGCTCGCGACTTGTCCCGGCCTCATGGCCTCTCTTACGTTCGGGCCATGGCCGGATCTCCGCCACCCCGCACCCCTTCCACGTCCCCCGAGGACGTCGGCGGCCGCACCCTCGAGCGGCGGCTGCTGGGGTGGCTCCTGGCCCTCACCGTGGCGCCGGCGCTCCTGCTCCTCGCCGTCGGCGGGTGGGCGCTGGCCACGTCCCTCGACGTGGCGGGCTCGCTGGGGCCATGGGAAGAGGTGGCGGCCAGCGGCCGCCGGGTGGTGGAGCTGGCCGAGCCGGCCGGCGACAGTGCGCTCGCCGACGCCCTGGCCGTTCACCGCGATGCCCTCTCCCAATCCCTTACCCAGGCCCGGCGCTGGGCGTTCCTCGGCGAGCGGTTCGTACAGGCGCTGCCGTGGCTCGTCCTCGCCGCCGCCGCGCTCCTGGTGGGGCTGGCGTACGCGGCCACGCGGCAGCTGGCCCGGCAGCTGGCCCGGCCCATCGAGGAGCTCGTGGGCGTGGCGGAGGCGCTGGGCCGCGGCGAGCCGCTGCCCGCGCTGACGAAGGCGTCGGTCCGGGAGGTCCGGGTGCTCGACGCCGCACTCCGCGACGCCGCCGCCGAGCTGGAGGCGGCGAGGTCCCGGGAGCTGGCGGCGGAGCGGGTCCGGGTCTGGGGCGAGATGGCCCGGCGGGTGGCCCACGAGATGAAGAACCCGCTCACACCGCTCCGGATGGCAGGCCACCGGCTCCGGCGGCTGGAGGGTACCGTGGACGCCGACGGCCAGCGGCTGTCGGAGGTGCTCGAGGTCATCGACCAGGAGGTGGGTCGCCTGGAGGAGCTGGCGGCCCGATTCAGCCACCTCGGCCGGCCGCCCGAGGGGTCGCCCACGGAGATCGACGTGACGGAGCTGCTGGCGTCGCTGCTCGAGACCGATGTCCCCGCCGGGGTCGGCCGCTCCCTCGACGCGCCGGATGACGTGCCGCCCGTGCGCGGCCACTACGACGGGCTCTTCCGGGCGTTCCGGAACCTGGTCCGCAACGCGGTGGAGGCCGCCCGGGAGGCCGGCGAAGGGGCCGGCGAAGGGGCCGGGCCCGCCGCCGAGCCGTGGGTGGGTGCTACGGTGAGGGTGGAGGGAGGCGATGCCGTGTCCGGAGGGAACCCCTGGGTGGTTGTGCGGATAGAGGACAACGGTGGCGGGCTCCCCGAGGACGCCACCGATCGGATTTTCGAGCCGGACTTCACCACCAAGACACGGGGCACGGGGCTCGGGCTGGCGCTGGTCCGCCAGGCCGTGACCGGCGACGGCGGGACCGTCGCCGCAGAGAACCGAAACGGGGGGGCCGCGTTCACCGTGCGGCTCCCGGCCGCCGGGGCCGCGTCCGCGCCGCGGGAGGAGAGCCACCATGAGAGCATCGCGTAGCCTGATCGCCGTACCCGTCGCCGTCCTGGCCCTTGCCGCCTGCGCGGTGAACATGGGCGGGCCGTCGGACATCCCCCTGGTGGCCGTGGCGCTCCGGGCCGATCCCGGCGCCACGCCCTCGGCCGTGGCGGCCTCGCTGAACGCCGCGAAGGCCGATGCGGCGCTGGTGGCCGGGCCCGTGGACTCCGCCTGGCTGGCGGCCACGGCCGCCGCCGCGGGGCTCACGGTGAGCGGGCCCGCGTCCAGCGGCGACCTGGCGCTGGGCTTCCTGGCCGGCGAGCCGCTGGGCGACACCACCGTGGTCCTGTCCTGGGCCACGGGCGAGATCACCGTGCACGACGCGCTGTACGAAGTGCGCGACGAGCGCTACCTCGACCTGATGATCTTCCGGCTCGACGACGCGGCGGCGGCCCGGCCCGCGGTGGGGGCCCTCCTCCAGTACATGGCCACCGACGTGATGAACAGCGCCGCGGTGGTCCTGGCCGTGGCGACGCCGACGCCCGCGGTGGCCGACAGTGTGCGTCGGATGCTGGGCCCGGCGTACTTCGACGCCCTCCGGTGCGGGACGGACCTGGCGGCACCCGACGGCGCCGGAGTCCGCCTCTTTTACGGCCCCGAGGCACGGGTCTACTGCCGGGACGCCGGTACCGAGAGCCCCGGGATCGGACCCATGGTCCGGGCCGCTCTGACCCTCGGCCGTCGCTGACCGATGGCCGCCGTCCTCGTGGTCGACGACGAGCCCAACATCCGGCGGATGCTCCGCGGGCTGCTCGAGGACGAGGGATACCGGGTCACGGAGGCGGAGGACGGCGCGGCGGGTGTGGAGCGGGCCGTCACCGAGGACCCGGACGTGGTCCTGATGGACCTGGCCATGCCCCGGACCGACGGCCTGACCGCGCTGGAGCGGCTGGCCGAGCGGGCGCCGGAGCTGCCGGTGGTCATGATGAGCGGTCGGGCCACCCTCGGCGACGCCGTCGAGGCCACCCGGCTGGGCGCGTTCCACTTCCTGGAGAAGCCGTTGACGCCGGAGTCGGTCCTGGCCACGGTCAGCGGCGCGGTGGAGCTGAAGCGGGCCCGGGCCGGTGCCGAGCGGGTGACCGCCGATGACATCGTGGGCGCCAGCGATGCCATGGCCGGGGTCAGGGAGCGCATCGGCCAGGCCGCGCCCACCGACTCCCGGGTCCTGATCACCGGCGAGAGCGGGACGGGGAAGGAGCTGGTGGCGGCGGCCATTCACTACGCGTCGCGGCGGGCCCGGGGCCCGTTTGTGCGCGTGAACAGCGCGGCGATCCCCCGGAATCTCATCGAGTCGGAGATGTTCGGCCACGAGAAGGGCGCGTTTACGGGCGCCACCTCGCGGCGTCGCGGCCGGTTCGAGCAGGCCGATGGCGGCACGCTCTTCCTCGATGAGGTGGCCGACCTGAGCCCCGAGGCGCAGGCCAAGCTGCTCCGGGCGCTGGAGGCCGGGGAGGTGCAGCGCGTGGGGGGCAGCGAGCCGATCCCGGTGGACGTCCGCGTCGTGGCCGCCACCAACCGGGACCTCGAGGAACGGGTGGCGGAGGGCGCCTTCCGGGACGACCTCTACTACCGGCTGAACGTGATCCCGATCCCGGTGCCGCCGCTCCGGGAGCGGCTCGATGACCTCCTCGCCCTGGTGGCCCACTTCGACGCCCGGCTCCGGACCGAGCAAGGGCTGAGCCCGCCGCAGCTCCATGACTCCGCCATGGCCGCGCTCCGGCGCTACTCGTGGCCGGGGAACGTGCGGGAGCTCGCCAATATCTGCGAGCGGCTCGCCATACTGCACCCGGGCGAGACCGTCGATGCCGGCGCGGTGGAGGCGCTGCTCCCGCCCACGGAGCGGGAAACGGCGCCCCTCGCCGACCGGCTGGACGAATACGAACGCTGGCAGATCGAGACCGCGCTCGACGCGGCGGAGGGGAACGTGGCCGAAGCCGCGCGCTCCCTCCAGACCGATCGCGCCAACCTGTACCGACGCATGAAGAGACTGGGGATCGAACGGTGAAGCCACTGACCTGGACCGTCGTGCTCACCCTGATGGCCTCGCCGCTGGCGAGCCAGCAGACCGAGCTCACCCGTGCCGCCGCCGAGGAGGCGGCCGCCTTCTACAACGCCCCGTCCACGTCCCGGGTGTCCGGCACCACCCGGATCGCGCCCGGGACCGTTTTCGCGGGTGACCTGGCCGCGCTGGGCGGCCCCGTGCACGTGGCCGGCACCGTCCGCGGTGACGTGCTGGTCATCAACGGAGACATCCGGCTGGAGCCCGGTGCACGGATCACCGGCGCCCTGACCGTGATGGGCGGCAGCGTGGCCAGCGCCACCGACGCCGTGGACGGCGCCGTCACCGTCTACGAGGACGCGCTCCGGTTCCGGCGCGAGGATGGCCGGATCGTGGCCCTCGATCCGTCCACGGGCCCGCTGCTCAGCCAGCCCACGTGGTTCGGGCGGGGCGGATTCAACCTGATGGTGGACGGTGGGTACAACCGGGTGGAGGGGCTGCCCATCGCGTTCGGGCCCCGCTTCGAGCTGGGGCACGCCAACCCCACCATCTTCGACGCCCGGCTCATCTACCGCACCGGGAACGGGCTCCAGTTCCACCCCGACGAGCTGGGGCACGAGATCCGCCTCGAGCAGTACCTCGGCGGGTACCGGTCGTTCATGGCCGGTGTGGCCTGGCACCGGGTCACCGAGCCCATCGAGACCCGGGGGCTGAGCGACCTGGAGAACTCCCTCTCCAGCTTCGTCCTGCACCGGGACCTCCGGGACCATTACGTCCGGGGCGGGTGGCGCGTCTACTTCGAGTACACCGGCCGAACCCGACCCGTGGAGGTCGGGCTCGAGTACCGCGACGAGCACCATTCCTCCGTGGCCGCCCGGACCCCGTGGTCGCTCCTGGACAATGATGAGGCGTGGCGGGCCCAACCGAGCATCGCCGATGGCGCGATTGCCCTCGTCCGCGGCTGGCTGCGCTGGGACTCCCGCAACGACCGGGCGGACCCGTCCGACGGCTGGCTCCTGGAAGCCGAGGTGGAGCAGGGGGTCGAGGGCGAGATCCCGAACGCCGAGTTCACCTCGCTCCGCCTCGAGGCCCGTCGCTACCTCCGGCTCGGGCCCCGAACGCGGGTGGCGCTCCGGGCCATGGCCGCCGGGTCCCCCGATGACGGCGCGCTCCCGCCCCAGCGCCAGCACGTGCTCGGCGGGGAGGGATCGCTGCCCGGCTACCTCCACTTCGCCTTCGACTGCGGCGCCCGACGCGCACCGCTGGCCGGCAGCCTGACGCCCTACTACGGCTGCGACCGCGTGGTCCTCTTCCAGGCCGAGTACCGTCTCGCCTTCATGGGCTCCAGCGACCTGAGCCTCGGCCGCAGGCTGGGTCTGGACTTCGAGATCGCCACCACCCCGGAGCTGGTCCTTTTCGCCGACGGGGGGCGGACATGGATCGAGCCCGAGTCCCTGCGTGGCCGGCTCAACACCGGGCCCGGCGACCTGCGCTACGATGCCGGCATCGGACTCCGCGTCGGCCGCCTGGGCTTCTACCTGGCCGCGCCCCTCTCGGGGGGCGGGGGCGTCAACTTCTTCCTCCGGCTCGGGCCCAGGATTTGACGATCCGGGCCGCCTTCCTCGTGCTGGCGGCGCTCGCAGGGGCCGCCCACACCGCCGCGCAGGCGCCGCTCGACGTGCGCGTGGAGGAGGGTGCGCCCGTAGTCACCGTGGGCGGGGTCCTCGATGACCCGGCGCTGGTCGACGCCGTCCGCTCCGGGCTCCCGCTCCGGATGCGCTTCCGCGTCGAGCTCTGGCGGGACACCTGGTTCGATGACCTCGTCCAGCAGGCCACCTGGACCTCGGTCCTGGCGTACGAGCCCCTCGAGCAGCGCTACCTGGCCGCCGCCATCGGCTCCGACGCAGACTCCATCGCCCGGTTCGCCTCCTACGACATGGCCCGAAGCGTCCTGGAGCGCCCCTACACGCCACCGGTTCGGGCCACCCAGCCGGGCGCCTACTACTACCTGGTCTACCTGGAGATCGAGACCCTCTCCCTCTCCGATCTCGATGAGCTCGAGCGCTGGCTCCGGGGCGAGCTCGAGCCCGCCGTCCGCGGGGACCGCTCCATCACCGGCGCCATCGGGCGCGGGCTGAAGCGCGTCCTGGTCCGCATGCTCGGCCTCCCCGCCCGCCGCTGGGAGGCCCGGAGCGAGCCGTTCCAGGTCCCTTAGACCCTGCGGCGTCGATCTTCCTTCAGCCGCCATCGAGGTATGAGACGAGGAGACGAGCTAATCGCCCCCGCTTTCCCCCTGTCACGATTCCCTTTATCCTCTCACCACATGTCCCGATTCAGATATTCACCGCGTCCGAACCGCGCCGACGCCATCGCGTGGCGCGGCTGGTCGCGGTCGGCGTTCGACGAGGCCCGGTCGGCCGAGACCCCGATCCTGCTGGTCCTGACCACCTGCTGGTGCCAGGCGTGCCACGAGCTCGATGAGAAGGCGCTCTCGGACGCCGACGTCCTCGAGCTGGTCAACGAGCGGCTGATCCCGGTCCGGGTGGACGGAGACCGGCAGCCCCACGTGCAGGAGCGCTATATCGCCGAGGGGTGGCCCACGGTGGCGCTCCTCGCGCCCACCGGGGAGGTCTTCTGGTCCGCCACGTACGCGGAGCCGGACGAGCTGCACCGGGTGGCCACCGGCGTGCTGGAGGCGTGGACCGACCGCCGCTCCGCCCTGGAGGACGAGATCGCGAAGCGTCGCCGGGCCATCGAGGCGGCCCGGTCCCGGCGCCCGAGCACGGGGCTGGTCCGGCGCGAGGCGGCCGATGACGTGCTCACCGGGGCCCAGGACCAGTTCGATATGCGGAACGGCGGCTTCGGCCAGGCACCGAAGTTCATTCACGCCGAGGGCGTGGAGCTGCTCCTGCGCCAGGGCGCCGCGCTCCCGAACCCGGACTGGATCACCATGGCCGAGCGGGCGCTCGACGGCATGCTCGCCGGGGAGATCGAGGACAAGGAGGCCGGCGGGTGGTTCCATTACGCCATGGAGGCCGACTGGACACGGCCCCGGACGGAGAAGCTGCTCCCCATCAACGCCCGGGCGCTCGCGGCCTTCGCGTTCGGCGCCGCGGAGCGCGGCCGTGACGACTGGCGGGAGGCCGCCGAGCGGACCGTGGCCTGGGTCGACGGGACCCTCGCCCGGGGCGGGCTCTGGGTCGGCAGCCAGGTGGCCGATCCCGAATATTACCAGGCCGGGGACCGGGCCGACCGCGACCCGCCCCCCACCGATGACACCGTGTACACTGACTCGGCGGCCATGTGGATCACGGCGCTGGCCCGGGCCGGGCAGTGGCTCGACCGGGAAGACTGGGTCGACCGGGCGTCGCGGGGGCTGGATACCCTCCTGGAGGCCATGACCGAACACGGGTCGCTGATCCACTACCGGGTGGCCGCCGATGGCGACACCGCCGGCCCCGGGACCGGCAGCGCCGCCGCCGGGGAGGGCGCCGCCGCCGAGCCGGAGACCGGGCTCCTGGTGGACCTCCTCCACGCGGCCCGGGCTGCCACCGCCGTGGCCGAGGCCGCCGGCCGCGACGACGCCCTGGAGCACGCCACCCGGCTGGTGGACGAGATGAAGGCCACGCTCTGGGACGATGCCGGCGGCTTCCAGGACCACGCGCCGGGCCCGGATCCGCTGGGGCCGCTCCGCTATCCGGACCGGCCGTTCGAGGAGAACGCGCTGGCCGCCCGGCTCCTGATCCGGCTGGACCGGCTCACCGACCGATCGTACCGGGCCGTGGCCGAGCGAGTGCTGGCGTTCCTGGCGCCGTTCGCCGGCCGCTACGCCGTGGAGGGCGCCACGTTCGCCACGGCCGTCGAGGAGTTCTTCCGGCGGCGCGGGTAGCCGCCGGCGAGACCCCGATGGACACCGCCTCCCTGCGCGACGAACTCCTGGGGCGATTCCGGCAGGGGGCGCAGCCGCTCTCCGACCACGCCTTCAACCGTCTGGCCCTCCGGGTCTTCGCCCATAACGTGGCCGCCGTGCCCGCCTACGCGGCGTACTGCCAGGCCCGGGACCGGACCCCCGGGACCGTGACCCACTGGACCGGGATCCCGGCGGTGCCCACCGCCGCGTTCAAGGAGCTGCCGCTGCACGACGCCGGTGCCGGCGTGGCCCGCGTGTTCCGGACCAGCGGCACCACCCGGGGGCGGGAGCGACGGGGCGAGCATCATGTGGCCGACCTGGCGCTCTACCGGGCATCGCTGCGGGCCACCTTCGAGGCGTACCTCCTCCCCGACGGGATCCGGCCCCGGATGCTTTCCCTGATGCCGCCCGCCGACACGCTCCCGGACTCCTCCCTGGCCTTCATGATCACCGACGTGATGGAGACGTTCGGCGGCGAGCGGTCGCAGGCGTTCGCCCACGCCGAAGGCCTCGACTACGAGGCGCTGGACCGGGCCGCGGCCGAGGCCGTGGATCGGGGAGAGACGACGCTGATCCTGGGGACATCGGCGGCGTTCATCCACTGGCTCGACCGGAGGGCCGACGCCCGCCCCGCCCTCCGCATGCCGCCCGGGTCGCGGCTCATGGACACCGGCGGGTTCAAGGGCCGGGGACGGCGCCTCGCGCCCCACCACCTGCGGACCCTCTACGCCGACCGGCTCGGCCTCCCCGGCTGGGCGTGCGTCAACGAGTACGGGTTGACCGAGCTCCTCTCCCAGTACTACGACGATGCGCTCCGCCGGCACCTCGCCGGCCCGGAGACGCCGGCGCCCCGACGCAAGCGCGGGCCCGCCTGGCTCCGGACCGTGGCCGTCGACCCGGAGACGCTGGCGCCGCTCCCGGACGGTGAAACCGGGTTGCTGCGCCACGTGGACCTGGCCAACCTGTACAGTGTGGCCGCAGTGCAGACCGAGGACCTGGGCCGCGTGGAAGACGGCGCGGTGATGGTGGAGGGGCGGGCCACGGGAGCGCCTCCGCGGGGCTGCTCCATCGCCATGGACCTCCTCCTGGAGGAAGCGCCATGACGTTCGACGCCTGGCACCTCCCCGGCGTGGAGGTCGGGGAGCTCGAGACGCTGGAGACCGGTGACCTGGTCTGCCGGTACCCCGTCCCCACCCCGGAGCTGATGGTGGAGTCGGTGCACGTCCTGCGAGAGGCGGGTCAGGCGCTCCGCAACCGGCCGGTGGCCGAGCTGGTCGAGGTTATCGACGCGGCCGCCGCCCGACTCGCCGATCTCACCGACCCGCTGCGGGAGGAGGCCGAAGCCGGCGTCGCCGCCGCCACCGGCTTCTCGCCGGCCATGGCCCGGCTCGTCATCGACCGGATGAGCGCCGACTGGCGGGCCGACCGGCTGAACGCACTCCTCGAGGCCGAGCTCGGCGACCCGGCCACCCTCGACGGCTTCCGGCCCGTGGGCCCCCATCGCCGGACCCGGGCCTGCGGGCCCGAACTCGCGTTCCACGTCTTCGCCGGGAACGTCCCCGGCGTGGCCGTGACGTCGCTGGTCCGCGCGCTCCTGGTCAAGGCGCCGTCCCTCGGCAAGCTGGCCTCCGGCCAGCCCGTCCTTCCCGTCGCATTCGCCCGCGCCGTCCACGCGGTGGACCCCGGGCTCGGCCGGGCGCTGGCGCTGACCTACTGGCCCGGCGGCTCCCTCGACGCCGAGTGGCGCGCCCTGGAGGCCGCCGACACCGTCATCGTCTACGGCGGCGAGGGGGCGGTGGCGTCGTACGCCGGGCGGGTGGACCGGACCCGGCTCGTGGCCCACGGACCCCGCTTCTCCGCGGGGCTGGTCGCCCGCGAGGCCTTCGCCGAGCCCGCCGCCCCCGCCGCCGTGGCCGCCGCCGTGGCCCGGGCCGTGGCCGTCTTCGACCAGCACGGGTGCGTCTCGCCCCATGCCGTCTGGGTCGAGGAGGGCGCCCTCTCCGCCGCCGATTTCGCCGAAGAGCTGGCCGACGCCCTCGCGGCCGTCGAGGCCGAGCTGCCCCGGGGACGCCTCGCGCCGGCGGAGGCCTCCGCCATCCAGCAGGAGCGGGCCGCCGCGGAGTTGAAGGGCCACGGCACCGAGACCGAAACCCGGGTCCTCGCCGGCCCCGGTACCCGGTGGACCGTGATCTACGACGGCGAGCCCGCCTTCCGTCCGTCGTGCCTCAACCGCCTGGTCCGCGTCCACCCCATCGCGACGCTGGAAGAGGCCGTCGACCTCCTGGCCCCCGCCAGCCGCCACCTCCAGTCGGTGGCCATCGCCGGGCCCGCCGAACGCCGCGCCGCCCTCGCCCACCGGCTGGCCCGCGTGGGCGCCACCCGCATCACCACCTTCGACCGGCTGCCCTGGCCGCCCCCGGAATGGCACCATGACGGGCGCTCTCCGCTTCGGGAGCTGCTGCGGTGGGTCGACCTCGAAAGCGACGACTAGCAGGTTCGCGGGGGTCTCGGGCGCGCCCTTGGCTCGGCGGGCTCCGCCCGCCTCGCAACAGGCCCGGGCTGCGCCCGGGCAACAGGCGGCCTGCGGCCGCATCAGGGCTCGCCCTTCGGGCTCGCCAACCGGCTCGGCCCGTTGGGCCTCGCAGCGGCGCCGCTTCGCGGCGCAACAGGCTCGGGCTTCGCCATCGCAACGGCGCTCGGCCCCTTCGGGGCCTCGCAAGGGGAGGGCTCGCTGCGCTCGCCCTCGGGGCGCCGCCCCGCCGCCCGCCCTACCGCCCCGCCGCCCCGCGCCGCCGCCGCACCGCCCGGGCGGGCCGGGCCGGCGATGGTGGTTCCTGCGAGCGGCCCCGCCGCGAGCGAGTTGCGGCCCCGCGCCGCCGCTGGCCGGCCTCCGGGCCGGCCCTGTTGCGAGCCCGCAGGGCGAGCCTGTTTGCGAGGCCCGAAGGGCCGAGCCGCTGCCGGCGCAGCCGGCCTGTTGCGGGGCGCCGCGCCGAACTCCGACTCCGCATACCCGCTGGTGCGCCCCGCCTGATGCGAGGGCGCTCGCCGAAACACGGATCGGCCGGGCCCCCGTGGCGCACTCGCCTGATGCGGCGGCGCCGCCGTAACCCGGACGGGCAGCCGCGCTGGTGCGCCGCCGCCTGTTGCGAGCCCGCAGGGCGAGCCCCGACGCCCGAGCCCCAAACAAAAGCCCCGGCCGCGAAGCTCGCGGCCGGGGCTGCCGTGTCGAGGACTCGGACCCCGCTCAGTCGTCTACGGGCTGTTCCTTTGCTCGCCACATGACCAACTGCCGCGTTCCGTTCGGGCTCTCCTCCACGCGCACGGTCAGCAGGTCACCGTCGTCGATCCCGAGGTCGTCCCGGATGTCCTGGGGGATGGTGACCCGGCCGCCCACACCGACCGTCAGATCGCCATAGTAAAGCGTCCTGTAGAGCGCCATTCGAGATCCTCCACCGTCGAAAAAAATGAACGGGCGCCAGCGCCACCCGCAGAATTAGCCTGTGAAAATATAGGGACTCCCCTCGGATTGGCAAATGCAACGCGCGGGTGCTTCGCCCCGTAGGGAGCGCGGAGCGTGGACGGCGTCCTGTCATTCTGGCGGGCGACCCGCCCGCTCTCCGGCCGGCAGGCCGCGGAACCTTGGACGTGGTCCGGGGGTTAGCCCGGGCAGGAACGCCCCTTGCACCTCTGGGGCGCCGGATGACGGGGCCGCGCGAGCGGCTCCGTTCGCACAATGGAACGCGACGAGGGATACAGATAGATGACACGACACGAGTGGACCGAGACCGGCCACCTTCGATTACGCATCGGGCTGGCCGTCACTGCGGGGCTCCTGCTGGTGGTGGGCACGGTGTACGCCGGCGCACCCAACGGCGATGGGGAGGCGACCGACCGTGGCTCCGTCCGCGGGCCGGCGGCGGCATCGGAGGCATCGGCGGCATCGGAGGCCACGGACCTCGCCGACCTGCGGCAGCGGGTCTGGCGGGTCGCCCGCGGCTGGGCCGAGCTGGACGCGTACTACCGGGCGGAGGTCGCCCCCATCGAGCGGACTCTGCTCCGCTACCGCGACGATGACCGGGCGGAGGTCGGCCGGATCGCGGCGGCCGTGGTCCGGGAAGCGAAGGCGGCGAACCTCGAGCCCCGGCTCCTGCTGGGCGTGCTCCTGGTGGAGAACCCGTGGCTCGACCCCACCGCCCGGAGCTTCGTGGGCGCCGTGGGACTGATGCAGGTCATGCCCGTGCACACGGGCGGCTGGTCATGCGGCTATGACCTGGAGCGGATTGACACCAATGTGTGCCTGGGCGCGCGGGTGTTCGCGCACTATCTGGATCGGACCGGCGGTGACGTGGAGCAGGCGCTGCTCCGTTACAACGGCTGTGTGAACGGGACCAACACGCCGGACTGTCACCTCTATCCGTCGCGGGTGCTGGCCCGGGCCGGTGGCCCCGCCCTGGCGTGGGCGGGTCAGGGCCCGTCGGCGGGTTCGCCCTGACCGCTATGCTCCGGGCCGCCGGCCTCCGCCGGGGGCGCCTCCGGCCCGGCTGTCCGGTCGGGGCCCGTCGAACCGGCCTCGTCTGCGGCACCGGCCTCGCCCGTCGAGCCGGTCTCGAGGTCCGGCGGGATCGCGGAGCGCAGGAGCGCCACCAGCTGGTGGGTCTTGAACTCCCGGGCCCGGACCACCACTTCCTGGGGCGTGTCCTCGATGAAGATGGTGGTGGTCCGCACCGGCTCCACGTCGCCGAGGTCGGCCGCCGAGAAGGCGATCCGGCCCCGGGCCGGCTGGCCCGGTCCCTGCACCTCCACCAGCTCGAGGTAGGCGTCCCAGAACCGGCCGGCGTAGCTGACGGTGGCCAGGTGATGGGAGTTTCGTAAATCGCGTCGCATGGCGGAATAGTAGGGGGACCCCGGTGGGGATCGCCACCCGGCCCCGGCCGGCGACCTTGCAGAACCGCCTTCGCGGGATACGTTCATCCGGTACTCATGATCTTCCGTAACCTACGCGAACCGTCCGAGCCCGAGCCGGGACTGGAGAAGCGCCTCCAGTCGCTGGAGCAGCAGGCCGAGATCGCACTCCCCGGATTCGATGCCCAGTTCTTCAATCGGGCGGGGGACCTGTGCGTCGAGGCCGGCGAGAACCGTCGCGCCCTGGCCTACTACGGTCGGGCCATCGACGCGTACCTCCGGGCCGGCCGCTACAACGCCGCCGGCGCCGTCTGCCGCAAGCTGCTCCGGATCTCGCCCGGCTCCGTCCGCGCCCGCTGCACCCTGGCGTGGCTCTCCATCGGGAAGGGACTCCTCAGCGACGCGCAGCGCGAGGTCGACGAGTATGTCGAGGCCGCCGTCGCCGCCGATCAGGTCGATCTGGCCCGCAAGCAGATCCGGATGATGGCGGAGGCCACGTACAACCAGGAGCTGCGGGTCCTCCTGGCCGACCACCTCCACAAGCTGGACGACCCCGAGACCGCCGAGCGCGTGCTCGCCAGCGAGCCCGACGAACAGCGCGAGGAGGCCGAGGCGCTCTGGTCACGGGTGCTCCGGGCCGCCCTCATGGGGCCCGAGGACCTCCGCGGTCAGGAATGAGATTGCCGGCCGGGGGTGGGGTTGCGTCCATGGAGAGCCCGTATCAATATTGCCGCCTCCTGGGGCCGGGTAGGGAAATCCCCGGCCAACCCTGTAGTCGGGCCCACTACGGGCCCCCTTACGCCGAGAGTGGATGGGACGAGGGACCCTCATAGCACTGGGGATCGTCGTGGTGGTGGGTGGGGCGGTGGTGGTGGGTGGGGCGACCGGTAGCGACGCGCCGCAGCAGCCGATCCCGTTCCCGCACGACATCCACGCGGGCACGAACGAGACCCCGTGCCTCTACTGTCACTCGTCCGCCGACAAGTCGGTGGACGCCGGGCTGCCGGCGGTGGAGGTGTGCGCCGGCTGTCACATACCGGGCGGCGTGCCCATGATCGCGGCCGACAGCGCGGGTGTCCGTACGCTGATCCGCTACTGGAACGAACGTCGCACGATTCCGTGGGTTCGGATCCACGATCTACCGGACCACGCCCACTTCCCCCACATGATCCACGTGAACGCCGAGGACCTGGAGTGTCAGGAGTGTCACGGCCAGGTGGAGGCCATGGCGGAGATCGAGCTGCAGCAGGATCTGCGCATGGGCTGGTGCCTCGAGTGCCATCGGGAGCGGGAGGTCCGCACCGATTGCACCGTCTGCCACTACTGACGCTGAGCTGATGTCGACCAACGGTAGCAACGGCGGTATGGAACGCAGGGATTTCCTCAAGGTCCTGGGCGTGGCCGGGGCGGGGGCCGCGGCCACGGGGTGCTCGACGGAGCCCGATCGTCTGATCCCGTACCTGGTGCAGCCCGAGCAGACGGTCCCGGGCACGGCCACGTACTACCGCACCACCTGCCGGGAGTGTCCGGCCGGGTGCGGCATGACGGTGCGCACGCGTGAGGGCCGGGCGGTGAAGGCGGAGGGGACACCGGACTCGCCGATCTCCCACGGGAAGCTGTGCGCCCGGGGCCAGGCGTCGCTGCACGGACTCTACGATCCGGACCGGGTGCCGCAGGCGCTGGTCCGGGAGGGCAGCCGCTGGTCGAAGGTCGGCTGGGACCGGGCCGAGCAGTCGCTGGCCGAGGCGCTGACGGCCGCCGGAGAGAACGCGGTCTTCCTGACCGGCCCCGAGACCGGCACGATGGACCGGATGCTCGACGAGTGGTGCACCGCCGCGGGCGTCCGCCGGGTCACTTTCGAGAGCTTCCATCACGCTGCGCTGCGCGAGGCCCACCGCAGGCTGTACGGCCGGCCCGCGCTCCCGATCCACGACTTCGCCAACGCCGAGGTGGTCCTCTCCTTCGGCGCCGACTTCATGGAGACATGGCTCTCGCCCGTCGACTACTCCCACGGCTTCGTGGAGGGGCACGCGTACGCGAACGGGCGGAAGGGCACGTTCATCAGCGTCACGCCGCACCAGTCGCTGACGGACCTGAACGCCGACGAGTGGATCGCGCCTCGCCCGGGCACCGAGCACCTGGTGGCGCTGGCCATGGCCCGGCTCGTGGCCGACGAGACCGATGCGGGTGGACCCGCGGCCACGCTCGTGGCCGATGTCGACCCGGCCGCCATGGCCGACGCCGCGGGCATCGGCCTCCACCGGATCGAGGAGGCGGCCCACGCCTTCGCCAGCCGGCCGTCGCTGGCCGTGGGGCCGGGCGTGGGCACGTCCCACGCCGCCGCCACCACGCTGGCCACGGCCGTGGCCGCGCTCAACGAGGTGGCCGGGAACATGGGCCGAACGGTGCGCCTCGGCCCCGCCGACGAGGGGGGCGCCACGCACCGGGAGATGGCGGCGCTGGTGGAGGAGATGGCCGCCGGCCGGGTCTCGGCGCTCCTGGTCCGCGGGCCGAACCCTCTCTACGAGCTACCGGAGCGGGACCGGGTGGCGGAGGCGCTGGACACGGTGCCGTTCATCGCCAGCTTCTCGCCGTTCCTCGATGAGACCACGGCGGCCGCGCACCTCCTGCTCCCGGACCATCACTTCCTGGAGGCGTGGGGCGATCACGAGCCCCGGCCGGGCGTGCACGCGCTCGTGCAGCCGGTGATGACGCCGGTCTACGAGACGAAGCAGACGGGCGACGTGCTGCTGAGCGTGGCCCGGCGCGCCGGGATCGAGCTGCCGTCGTCGGCCAGCACCTACTACGACTACCTCCGGGACCGGTGGCGGACGCTGCACCGGCGGGAGGCGCCGGGGCGGGGCTTCGACGGCTGGTGGACCGAGGCGCTGCAGAAGGGCACCATCGTGACCGACGAGTACGGCACCCTTGGCACGGTCCGTGCCCGCGCCATCGACGCCGGCCTCGCCACGGAGCCCGTGGCCCTGGACGGCGACGGGGAGCTGAGTCTCGTCGTCTATCCGTCCTACCGGTTCTACGACGGCCGCACGGCCAACCGCCCGTGGCTCCAGGAGCTGCCGGACCCGGTCTCCAAGCACACCTGGGGCACGGTCCTCGAGATGCACCCGTCCACCGCCGAAGAGTACGGGCTCGACATCGGCCACATCGTGGAGCTGAGCACCGCACACGGGACCGTGGAAGTCCCGGTCTGGCACCACCCCGGTATCCGGCCGGACACGGTGGCGCTCCAGCTCGGCCAGGGGCACGCCAACCTCGGTCGCTACGCCAGGGGTCGGGGCGTGAACCCCATCGCCCTCCTCGGTCCCCGCTACGACGAGGCCGGCGGGCTCGCGTGGACCCAGACCCGGGCGGCGGTCACACACACCGGGCGGTGGGAGCGCCAGCCGTTCTCGTCCACCCAGGACGATGTCAGCGGCCGGCACCTCCTCGAGAAGGTCTCCCTCGAAGACGCCATCGCCGCGGACCGGGGCGTGGCCGCCGGGGCCGCGGCCACCGGTGCCGCCGGCCACGCGGGTGAGGCGGCCGGCGAGCACCAGGCCGGTAAGACGGCCGCCGTCACCGACGTCGGCGGCGTGGCCATCCCCCACGGGCAGTGGGTCCACCCCAACGAGGCGGCCCGGGCCCAGCTGCAGGAGTCGGGCGGGTTCGAGCCCACGGTGGTGGAGGGCTCGCCGCAGGCGTATCCGCCCGCCGGCACCCACTACGGCGAGTACAGCCACGAGCAGCCCCGTTGGGCGTTGGCCGTGGACATGGAGCGGTGCATCGGGTGCAGCGCGTGCCAGACGGCGTGCCAGGCGGAGAACAACATCGGGATGGTCGGGCCGGAGCTGGTGGCCCAGGGCCGCCTGATCCAGTGGATCCGGATCGAGCGCTACTTCGACGAGGAGCCCGAGGGCACCGTCCACGAGATGAACGGCGGGGCCGGGCACCGGAAGGCCTCGTTCCTGCCCATGATGTGCCAGCAGTGCGGCACCGCGCCGTGCGAGCCGGTCTGCCCGGTCTACGCCAGCTACCACACGCCCGACGGGCTCAACGGTCAGATCTACAACCGGTGCGTCGGCACCCGGTACTGCGCCAACAACTGCCCCTACAAGGTCCGCTACTTCAACTACTTCACGTACGAATGGCCGGAGCCACTGAACTGGCAGCTGAACCCCGACGTCACGGTGCGCGAGAAGGGGATCATGGAGAAGTGCACGTTCTGCGTGCAGCGGATCCGGAAGACCGAGAACGACGCCCGGACGGATGGCCGCGCCGTCCGGGATGGTGAGATCGTGCCGGCGTGCGCGCAGACGTGCCCGGGCAACGCCATTGTCTTCGGCAACATCAAGGACCCGAACTCCAGAGTCGCGAAGGTGGTGGAATCGAATCGCGGCTTCCGGGTATTCGAGGAGCTGAACACCCAGTCCGCGGTGGTCTACCTGAAGAAGGTGGTCGAGGGCGGGGAAGGGGCGTCGCACTGATGTCCGATACCCAGGCCCGGACCGTGCGCTCCGAGACCCACCCGGGCGTCGAGAAGTACGAGGACGTCAACCGGGACGTCCTGAAGCTGCTGAGCAAGCCGGGCAAGGTCTACTGGCTGCTCCTGGCGCTGGCCGTGGCCGGCGTGGGGCTCCTGGCGTTCAGCTTCTTCACCCAGCTCTACCTCGGGATCGGGGTGACCGGGCTCATGAACCCGATCTCCTGGGGCGTCTACATCACCACCTTCGTCTTCTGGGTCGGGATCGCCCACTC
>CAZSBL010000037.1:0-25952 GCA_964605205.1 uncultured Gemmatimonadaceae bacterium
CTTTGGGCTAAACCCACCCAAACAAACCACCACCTCTGGTGGTGGTAGTTGATTTTGATCCGGGCAGGGCAGGCTGGTCGGCGGAAGACGCAAGCTCTGCGTTGGCATTAAGGAGGCCGGGTTCGGGTTCACCCACACCAGCTGACGGCGGCTCTCTCCGCCCTGAGAGTGGCCTAGCCGGCACCCCGCCGTCGGCCGGCCGCGCCGCCTCACCGGAACAGAAGAAAAACCCCCGCGTATGCTCCGCGTCTCCGCGTCTCCGCGGTTCACCAGGCGGTCGCCCCGCCGTTATGCCCGGCTGTCAATACAGGTAGCCGAGCCCGATGTACAGCCCGAGCCCGTACCCGGCGGCGGTACCGGCGTCGACGGCTACCACGAAGTTCTCGCCCATCCCGACCCGGACGCCGCCGCCGTAGCCGTGGTGGAGTGAGCCGGCGTCGAGGGTCGGCCCGTCGTCGCCGTGCCAGACGCGGCCGGAGTCCAGGAAGGCCGAGAGGACCATGTGGAACGGCTTGCCTATGAGGCGCCATTCCAGCGCCCGCCACCGGAGCTCGGCGTTCCAGAGGAAAAGGCCGTCGCCGACGTACCGGTTGAGGGGGAGCCCCCGGAGGGACTTGGCGCCGCCGAGCCCTTCCTGCTGTTTGAAGGAGCTTTCGAGGAGGGACAGCTCGTAGAACGGGGCGTCTCCGATGACCTGCCGCGCGACGAGGCGATTCGCGTAGACGAGCCCGGGCATGAGCGCCACGTAGCGCCGGTCCGTGAGGGTCACGCGGGTGAAGCTCCCCTCGCTGCCGAGCAGCTCGTCGGTGCGCTGGAC
The DNA here is from genome assembly GCA_964605205.1 of uncultured Gemmatimonadaceae bacterium. GTDB lineage: Bacteria > Gemmatimonadota > Gemmatimonadetes > Longimicrobiales > RSA9 > JAWVYT01. The sequence continues at coordinate 818 of CAZSBL010000037.1, forward strand.
GATGAGCTCCGACCACGACCCCCGGGTGGGGCCGACCTCCCGGTCCCGGGTGTCCCGGATCAGCCCCACCCGGACGTAGTTCCACCACCCCTCAGGCGCCGGCTCGCCGCCGCCGGCCACCTGCTGGGCCAGGAACGTGGTCCCGCTGTCCTTCGGCACCGGCTCGAGCCCGACGTGGGTGACGCCGAAGCCCACCAGCGCTCGGACCTCGTTGCCGCGCAGCGACCGCTGCACGTTCACCCGGAGCTGACGGCGGGTGCGGCCGAAACGGTAGTAGAACGGGTTCGCGTCCGTCTCCAGCGCTTCGTTGTACGGCGAGGCGTTCCCCAGCCCGTAGTACGGCGACGCGATCTGCTGCTCGCTGGCCAGGTACGCGTCCATCCGCCAGCCGCCGCCCAGCAGGTGGGGCGTGTCGAAGAAGAGGGTGTAGTCCCGTCGCCCGCCGGTGGTGAAGAAGACCGTGGGCTGGAGGGTGTAGCGGTACGGGAGCACGCCGTCGCCGTAGTCGTACAGCTCCAGCAGCACGCCGTAGCCGAACCCTTCGTCCGCGTCGAAGTTCAGCGCCGGCAGCCCCGCGTACTCCTTGCCGGTGGGGACTTCGCTGTCCTGGCCCGTCGCGGCCCCGGGAGCCAGCAGCGTCGCGCAGGTGGCGAGAGCGAAGAAAGCCGCCCGCCCGCTCGAGCTCGAACTCGACCTCCTCACAGGACCTCCTCGGCCGGCGTCGTCTCGTCCGCCGGCGGCTGGTACGTCTCCGCCACGCGGATCCCCTCCGCCTCGTCCACGGTCAGCAGGATCAGGAACCCGGTGATGAAGAAGAGGATGATGGAGCCCATGGCGATCCGATGGCTCGCGGTGAGGGTGAGGAGCAGCCCGTAGAGGAACGGGCCGGCCACCGACGAGAGCTTCCCACTGAACGCGAAGAAGCCGAAGAACTCGGACTGCTTGCTGTCGGGGACGAACCGGGCGAGGAGTGAGCGGCTGGCCGACTGGTTGGGGCCGACCATCAGGCCGATGATGACGGCCGCGACCCAGAAGGCGGTGGTGGATGTGGCCAGCGACCCGATGGCGGTGGCGATCACCAGCAGCACCAGCGTGATCATGATGGTCCGCTTCCCACCGATCCGGTCGTCGATGAACCCGAAGGCCGCGGCGCCCACACCGGCCGCCACGTTGATGGTGATCCCCATGATCAGCACCTGGCCGAAGTCCATCCCGAGGGTGGCGCCCACGTAGATGGAAGCCATGGCGAAGATGGTGGTCAGGCCGTCGTTGTAGATGAGCCGGGCGCCGAGGAGCTTCGCGGCCTCACTGAACGTGCGCAGGTGACGGAACGTCTCGCCCACGCGGCGGAACCCGATGGTCACGTACTGCCCGGCCGTGGCCCGGCGCCGCTCCGCCCGCTCGGTGACCCACAAGAAGAGCGGGATCGAAAAGACGGCGTACCAGGCGGCCACCACCAGCGTGCTCACCCGCACGTTCAGGTACTCGGTGTCTGGCACCCAGCCCGAGTACATCCCCAGGCCAATGGCCAGCGCCAGGAGCCCGCCGATATAGCCGAGCCCCCACGCCAGCCCGCTGACCCGGCCCATGGTCTTCCGGTTGCTGATCTCCGGCAGGAACCCGTTGTAGAAGACCTGGCCGCCCTCGAACCCCACGTTCGCGATGATGAACACCGCCCCTGCCCACAGCGCGTCGCCGGGCCCCGCGAAGAAGAGGAGGGCGGTGAAGACCACGGACTGGGCCGTGGCGATGAACAGGAACAGCTTCTTCCGGCCGCTGTGGTCCGCGATGGCGCCCAGCACCGGCATGAGCAGCGCCACCGTGATGGCCGAGATGTTCACCGCACGGGTCCACAGGATCGCGCCCCGGAGCGGGTCGTCGCTCACCACCTCCGCGTAGTAGCGGCTGAAGATGAAGGTGACGATCAGCGTGGTGAACGCGGAGTTGGCGAAATCGTAGAACGACCAGCTTACGACCTCGCGACGCTTGATGGGGGGCATGCCAGATCCGGGTCAGGGGGAACCGAAGAGCCGCATAAGGATTCTGATTAGCGATGCGGGACGCAAGAGCGTTGATTCGGGATGGACATTGGGCGAGGCGGGAGGCAGGAGGCAGGATGCACGGGCACGGCTGCGGTCTGCCCTACTTCGGCTTCGTCCGCCGGGTCGGCTCGGCCTCGAGCGGGTCTTCCGGCCAGTAGTGCTTCGGGTACCGGCCGCGCATGTCCTTGCGGACCTCGAAATAGGCGTCGCGCCAGAAGGAGGCGAGGTCCTGGGTGACCTGGACGGGGCGCTGGGCCGGTGAAAGCAGCTTCATGGTGAGTGCCACCTTCCCGCCGGCGATCCCGGGCGTCTCGGTGAGGCCGAAGACTTCCTGGAGCCGGACGGCCAGCGCGGGGCGCCCGGGGTCCGAGTAGTCGATGCGGATGCGGGACCCGCTGGGCACCTCCAGGTGGGTGGGCGCCAGCCGGTCCAGGGCGTCGCGCCGGTCCCAGCCCACCCGGGTCAGGAGCGCCTGCGTCAGGTCGACGTTCTTCAGGTCATCGAGGCGCTTGCGCCCGGACAGGAACGGGAGCAGCCACTCCTCCAGCGCCGCCTCGAGGGCGTCCTCCGAGGCGTCGGGCCACGCGTCGGGGTCGTGCCGGCCGAGGAACTCCAGCCGCTCCCGGAGCTGGTGGGTCTTCTTCGACCACGGCAGCACGTGGAGCCCCCGCTCGCGAACGCCCTCGAGCAGCGCCCGGCCCAGCGCCGCCGGGTCGGGGCTCCGCAGCGGCGCCTCCTGGAGCGTCAGTGCGCCGAGCCGGCGACGACGACGGGCCACGACCCGCCCGGCCCGGTCGTCCCACCGGACCTCCTCCACCTCCTCGATCTGGCCGGCGAAGTGCTCCTCGATCTCCTCCTGCGTGACGCTGGCCGCCCGGAAGATCCGGGCCTCCCGCCCCCGCCCCTCCACCTCCGCCGCCACCAGCCAGTCATCGCCTTCCAGCGGCTGCGGCTCCGTGAACTGCGCCCCCCGACCGTTCCGCAGCAGGAACCGGCCCCGCTCCCCTTCCCGGCGCTGCCCGATCCGGTCCGGGTACGCGAACGCGGTGAGCAGCCCGACGGGCTCCACGGCCGCGCCCTCGGCACGGCGGGAGCCGGCCGCGATGAACAGCCGGTCCGCCTCCCGGATCGCACGGGCGAGCCCACCGCGATGTACCTTCTCGCCCCGGATCCGGCCCGGCAGTCCGCCGCCGCCCGCCCGTGCCCGCTGAACGGCCTCCACCCGGAGCCTCAGGTCGGCGTCGGGCGCCCGGCCCTCGCCCCGGAGGATGTCTCGATCGCCCAGGAGCGCCGCCAGGTCCGCCGCCGTCCGGGCCACGCCCAGCTCCCGGCCCCGGACCAGCATGTGGGCGAGGCGGGGGTGGACGCCGATGGCGGCCAGCTCGGCGCCGTGATCGGTGGCGCCGTGGCGGTCTACGGCTTCGAGCTCCCGGAGCAGCTCGTGGGCCTGGGCCATGGCGGCGTCGGGCGGCGGGTCGAGCCAGTGCAGCTCGTCGGCGTCGGCGCCCCAGACCGCCAGCTCGAGGGCCAGGGGCGCCAGGTCGGCGTCCAGGACCTCGGGACGACGGTGGGGCACGAGCCCCCGGTCCTCGCCCTTCGTCCAGAGCCGGTAGCAGACCCCGGGCGCCGTCCGCCCCGCCCGGCCCCGGCGCTGGTCGGCCGAGTCCCGGGTGACCCGCACGGTCTCGAGGCGCGTCATCCCCGTGCCGGGGTCGAACCGTGGCACCCGCATCTGCCCGCTGTCCACCACCACCCGCACACCCTCGATGGTGAGTGACGTCTCGGCGATGGACGTGGCCAGCACCACCTTCCGCCGGCCATCCCGGCTCGGCTGGATCGCCGCGTCCTGCTCCCCGTGGGCCATGGCGCCGAAGAGAGGGTGGACCGAGACGGAGGGGGGGAGCCCGGCGTCGTCGAGGCGCTCCGCCGTGCGCCGGATCTCGCCGGCACCGGGGAGGAAGACCAGCACGTCGCCCTCTTCCTCGTCGAGGGCCCGGAGGACCGTGCGGGTCACCGCCGGCTCGATCCAGCCCTCCACGGGGCGCTTCCGGAACCGGGTCTTCACCAGGTACGAGCGGCCTTCGCTGGAGACCACCGGCGCGCCGTCCAGGAGCTCGGCCACCGGGGCCGCGTCGAGGGTGGCGGACATGACCAGCACCCGGAGGTCTTCCCGGAAGATCGACCGGGAGTGGAGCGTGAGAGCGAGCCCCAGGTCTGCGTGGACGGACCGCTCGTGGAACTCGTCGAAGAGCACGGCCGAGACGCCCTCCAGCCCCGGGTCGGACTGGAGCATGCGCGTCAGCACGCCCTCCGTCACCACCTCGATCCGGGTCCGGCCGCTCACCCGCGTGTCGCCCCGGACCCGGTAGCCCACCGTGCCGCCGGCCCCGTCCTCCCCCAGCAGCCGGCCCATCCGGTCCGCCGCCGCCCGGGTGGCCAGGCGACGGGGCTCCAGCACGATGATCTTCCCCGCTCCGAGCCAGCCGGCCTCCAGCAGCACCAGCGGGACGACGGTGGTCTTTCCGGCGCCGGGCTCCGCCACCAGCACGGCGGCGCCCGGGTCCGCCAGCGCGGCCTCGAGCTCGGGAAGCGTTTCCAGGATCGGGAGGTTGCGGACCTCCGGGTGGGTCAGAACGGCCATGGCGTGATGATAACGGGTGGGCCGGCGTGTCCGCACAGTTCAAATCCCGGAGCCTCGCTGAGGATGCGTATCGGCGGGCGACGCGCCAAGGGGTGCGACGGGCCGCAGCCCTCAAAACCCTTCCAGGTTCACTCTCCCAGTGGTGATGGCATCAGGGTCGCGGTGCCCCTATCGTTCATGGGGACTCCAAACGGAGGAGGAGCATGGCACGACATGGGAACCGTTATCTGCGGCCCGGAGTGATGCGGACCATGGCGGGCGTGGCACTCGCCCTGGCCCTGGGCGGGTGTGGCCGGACGCTGGAGCAGGGCCCGCCGCCCATGGAGTGGGGTGCGTGCCAGGCGGAACAGGTCGAGGTGTTGATCCTCGGCACTTTCCACTTCGCACAGATCGATGCCATCGACATCCTCGAGCCCCGGCGCCAGTCCGAGCTGGCGAACCTTCTGGACCGCCTGGAAACGTTCCGGCCCGATCGGGTCACCGTGGAGTATCCCTGGGCCCGGAACGATGCCCTCAACGAACAGTACCGGCGCTGGCCCCAGCGGCCCGCCGACAGCCTCGCCACGCTCAACGAGTTCGCCCAGATCGGGTTCCGTCTCGCCCGCCGCCTGGGCCACGACAGCGTGTTCGGGATCGATGTGCCCATGAACCTGTGGCACGACTCCATCGCCGTCTTCGACTCGCTGTACCCCGGCGCACGCGGCGACCTCCGCCGCCGGTGGAACGTGCGCTACCCCGACGGTCCGGATCCGAACCCCCGGGCCACGCTGGCGGAGAACCTCCAGCGGTGGAACGGGGAGGCGCCTCCCACGCTCCCGGAGTACGGCCGGTTCCTCCCGCTGGTGAAGGGAGAGGCCTATGCCGGAGCCCTGAAGCTCCGACCGTGGTACGACCGGAACCTCCGCACCGTACAGAACATGTTCCGGGTGCTCCGGCCCGACGACGACCGGCTCTTATTGGTCATCGGCGGCTCCCATGTCCGTATCCTGCGGCAGATCATGGAGCTCACGCCCCAGCTCTGCGCGGTGGATCCGCTTCCCTATCTCACGGGGTCCTGATCCTCCACCGGGCGGTGCCCTCGCGGCCCGCTCTCGGATGGTCTCCGCTTCGTACCTTTTCCGCGTGTTGTCCTTCCGCGGATTCCGCGTCTTCCGGTGCGAGCGGGGAAAGGGCGAAGTACAAAGCGGAGGGCGAGGGATGAGGGCCTATCCGCCCAGCAGCCCCTCCACCACGGTGCTGAGCCCATCGAGCACGAACTGGACGCCGATGACCATGACCAGCAGCCCCATGAGCCGGGTGAAGACGTTGATTCCGGTCTGGCCCATCAGCTTCAGAAGGTACGGGCCGGCCAGCAGCACCAGGAAGCTGAACGCCAGCACGGCCACGATCCCGATATAGACCACACCCGCCGCGGCCCCCGTTTCGGTCTGGCCCATGAGGGCGATGACGGTGGTGATGGCGCCGGGTCCGGCCAGCGTCGGGATCCCCAGCGGGACCACGGCCACCTCGGTCTTCCCGGCGCCCTCGGCCTCCTCTTCGGGGGTGGTCTTCGATCGCGACCGCTTCGCCTGGAGCATGTCCCAGCCGATCCCGAAGAAGAGGATTCCGCCGGCGATCCGGAAGGCGTAGGTGGTGATCCCGAAGAAGCGCAGGATCGCGGTGCCGAAGAGGGCGAAGACCAGGAGGATCGCCGCGGCGGTGACGGACGCCCAGAGGGCGGTCCAGCGACGGTGCCGGGCGCTGTACGCGGCGGTGAGGCCCACGAAGATGGTGAGTGCCCCGAGGGGGTTGACCATGGCCAGGAGGGAGCCGATGACCAGCGACGCGAACGCCCCCAGCGAGCCGGTCTCGCCCTCCACGGGACCCGGCTCGACGGGCCGGTCCACCACCACGGCCAGCAGGTCGCCGTCCGGGGATACGGCCAGCCGGGTCACGGTGCCGAGACCGTACCGGCTCACGTCCACCACGGGGCGCCAGTCGTCGGTGGGCGCGTTGAGTTGGAAGACCTCGGTGCCGTGGGCGGTGAGGAGCGCGCCGTCGGGCGTCCAGGCGTGGTACTCGTCGGGGCCCAGGAGCGGCGCCAGGGCCCGGACCCGGCCATCACCCAGCCGCAGCTCCCGGATCACCCAGCCGCTGCCCAGGTCCTGCGTGTAGCTGATGGCGGGGCGGCCGGGCACCGTCTGGAGGCTCCGGCCGATGTTCTGGGCCGCCACCCGGACGCCGCCGGTGGCGGGGTCGCCGATCCGGAGGGTGGCCGGATTGCCGAGCACATAGAGGGCGACGCGGTCGCCCGACCAGGCGTGGTAGCCGACGGGATCCACGTCTTCCAGCAGGAGCCGGGGCCGCGTGCCATCGGTGGCGAACGACCACAGCCGCTGCGCCGAATCGGCCTCGACCCGCACCACGCTGAAGCGGTCGGAGCCCGGGACCGGGGTAGGGGAGTACTCCGACTCCGGAGTGGAGGTGACCCGCTCGGAGCGGCCGGTGGCCGGGTCGTGGCGGTAGGTGTCTGCCTGGTCACCCCGGATTGAGGTGTATAGGAGCCGACCGTCCGGGGTGAAGTACGGCTGGTTGTCGTAGCCCGCCCGGTCGGTCACGGCCCGGGGCTCGCCCGTGACCACCACCCGGCCGTCGCGGATGGCCATGGGAAACAGGTGGATGTCGGTGTCCGACTGGCCGGTGGTGGTGGCCGGCGTGAACGGCAGGAGGGCGAGGGCCAGGAGGAGGGTGGCAGGCGGCGTCGTGCCGGTCCGTCGCCGTCTCTCCATTCTCGATGGTGAGGGTCTCGGATGCATGGCCTACCTCCCGGGCGCCGGGAACTGGACCACGCTCTCATGGCCGTCCTGGTCCACCGCGGCCACGCCGAAGAGGTAGTTGTCGATGACCAGGTTCTCCATGACGTGGCGCATGGACTCCTCGCCGTTCCAGGGCACGTAGACCCAGTCCGTCCACTGGGGCGCTGTGGTCAGCCGCCAGTAGAGCTTGAAGCCCGCCAGGTCTTGCGACGGGTTCACGTCCCAGGACAGCCGGGCGGACGGTTGCACCGCGCCGGCGATGCGTACGTTCTCCGGCGGCGCCGGCGCCCATGCCAGCGACGCGAGTACGGCGCTGTTCACGCCGGTGAGGGTGCGGGTGTAGTCGAAGTCGACGTATTCGATGACGTCGCCGTAGTGGCGGCCGTGCTCGGTCCGGAGGTCCTGGTGCTGGCGGTCGTAGTGCTCGTGGGCCTCCATGATCCGGACGCCGGGAAAGCCCTGGTCGTTGAACGGCCGGTGGTGCCCGCCGCGGCCGAAGCGGTCCAGCCGGTAGATCATCATGGCGTCCAGGTTGGTGAAGTACTCGTCGGTGATCCGCTCCACGTACCGCGCCAGCTGCCGGGACGGGCCATCGACCTCACCGCCGTAGAACCGGAGCGCCTGTGTGGTCCGCTCGGTGTCGGTCACGGGCCGCGGCTGGCTGAAGACGCGGAAGACGGTGTTGTCGATCACCTGGTCGATCCCGGCGATGTTGCCGATCATGTCATTGTTCAGCACGCCTTCGATGATCCACCCCTCGTCTTTCGCCTTCTGCGCCAGGTGCTGCCCGCCGAAGAGCCCCTGCTCCTCACCGGCGAGCCCGGCGAAGACGATGGTCTTCTCGAACGGGCCGTGCCGTGTCAGGATCCGGGCCGCTTCGATGGTCCCGGCCATCCCCGTGGCGTTGTCGTTGGCGCCGGGGCTCTCCGAGGTGGCGTCCATGACGTCGGAGACCCGGCTGTCGATGTCGCCGCTCATGATGACGTACCGGTCCGGGTGCTCGGTGCCCCGGAGCGTGGCCGTCACGCTGACCACCCAGAGGTCTTCCCGTATGCGGCTCCGGGGGTCGCCTTCCACCAGGTAGCGCTGGTACTCCACCTCGAGGCACCCGCCGCACGCCTCGCTGATCCGCTCGAACTCGGCGTGGATCCAGCGCCGGGCCGCCCCGATGCCGCGCTCGTCCGACAGCGTGTCGGAGAGGGTGTGCCGGGTCCCGAAGTCCACCAGCGTCTGGACATCGGACCGGAGCCGCTCGGCCGATACGGCGTCGATGATCCCGTGGATCCGGAGGTCCCGGTCTGGTGGGGTGTGCTGCGCGGTGGCCGGGGCGGCCAGGGCGATGAGGGCGGCGGTCGCGAAAGGAAGCGCGGTGGTGCGCATATCTGGCTCCTGGTATCGGTCGGTGCGTGGGGTCGGCAAGATGACCGGTGCGCCAGCGGCTGCGCAACCGGATTCGCCCGGGTTCGGGTGTGTCAGCCCCGGGCGCTGGCGGCGCCGCTTCAGCGGTCGGCCGGTCGCCTCCCCGGTCAGCCCCGACCTCGGGCGGCGCACCGTCATCGAGGGGGAAGGAGGTGTTCGCCACGCTCCACATCTAGATCCGGATGCGACGTCGGGGCAAGGCAGCCGTCCGGTGCGCCCTTGTCACGGCGCCCGGCCCGTGGAAGGTTGCCCAACCACAGACGGGGTCGGCGGAGCCGGCCGACCTGCCGCGAACGCGGCCCCGCCGCGCGCGAAGAGCGAGCGCAGTGAGCGTCGAACTCGACCCCCGGCCAAGGCGATGGCACCCGTGATCCCAGACGCGTTGATGATTGCCGCCCCGGCGGCCCTGCAGGAATCCGTCGGTACCGCGCCGGTGATCGAGGTGAACACCGCGGCGCTGGTCGCCTTCATCGTCTACCTGGTGGTGCTGATCGGGATCGGATTCTGGTCGGCCCGCTTCAGCTCCGAGGGGTTGAGCGAGTTCTTTCTCGGCGGGCGGAAGATGCACCGGTTCGTAGTTGCGCTCAGCGCCGTGGTAAGCGGTCGCAGCTCGTGGCTCCTGCTGGGCGTCACGGGGATGGCGTTCACCATGGGCGCGTCGGCGCTCTGGGCGGTGGCCGGGTACACCGTCGTGGAGGCGTTCCTCTTCCTCTACTACGCTCCTCGATTGCGCCGGTTCAGCGAGGCGTACGACTCGATCACGCTCCCCGATTTCTTTGCCGACCGCTTCAACGACACGGGCGCGCTCCGGGTGGTGCTGGCCGCGGTGATCCTGGTCTTCATGGTGGCGTACGTGGCGGCGCAGTTCGTGGGTGGCGGGAAGGCCATCGGCGCCAGCTTCGGGCTCGCGCCCACCACGGGGATCCTGATCACCGCCGGGATCGTGCTCGCCTACACGGTGCTGGGCGGGTTCCTGGCCGTGAGCCTGACCGACACGGTGCAGGCGGTCTTCATGCTTTTCGCGCTCCTGGCGCTCCCGGCCCTGGCCATCGTCGAGTTCGGCGGCTGGGGCGCCATGGTCGCGGAGCTGAACACCCTCGACCCAGGGCTGCCGGACCCCTTCGCCATCGCCGCCGGCGCCGGGATCGGGTTCCTGGGGATCGGGCTCGGCTCGCCCGGCAACCCCCATATCCTGGTCCGGTACATGTCCATCGACAGCGCCCGCCAGCTCCGGTTCGCCGCAGTGGTCGGGACGCTCTGGAACGTGCTCATGGGCGCCGGCGCGATCCTGATCGGGATGATCGGGCGGGCGTACATCAACAGCGTGGAGCTGCTCCCGCAGGCGGACCCGGAGAACCTCTTCCCGGTCCTGGCGCAGCAGCACCTGCCAGCGGTGGTCTTCGGCGTGGTGGTGGCATCGATCTTCGCCGCCATCATGTCCACCGCCGACTCCCAGCTCCTGGTGGCGGCCTCCACCGTGGTCCGGGACGTCTACGAGAAGGTGATCCGGAAAGGCGAGCCGCTGACCCAGCGGGCGCTGGTGATCGTGAGTCGGGGGGTCGTCACGATCCTGGTGATCATCGCGCTGGTCCTGGGCTGGACCGCCGACGAGCTGGTCTTCTGGCTCGTGCTCTTCGCCTGGGCCGGGCTCGGGGCCGCCCTCGGACCCACCTCCATTCTGGCCCTGTTCTGGAGACGGACCACCCGGGCCGGCATCTTCGCCGGGCTGGCCGCGGGAACGCTGACGACGTTCGCCTGGTATCTCACACCGGCCCTGAAGGGTGCCCTCTACGAGCTGATCCCGGCCTTCGCCGCCGGGCTCCTGGCCACGGTGGTGGTGAGCCTGCTCACGAGCCCGCCCGACGGGATCGACGCCATGTTCGAGACGATGGAGGAGGACGATTGAGACTGCGGACCCCGATTCCAGCGACGACGAGGCACCTGACCTTCGTCGCCTGGCTGACCGCGGCCCTGGCCGCCGCGACCGCGGCGGACGCCGCCGCGCAGGATCCCGAGGAGGCACGACGCCCCACCACCGACCCGGCGCAGGCAGCCCGGTACCACCCGTTCCAGCAGGAGGTGGCGTACCGGATCGAGGCGAGCCAGGACGATGCCACCCACACCCTCACCGGCCGCGCCCGGCTCCGGTACACGAACCACGCGCCCGACACGCTCCGGCAGCTGGTCTTCCACCAGTACCTGAACGCCTTCCGGCCCAACAGCGCGTGGGCCGACTACGACCTCCGGTTCGACCGGCGCACGTTCCAGGACCTGGGCCCGGCCGAGCACGCCTTCGAGCGGATCACGGCGTTCACGGTGGACGGCGAGGCGGTGGAGCCCACGTACCCCCGGAGCCCCGACTCCACGCTCTTCTACGTGCAGCTGCCCGAGCCGCTGGCGCCGGGGGACTCCCTGGAGGCGACCATCGACTGGCGGGCCCGGCTCGCCACGGAGCCCCGGCGGCAGGGTCGGGAGGGGCGGCACTACAACTGGGCGCACTGGTACCCCCGGCTCGCGTTCTACGGGGCCGACGGGTGGGAGGCCCGCCCCCACATCCGCCCCGGTGAGCTGAACGGCACCTTCGCCTCCTACGACGTCACGCTGGAGGTGCCGGCCGACCAGGTGCTGGGTGCCACCGGCGTGCCCGCTTCGGGCGATCCGGGGTGGGAGGCCGCCATGGTACGCGGGTCCGAGCCGCCGCTCTACCGGGAGGACTACTACGGCGGCCACCTCGCCGAGGAGCTCGGGCTCCTGGACCGGATGCCGTCGCCGGACCGCAAGCGGGTCCGCTGGCGGGCGGAGAACGTGCACAACTTCGCCTGGAGCACGTCGCCGGACTACCGTTACCTCGGCGGGCGGTGGCAGGGCCAGCCGATCCACCTGCTCTGGCAGCCGTCGAGCGAGCGGTGGGACGGGCCGGAGATCCTGGAGCGGGAGAAGGACGCGCTGGACTGGATCGTGGAGCTGTTCGGCGAGTACCCGTGGCCGCAGATTACCGTCACCGACCGGGTGGAGGGCGGTGCCACCGAGTACCCCATGCTGTACATGACCAGCGGGGGCGCGGTGGTCCACGAGACGATGCACATGATCGCCCACGGCGTCCTGGCCAACAACGAGTGGCGTGAGGGCTGGCTGGATGAGGGGATGGCCACGTTCCTGACCAGCTGGCTCGCCGAGCAGGAGGGGCGCGAGTTGGAGGAGGTCTGGGGCCGGGCACGGGATTTCATCGCCCGGGCGGACCGGGCCGGGCAGACGGAGCCCGTGGGGCTGCCGGGCGCCGAGTTCGCCTCCTACCGGATGTACTCGACCATGACCTATAGCAAGGGATCGCTGATCCTGCGGATGCTGCGGGACATGATCGGGGAGGATGTCTTCCGCCAGGGGCTGCGGGAATACTACCAGCACTACCGGTTCCGCAACGTCACCGGCCAGGACTTCCAGCGTGTCATGGAGACCGTCTCCGGTCAGGACCTCGACTGGTTCTTCGAGCAGTGGCTCGAGACCACCCACTGGCTCGACTACCGCGTGGTGGACGCCTCGGTCTCCGGCGGCCCCGGGAGCTGGTCGGTCACCGTCGAGGTGGCCCGGGACGGCCAGGCGTGGATGCCGGTGGTGGTCCAGGCCGGCGACGCCCGCGTCACGCTCGAGACCCGGGACCGGACCACCACGTTCACGTTGAGCTCGAGGGCCCGTCCGGAAGCGGTGGTTGTCGACCCTGAGGGCTCCGTTCTGGACGCCGACCGGTCCAACAACCGGTTCCCGCTCCGCTGACCGGTTTCGCTGTCCGGAGGGCGCCCCGCGGAAGGGCGGCGAGTGATGACTTTCTTGCGTTGCGTGGGAGAGAGGGCATATTACCCTGCCTATGTCCCGTTTTGAACTGCGGCGGCGTCCCTCTACCGCCGTGCAGGCCGTTCTCGGGGTGATCCTGGCCGGGACCGGCCTCTACCTGGTTCCGACCCTCGCCCTGAGCGGCTCCGTTCTGGCCGCCACCGTCGCGGCCGTGCTCTGGCTCGGGGGTACCGGTACGATCTGGTACCTCTACCGTCGCGACATCCGCAGTGCTGACCGAACGCTGATCGAGGAGCGAACGGCCCACGATCTCTACCGCTCCCTGGTCGAGCACGGGGGCGAGGCGCACCTGGTGATCGACGAAGACGGCGCCGTCTCCTTCGCCAGCCCCAACACGGGGGACGTGCTCGGCGTCGACGCCGAGCGGCTCGAGCGGGACGGCGGCCTCCTGGACCTGGTGGACCGCCGGGACCGGCGGCGGGCGCTCCGGGCCTACGCCCGGGTTCGGAGCCGGGAGGGCGCCTCGACGTCGTTCGAGGTGGCCGGTCGACGACCCGACGGCACCGAGTGCCACGTCATGGTCCGGGCGAAAAACCTGACCGGCTCCCCCGTTGTGGGCGGCGTGCTGCTGATCGTCCGCGATATCACGCCTCGCAAGACGTTCGAGACGGAGATCCAGCACCTGGCGTACTACGACGCGCTGACCGGGCTGGCCAACCGTCGGTTCTTCACGGAGCAGGGCGAGAAGGCGATCTCGATGGCTCGCCGCCACAAGGAGCCGTTGGCCGTCTTCTACATGGACCTGGACCGGTTCAAGCAGGTCAACGACACCCTCGGCCACGAGAAGGGGGACGAGCTTCTTGAGGCCGTGGCCACGTCGCTCCAGGAGAGCCTCCGCGAGACCGACGTCATCGCCCGGATCGGCGGCGACGAGTTCGCCGTGGTCCTGACCGAGGTCCGCGACGAGGAAGCCGCCGGCCGCGTGGCCCACCGCGTCATCGAGAATATGCCGGCCAGCGTGGTGGAGGCCGGCCACGAGATCCCGGTGGGCGCGAGCCTGGGCGTGGCCATGTTCCCGGAGGACGCCGACTCGCTGGAGTCGCTGCTGAAGGCGGCCGACATGGCCATGTACAGAGCGAAGACCACCGAGTCCGGGATCCAGTTCTACCGGCCCGAGCTGCGCCAGATGCTCTCCGACCAGCTCCGCATGGAGGCGGACATGCGGGAGGCGCTGGAGCACCACGAGTTCCACCTCCACTATCAGCCGGTCTTCGACATCATGACCGGCGAGATGGCCGGTGCCGAGGCCCTGTCCCGCTGGCGGCACTTCTCCCGCGGGATGGTGGCGGCCTCGGAGTTCATTCAGCTGGCGGAGAAGACCGGGCTGATCCGGTCCCTCGACCGGTGGGCCATCGCCCGGGCCGTCCACCAGCGCTCGACCCAGCTCGACGGTGGCTGGAAGGGTTGGGTGGCGGTGAACCTCTCGCCCTCCTCACTGCAGGATCCCACGCTGGCCCGCTACATCCGGGACACCATGGAGGCGGGGGAGCTCGAGCCCGGCGCCCTCGTGCTCGAGCTGCCCGAGGGCGCCGTCTTCCACGATGCCAGCGCCGCCGCCGACCTGATGTGGGAGATCAAGGACACCGGCGCCGCTATCGCCCTCGACGACTACGGCGCGGGCGCCACCTCCTTCAGCCAGCTGAAGCGGCTGCCCATCGATATCCTCAAGCTGCACGCAGACTTCATCGCCGGGATCGGCACCGGCGCCGGCGATGAGCACCTGGTGGAGGCCACCATCTCCATCGTCCACGGCATCCGGGCGAAGGTACTGGCCAAGGGCGTGGAGCGAGATGAGCAGGTCGACTGGCTCCGCCAGTCCGGCTGCGACTTCATCCAGGGCTACCTCATGGGCGCCCCCATGCCCGCCGAGGAGCTCAGCGGCGAACGCGACGAGCGGGCGGAGGAGCCGGCGGGGACGTAGCGGGCCGGAGTCAGGGGCAAGGGGCAGACACGGAACGCCCGACCGAGGGATCGGCCGGGCGTTCCGTTATTGCGAAGTGGATCGTCAGTGACGGTCCTTGAACTCCTGGTACAGCTCGTAGTGTTTGTTGTCCCGCGGATCCACCTCGGCTCCCTGGATCCACATCCGCTGGACCTGCGTGGTGAGCTGGAGCAGGTCTCCGTCGGTGAGGATAAGGTCGGCCCGCTTGCCGGGTTCGATGCTCCCCATCTCGGCGCCGAGCCCGAGGATCTCCGCCGGCGTCAGCGTCACCGCTCGCAGCGCCACGTCATGGGGCAGCCCGTACGCCCGGTGCCGCGCGGCGTAGTGGGGAAGGTTCCGGACGTTGGACACGTCGGTGGTGGTGAACGCCACCGGCACGCCGGCCTGGTGCAGCACGGACGCGTTGGTCCACCCGGCGTGGTGGGGGTCATCCCGGTCGCCGGTGGGGCTGTTGCCGGTGTTGAGCGCCACGGGGATCCCGCGCTCGCCGAGCTCCTCGGCCACCCGGTGCGCCTCGGCGCCGCCGATGATCACGGCCCGGACATCCGGGAACCGGTCCAGGAAGAGGAGCAGCGTGCGGATCTCCCGCTCACCGCCGACCCGGAAGAAGGCGGGCATCTCGCCCGTCATCACCGGGGCCACGGCCTCGAGCATGACCCCCTCGCCGCCGTGGATCTGGGCCTCGAACGGCCGGTCGGGCCGGTCCCGGGTGGTGGGTACCTCGGCGTAGACCCGGGCGCGCTCGAACAGGTCGATCAACCGCTCCAGATCGTCGCCCTCGAGCTTCGGCTCGTCCCACTGGTTGCCGTCGGGCCGGGGGAAGTTGATGACCATGGCCGCCCGGTCATGGATCGACAGCCGGTGCTGCGTGTCGCCATTGAGCTGGATCAGCGACCCGGCGCCGGGGATGATCCCCGCCTGCTGATGCGTTACGGCGGTGGTGATCCCGTTCATCCGGGCCACGCCGTACGTCACGGAATGGGGCTGGAGTCCGATCATGGCCCGCAGGTGCGGGTTGAAGTCACCCGTCTCCCGCTGGTCCGTGGCCGTCGCCACGCTGCCGACCTCCTGGAGCCCGAGCCCCGTGGAGAGGTCGGTCATCCCGGGGAAGAGGTGGCCGTCCACCGTTACCCGCCGGGCGCCGGACGGGATGCCGACCCGGCTCGCCGGGCCCACGGCCTCGATCCGGCCGTTCCGCACCACCACGGCCCCGTTCTCGATGGCCGGGCCGTTGACCGGGTGTACGGTGGCACCCACCAGCGCGACGACGTCATCCGCGGTCGCCGTGTCGGTGTCATCGGCCGCCCACTCGTCGCCTTCGTTCTGAAGCGAGAAGGCCGCAGCCCACGGCACCGGGGCGGCCACCGTGCGGGTCACGTCCACCATCAGCGACCGCATCGGGGTCCGCCGGTACTCCGATTCCGCCGTCCGGTCCCAGTAGACGATCCCGTCCATGATGGTCTGCTCGACCCGTGTCCGGCTGTCGAACGGGTCGCCGCTCAGGAGCACGATGTCTCCGTGCAGCCCTTCGGCGATGGAGCCCACCTTGTCCGCGATCAGCAGCTGCTCGGCCGGGTAGCGCGTGTACATCCGCAGCGCCTCCTCCTTCGGCACATCGCCGTAACGGGGGAGCTTCTGGATCTCGTAGAGCGCGAAGACCTGGAGCTGCTCGCTGTCGGAGTTGAGGCTGGTGTGTACCCCGTGGTCCGCCAGGATGGCGGCGTTGTACGGGATGGCGTCGAAGGCCTCCAGCTTGTAGTGCCACCAGTCGCTGAAGGTGGTGGCGTAGGCGCCGTGCCGTGCCATCTCGTCGGCCACCTTGTACCCCTCGAGGATGTGGACGAAGCCGTCGATGGTGAAGCCGAAACGTTCGGCCATCTCCATGAGCATGAGCGTCTCGTCCGCACGGTAGCTGTGGGCGTGGACGCGGATGCGGCCGGTCAGGATGTCCACCAGCGCCTCGAGGCGCAGGTCGCGCCGCGGCGGGGTCCGGAACGAGCGTGGATCATCTTCGTAGCGCTCCCACAGCTCCTGGTAGGCCTGCGCTGCGGTGAACGCCTGCACGTAGATGGCCTCTACGCCCTGGCGCGACATGGGGTAGCGGGTGGGCCCGTCGCCGCCCCAGCTCTTCCGGGTCACGTTCTCGCCCAGCGCGAACTTCACCAGCTGGGGTGCGCCCTGGACCATGAACTGGTACGGGTCGGCGAGGCCCCAGCGCGGCTTGATGATGGCGCTCTGCCCGCCGATGGGGTTGCAGCTTCCGTGCAGCACCTGGGCGGTGGTGACGCCGCCGATGAGCGCCCGGAAGATCCCGTACTGGTCGGGGTTGAGCTGATCGATGACACGGGTCTCCGGAACGATGGCCGCCGTGCACTCGTTGCTCGTGGTCATGGCGATATGGGAGTGGGGGTCCACAAAGCCGGGGATGGCCGTAAAGCCGGCGCCGTCGAGCACTTTCACGCCCCGGGGCGCCCGGAGGTCGGTCCCGATCTCCCGGATCACGCCATCGCGGATCAGGATATCGGTGTCGGTGAGGATCTCGCCGGTGGCCGTCCAGACCGAGTCCAGGTCCTGGATCAGGATCGAGCCCCGGGGCACGTCGATGGCCCCCTCCTCGATCTGGACCTTGAAGTCCGGATCGGTCAGTACGATTGGCGTATCCTGCGCCGCCGCCGGGGCCGTGAGCCCGAGGGCCATGGTGAAGACCGCCGCGAGCCCCGCGAACACCTTCGTCGTCTCTTTCATGAAGCTCCTCATCGCGCACCTCCCGGACCCGTCCGTGTAGCGGTCCACCGGGCCACGCCCAGCGGGCCGGCATCGGCGTCACCCGACGCGTGGTCGCCCTCCACGGTGCCCGAAATCTCGATCTCCATGGTCTGGCCGCCCTGCTCCATCACGGCGGTCATGCTGATACCGCTGCCGTCGATCACCCCATCGGTGATCTGGAGCGGCATCCCCTGCATCATCATGGTGCCGGTGAAGGTGGCGCCGTCCTGCTCGATGGTCAGCGTGCCGGTAATGAGCTGGCCCTGGGCGTCGATCTCCATCTCCCACTCGCCGCCGAAGGCCACGGCCGACCCGGCATCGCCCGCCGCCCGCGGCGTGGCGCCGTCCTCCTTCCAGCCCTCCACGAAGGTGTAGGCCACCCGGGACCCCTCGTCGAAGAGGGGGCCCGAGGTCACCACGAACGTGGCGGGGAGCCCGTCGTCGACCCCGGGGATCCAGTCCACGTCCAGCAGCGCGGCCGGCGTGGCGGTCAGCGCCCGCAGTGCCGCCGCCTCCGGTAGCCCGTAATCCACAACCTTGCGGGCGCCCTCGAGGAGCTTGCCCGAGCCGCCGCTGGTCAGCGCTATGGTCACGCCGGCCTCCGCAAGGCGGGCGGCGTTGGACCACCGGTCCACGAACTCCTGCTTCTCCCGCTCCGTCGGCGGGTCCAGCTCCGTGGTGTCTGCCGGGTCCCAGCGCCGGGGCTCGCGGAAGTCCACCGAGACCAGGACGGGGATGTCCCGCTCCTCGAGGGCGGAGGCCACTTTCCACGCCTCCTCACCGCCCACGATGATCGGGCGGAAGCCGTACTCGTCGGCGAGGCGGACCACCCGCAGGATGTCCGCCGCCCGGTCCGCCTCGAAGAAGACGGCCAGCCCGTCGAGCACCTGGCGCAGCACGGCGTAGTCCGGGTCGAACGCCGGCGCCGTCATCCCACGGGGATCGGCGCGGTGTGCGGCCAGCTCGAGCCCCCGGTGCCGGGCGTCCTCGAAGCTCTGCCGGAAGGTGGCCATCACCCCGAACAGGGTGCCCGGGTAGACGCCGGGGCCCGCCTGGAGCTCGAACTTGGGACCCAGCTCCGGCGTGAGGACCATCTGCTCCGGGACGCTGGCGTGCTGGCGGTTCAGGAGCAGCGTCCCGCGGCCGCCCATCATGGCGCCGCGGGGGTGTACGGCGGCGGCCACGATCCCCTCTTTCCGCTGTGCCGCCGCGTCCTCGCCGGTGGTGGTCAGGTGGTCGACCAGCCGCCGGGCCGGCATGAACCCCTGGAGCGCCCGCGGCGCGTTCCAGATCTCCACGCTCTGCCGGTCGATGTCCGGGTCGGGGAACGCGAAGTCGGCATCACCGTTCGCATCGATGAGGCCCGGGTAGACCCGCATCGAGTCGGCGGCCAGCACCTCGGCGTCCGCCGGGACCGGGAGGTCGGGGCCCATGGCCTCGATCAGCTCGCCCCGGACCACTATGGTGACGTCTTCCATTATCCGTCCGTCGCTCTGGACCACCGTCACGTCCACCAGCGCGTACGCCGCCGGGCGGGGAACGGCTTCGTACTGCGCCGCTGCCGTGACGGGGAGTCCGAGCATGACGGCAGCCAACAGGCTCGCGCATGCGAGACCGGCTCTGCTCACCATGTTCTGATCCCTTGTTGTGGGTTGGATGGGTTTCAGGAGGCTCATAGCTTGATACGCTGGAATCCGGTGCACAACACGCGTACGTTGACGGCGTGATCCGTGCATGAGACCCTCGCTATACACACGACGCACGAGAGGACGAAATGGTTGCGATATTGCCCGATGACGTGGTCGAGCCCGGGGGCGGGAGCATCGTCTATCTGGTGCTGGACGGACTCGGTGGGCTCCCCCATCCGGAGACGGGGAAGACGGAGCTCGAGACCGCCGCCACCCCCAACCTCGACCGGCTCGCCCGGGGCGCCGCCCTCGGCCAGATCACGCCGGTGCAGCCGGGGATCGCCCCCGGGAGCGGACCCGGCCACCTGGCGCTCTTCGGCTACGACCCGGTCCAGTACAACATCGGCCGGGGCGTGCTCAGCGCGCTGGGCGTGGACTTCGCGCTGGAGCCCGGGGACCTGGCCGGTCGTCTGAACCTGTGCACCCTCGATGACGCCGGGAACGTGGCCGACCGCCGGGCGGGGCGGCCGAGCGACGAGGTCAACGCCCGGATCGTGGCCAGGCTCCGGGACGCCATCTCCGAGGTGGACGGCGTGCGCGTCTTCTGGGAGTCGGAGAAGGAGCACCGGGTGGTGCTGATCCTCCGGGGCGTGGGGCTCTCGGCCGATCTCACCGACACCGACCCGCAGGAGACGGGCGTGCCGCCGAACCGGATGGAGGGCACCTCCGAGGACGGCAACGAGACGGCGGCGCTGGTCCGGAAGGTCCTGGACGGGGCCCGGGACGTGCTGTCCGACGAGGGGGTGGCCAACGGCGTGCTGGCCCGCGGCTTCGCCACCTACGAGCGGTACCCGTCGCTGCGGGAGCGCTTCGGGCTCACGCCCGTCTGCATCGCGCGGTACCCCATGTACCGGGGCGTCTCCCGGCTCCTGGGCATGGACATCGCCGCGCCGGCCGGGACCGATGCCGGCTCCGTGGACGTGCTTAAGGAGCAGCTGGAGACCCACGACTTCGCCTTCGTCCACTTCAAGTACCCCGACAGCCGCGGCGAGGACGGCGATTTCGACGCGAAGGTGGCGGCCATCGAGGCGGTGGACGAGCTGGTCCCCGGGATCGAGGCGCTGGAGCCCGACGTGATCGTGGTCACCGGCGACCACTCCACGCCCGCCGGCCTCCGGGCCCACTCGTGGCACCCGGTGCCGGTGATGGTCGCGTCCGCATGGGCCCGCGGGAGCGGCGCCGACGCCTTCGGAGAGACCGCGTGTCTGCGCGGTGAGCTCGGCATCTTCGAGGCGAAGCACCTGATGACCCTCGCGCTGGCCCACGCCGGGCGGCTGGGGAAGTTCGGCGCATGAGCGGCAACGGCAAGGGCGGCCAGGTGGAGGCGGTACTCCGCGAGGCGCTGGAGCTCGGGGAGCGGGGGGAGTGGGAGGAGATGGCCAAGCTCCTCGGCGACACCATCGAGGAGCTGGACGACGACGATCCGTACATCCTCTGCTGGCTCGGTGTGGCCGAGGGGGAGCTCGGCAATGATGGCGCCGCCTACGAGGCGTTCCGCCGGTGCGTCGACCAGGACCCGCAGGACCCCCACGTCCTGGCGCTGGCTGGCGCAGGACTCGCCCAGTTCGACGACCCCGACGCCGAGACCGCGCTCCGGGCCGCCGCCCTCAGCGCCCCCGACCTCCCGCTGGCACGGCTCAACTACGGCGCCTACCTCGCCCGCGCAGGGATGCACGACGAGGCCCTCGAGCAGCTCCGGGCCGCCCGCGAGCTCTCCCCCGATGACCCCGTGGTCCGGGCCGAGCTCGGCGCCGCCCACGTGCTCCGGGGCGAGGCGGAAGAGGGGCTCCCGGAATTCGAGGAGGCGCTGGTCCTGGCGCCCGATGACTCGTGGACCCGTGTCCTCTACGGGCTCGCGCTCCGGGAGGCCGGCCGCAGCGAGGAGGGCGCCGAGGAGCTGATCCGGGCCGCTCAGGAGCGCGAGTACGACGCCGAGGCCATCATCCTCGGCGCCCTCGCCGGCGCCGCCCACGGCTGGGACGACGCCGCCGAGGAGCTCCTGGCCCGCTCCGAGTTCGTGGCCGACGGCGCCGACATCACGATGATCGAGCAGGCCGAGTCGGCGATCCGGACGGGACCCGAGGCCGCCGACCGGCTGCTCCGGTCCACCCTCGGGCCCAGCGTGCTGCGGGAGCGGTTGCAGCAGCCGCTCTGAGCCAGGATCGCTCGGTGACCCGTGCCGTGGCCCGGGCCTTCGAATAGACGACGCGCGCGCCGGCAGGATTCTGGCGCCGCCTCCGTAACCGGACGGCTTGATGCTTTCCGGTCCCGTGCCTACCTTGCCGGGTCGGCAGGACCTCTCCCCGGAGATACCCTCGATGATCGAGATCCCGTACACCCGTAAGCGCCTGGACAATGGGCTCCAGGTGGTGGTGTCCACCGACCACGGATCACCCGTGGTGGCCATCAACCTCTGGTACCGCGTGGGCTCCCGCGACGAGCGGCCGGGCCGAACCGGCTTCGCCCACCTCTTCGAGCACATGATGTTCCAGGGCTCGGAGCACGTGCCGGAGACGGCCCACTTCGCCCATATCGAGAAGGCCGGCGGGTCGTTGAACGGCTCCACCTGGCTCGATCGGACCAACTACTTCGAGACGCTGCCCGCGAACTTCGTGGAACTCGGGCTCTGGCTCGAGTCCGACCGTCTCGGCTGGCTGGTCGGTGCCATGACGCAGGAGAAGCTCGACAACCAGCGTGACGTGGTGAAGAACGAGCGCCGCTGGCGGGTCGACAACCAGCCGTACGGCGATTGGGACGAGCGCCTGCAGGCCATGATCTACCCCGAGGACCACCCGTACCACCATTCGGTCATCGGCTCCATGGAGGACCTCGATGCTGCCTCCCTCGAGGACGTCGAGACCTTCTTCCGCACCTACTACCGGCCCCGGAACGCCGTTCTGACCCTGTGCGGCGATATCGAAGGGGACCGGGGCTTTGAGCTGGCCGAGAAGTGGTTCGGCGGGATCCCCGCCGGAGACCCGGTGCCCCCTATCCCCGGGCGCACCGACATCCCCACGGTGCTGCCGGAGTCCGTCCGCGAGGTGGTGGAGCAGGACATCTCGCTGGCCCGCGTCTACCGGGCCCACCGGATCCCGCCCTACGGTCACGACGACTGGTACGCCGCCGCCGTGGCCGCCCACGTCCTGGGCGTGGGACGGGCGGCGAGGCTGAATCGAAGGCTGGTCCGGGAGCGACGGCTGGCCCAGGACGTGGTCGCCTACGCGTTCCCCATCACCGTCGGCGCGGCCATGCTCGTGCTCTGGGCCACCGTTCGTCCGGACGTGGACCCGGAGGCGCTGGAGGCGGCGCTCGACGAGGAGCTCGCCGCCCTCGCCGACCTGGACCCGGAGGAGGTGACCCGGGCCGTCCGCCTTATGGAGGCGAGCCAGCTCGATGAGTTGCAGAAGGTCGACGAGCGCGCCGACCAGCTCTCCATGTTCACCTGCCTCTTCGATGACCCCGGCCGGATCAACACCGAGCTCGACCGGATCCGGGCCGTGACCGCCGAGGACGTGCGACGGATCGCCGAGCGGCACCTGGGCGGCGACCACGCGGCCACCATCCTCTACGTCCCGGAAGGGGGGCAGGCATGAGCGACGCTGGCACCACACTGGATCGTACGCAGGCGCCCGAGCCCGGACCCGTCCGCCCGTTCGATTTCCCGCCGGTCCGCCGGGAGCGGATCGCAGGGGACGACGGCCCCGAGCTCGTCACCGCCCGGCACGGTGATGTGCCGCTGGTGACCGCCGAGGTGGTGGTGGAGGGTGGGGCGGCCGCCGAGAGCGCCGAAGAGGCCGGGCTCGCCCGGCTGACCAGTGCGGCGCTGGAGGCCGGCACCGAGGCACGTGACGAGGAGGCACTGGCCTGGGAGCTCGAGAGCCTCGGGATCGACCTCGACACCTCCGCCAACTGGGACGCCGCCTCCGTGGGCGTCACCGTCCACGTCGACCGCCTCGATCCGGCGCTGGCGCTCCTCGCCGAGATCGTCCGCCGGCCCGCGTTCCCCACCGGACCGGTGGAGCGGATCCGCGACGAGCAGCTCGCCGACATCCTCCAGCGGACCAAGGAGCCCCGGGCACTCGCCTCCGACGCCGCCGCCCGCTTCATCTTCGCCGAGGGCGTGCCCTACGGCCGGGCGATCCGGGGCCGGAAGGAGACCGTGGCCCGGCTCGGGTCCCATGACCTGCGCGCCTTCCACGAGGCCCGCTATCGGGCCGGCTCGGCTGCCGTCCTGGTCACCGGCGCCGTGGACCACGAGGCGGCCCGCGGCGCCGTGGAGAAGCACTTCGGAGACTGGCGAGGCGAGCGTGCCGCCGACGTGTCGTTCGACGTGGCGCCCCGGGTGGAAGAGACCCGGGTCTTCCTCGTCCACCGGCCCGGCTCGGTGCAGTCCGAGATCCGCATGGGCCACGTGGGCGTCGACCGCCACCACGACGATTACTTCCCCCTCGTGGTCATGAACACCATCCTGGGTGGCTCCTTCACCAGCCGCCTCAACATGAGCCTGCGGGAGAAGCACGGCTTCACCTACGGCGCCCGGACCGCGTTCGCCTTCCGGCGCCGGCCGGGGCCGTTCACCCTGGATGTGGCCGTGGCCAGCGACGTCACCGCACGGGCCATCGAGGTGGCCCTCGAGGAGATCGACCAGCTCCGAAGAGACGGGCCCACCGCCGATGAGCTGGACGGCGCCCGCGACTACCTCCGCGGCGTCATGCCCCTCCGGCTCCAGACCACCGACCAGGTGGCCTCCCGCCTCTCCGAGCTCGTGGTCTTCGACCTGCCCCACGACTACTTCGCCACCATGCGCGACCGCATCGCCGATGTCTCCGGCGATGACGTCCACCGCGTGGCGCGCGAACAGGTGCGACTCCATCAGCTGGCCGTGGTGGTGGTGGGAGACGCCGAGCAGATCGAGGAGCCGATACGGGAGCTCGGCCTGGGACCCATCGAGGTCCACGAGACACTGCCGTGAGCGACTACCGGGATGGGGAGCGCGGGGATCGACCCGGTGACGACGAGACCGGCGAGCCCCGGCCTCGCGGCTTCGAGCCGGAGCTCGTTGACGCCACCCGCACCGACGCCATCGGCGCCGAGAAGCCCGGGCAGATCAGCTCCCGCCTGATCCACGACGGACGCGTGGTCAACCTCTCCGTGGACACCGTCTGGTTCCCCGACGGTTCCGTCGGAGAGCTCGAGCTGATCCGCCACTCCGGGGCCGCCGCCGTGGTCCCCATCCTCGGCGATCCCGACGGCCCCGATCCCGAGATCGTCCTCCTCCGCCAGTTCCGATACGCCGCCGGCGGCGAGATCTACGAGATCCCCGCCGGCCGCCCCGATCGGCCCGGCGAGCCGTGGGACGATGTCGCCCGCCGCGAGCTCGAGGAAGAGACCGGCTACGTGGCCGGTCACCTCCGCCGCCTGAACACCATCTACACCACCCCGGGATTCACCGACGAGCGGATCCACACATTTCTCGCCACCCGCCTCTCCGCCGGCACCGTCGACCTCGACCCCGACGAGTTCGTCGACGTCATCACCCTCCCCCGCTCCGACGTCCTCGACGCCATCCGCGACGGCCGGATCATCGACGCCAAGTCCGTGGCCGGCCTCCTCTACTACGCCCGGTTCGGGATCCGGCTGTAGCGGCAGGGCGACGCGCCGCGGCGCCGGGACGGCCCCCCCCGGCGCGGCCCGCGGGCCCGGCGTGCCCCGGGACGGCCCCGGCGCGAAGATCGGGACGCGAAGATCGGGACGCGAAGATCGGGACGCGCTGTGCCCCGAAACGAGGGCCCGCACGCGCCGACTGCACCGCGTGTTGATTTGACGCCGATAATCGACGTCAACTCCACAATCGATGGCCCGGCTTCACTGCGCGTTGATTTGACGCCAATAATCGACGTCAACTCCACAATCGATGGCCCGCTCACGTCTCAATGCGCCCACGCTTCGATGCGCCCACGCCTCCGGGCTCCCACGCCTCGATGCGCCCACGC
>CAZSBL010000038.1:0-19391 GCA_964605205.1 uncultured Gemmatimonadaceae bacterium
TACATCCACTAACTTTAACGCCATAGTCTAATGCTTGTTTTTGGGCATGAAGACGCCATCACGGCGGCGGCGCTGGCGGAGGCCATCGAGCCGTACGAGGGGAACGACGGCATCGTGGTGCTCACGGGGACGGGGATCGAGTTGCCACCCCGGGTGGAGCGACGGGCCGCCGTGGTCCGGCTCGCGCCGCCGGACGATGAGGACTACCACAAGCTTCTGGGCCGGATCCTCCGGGACCTGCGGCACCGTACGGAGGTCGAGGTCGAGATGGAGCCGGAGGACCTGCGTCGCCTGTACGCGAACCTCCGGGGCCTGACCCTCATGGAAGCCGAGAAGGTCCTGACCAAGGCCATCATCGAGGACGGCCACCTGCGGCCGGCGGACATCGGGACGGTGCTCGACGCGAAGCGGCAGGTGGTGGAGCGGGAGGGACTCCTCGAGTACTACCCGGCGGAGGAGGCGATGGCGAACATCGCCGACCTGGCCACCCTCAAGGGCTGGCTCTCGAAGCGCCGGGCCATCATCACGGAGCCGGAGCGGGCCCGTGAGTTCGGGCTCCAGTTCCCGAAGGGGATCCTCCTGGTCGGGATCCCGGGCTCCGGAAAGAGCCTGTGCGCGAAGGCGGTGGCCCACGAGTGGGGGCTCCCGCTCCTGAAGCTCGACCCGGCCGGGCTCTACAACAAGTACATCGGTGAGACCGAGAGGAACTTCAGGCGGGCCATGAGCACGGCCGAGCGGATGTCGCCGGTGATCCTCTGGATCGACGAGATCGAGAAGGCGTTCGCCGAGGGCGGCGGGACCGAGGATGGCGGCGTTTCCACCCGGGTGCTCGGCACGTTCCTCTCCTGGATGCAGGAGCGGCGAGGCGATGTGTTCATCGTGGCCACCGCCAACGCCGTGGAGAAGCTGCCGCCGGAGCTGCTCCGCAAGGGCCGCTTCGATGAGACCTTCTTCGTGGATCTGCCCGACACGCCCACCCGGGCCGAGATCTTCCGGATCCACCTTGACCGGCGCAACCACCCGGCCGAGAACTTCAACCTGGCCGCGCTGGCCGAGGCCACCGACGGGTTCAGCGGCGCCGAGATCGAGCAGGTCATCATCAGCGCCCTCTACTCCGCCTTCGCCGAGAACCAGGACGTGGACGATGACACGATCCTGGCTGAGGTCCACGCCACTCGCCCCCTCTCCGTCGTCGCCGCCGAGCGCGTGGCCGGACTGCGGCGCTGGGCCCGCGGACGGACGGTGCCGGCCAACTGATGCCCGGCAGGTGACAACGGGCCCGCTCACCCTCGTTCGCCCTCCTCGCCCCCGGCGACCCCGCGGGACCCGACGGGACCCGACGGGACCCGGCGGGACCGGGGCGACCCCGGGTGCGCCCGCCGGCCTGCCCTCGATCCCGGCCTGGCTCTTCCACTACCCACGGCGCTGACCCGGCTCGCGGTGCGGTGGCGGGTGGTTGTGCCGTGGCTGGACGGGTTCGACGCAGTTCGGTACAGTTCAGCGTGGTTTGACGTAGTCCATCTCCCCACATCATTTTCAGCAAGCGCCCGACTGTACACGGACCCCCTCGGATGGCATCATGAAATCCGAAGCGAGGGTACCGCGGCGCGCGGGTAGGGGCTTCGCCGGAGAGTCGCCGTAGGGCCCTCGTTTCACCTATTACAGAGCCGTCGACAGGAGGTGACCATGCCCAAAAGGGTTCTCGTTCCTGTCGACGGCTCTAATTTTGCCGAGCACGCCCTCCCGTACGCCCTCGGTGTCGCCCGCCGCACGGGCGCCACGCTCCACCTGGCGCTGGTCCACGTCCCCGCCGAGGTCGTCAGCGCGTCGTATCCGCTAGCCGACGCGCTGGAGGACCGTGACCAGGAGATCCGGGAGCACGACGCCGCGTACATGGAGCAGCTGGTGGACCGGCTGGAGCCGTCGGGGGTGGACGTGCGTCCGGCGCTGCTGGGTGGGCGGGTCGGGTCGGCGCTGTCCGACTACGTGGACGAGGCGCAGATCGACCTGATCGTCATGACCACGCACGGCCGGGGCGGGCTCCAGCGGGCGTGGCTGGGCAGCACTGCCGATTCACTGATCCGGAACTGCATGATCCCGATCCTGCTGGTCCGGCCCAGCGAAGAGACGCGGGAGATCGGGCCGGAGAGCGATCGTGAGATCCGGAAGGTGCTGGCGGCGCTGGACGGGAGCGAGACGGCGGAGACGGCGCTCCGGGACGCATTCCAGCTGGGGATCACCGAAAACGCCGCGCTGGTGCTGATCCACGCGCTCCAGCCGCCGGTGGCCGCCGCGTCGCCGTATTTGCCGCACACCATTCAGCTGACGCACGACGAGATGGAGGCCCGCGAGGAGCACATGAAGGAGTACCTGCAGCGGGTGGCGGACCAGCAGTGGGTGGGCGATCGCGAGACGAAGGTCGAGGTCCGGGTCGACTACCACCCGGCGCCGGCGATCCTCGACATGGCCCAGGAGGAGGACGTCGACCTCATCGCGCTGGGCACGCACGGCCGTGGCGGGTTGCGGCGGCTCGTGCTGGGCAGCGTGGCGGACAAGGTCATCCGGGGTACGCACCGGCCGGTGCTCGTCCATCGCGGCGTGGGCGCCATCGCGAAGCTGCGGAAGAAGTAGACCGGGCCGGCAACCCTCGTCGGGTTGCCGGGTAGGTGTGAGCATGACCACGAATCATCCGACCCCGACCGCCGTGCTGTTCGACCTGGACGGCACGCTGATCAACACGAAGTCCCTCTACATGGAAGCTTACCGGGTGGCGGTGGAGCCGTACATCCGCGAGGACATGACGCCCGAGAAGATCATGGCGCTCACGCCCACCTCGGAGATGGGCTTCATCCGGGCCGTGGTGGCGGAGGAAGACTTCGAGGCGTGCCTCGCCGACTTCTACGTCGCGTACGAGTCGCTCCACATCGAGCGGTTCCAGGGCGTCTACCCGGGGATCCCCGGGGTGCTCGATGGGATCCGCCGCCGGCGTCGGCCCCTCGGTCTGGTGACGGGGAAGAGCCGGCGGTCGTGGGAGATCACGCGGGTGCTGGCCGCTGAGCTGGGCGAGTTCGATGCCCTGGTCTTCGACGACGATGTCCGGGCCCCGAAGCCGGACCCCCACGGCCTGGAGCTCGCCCTCGACGTCCTCGGCGTCGAGCCGGCGTACGCCGCGTACGTGGGCGACAGCCGCAGTGACATGGAGGCCGCCCGGGTGGCCGGGCTGCGCCCCGTGGCCGCGCTGTGGGCCCGGGACCCCGAAGACCGGGCGGAGCACATCCGCCGGGTCGAGGACGAGGGGGCCACCGTCGTCCATCGACCCGACGAGCTGCGCGACGTGCTGGACCTCTAGGAGAGGTCTAGAAAACCACGTCCAGCATCAGGTAGCCCCAGACCTGGTCATCGGTGGGGCTGCCGAGCCCCGCCGGTGCGTCGGCGCCGGCCAGGAAGTAGGAGAGTCCACCGGTGATGGAGACGCCCGGCGTGTACGCCCACCGGTACGTCAGGTCCAGCTCCTCCCCGATCCGACCGCTCTCGTAGCCGGCGTCTTCGGCCAGCATGAACGCGTGCAGGTCCGCCGCCAGCGTGTGCCCCTCGGTCAGGTCGTACGTGGCCTTCAGCGCCAGGTCCTGGAGCCCCCGCTGGTTCGTGTGCACGGGGATGTTCAGGAAGAAGTCCATGAACCCGTAGAACTTGTGGTTCGTGGCGAAGAGCGTGTCGAACACCCGGATCGTGTTGTCGTTGGGTGTGTCATCACCGGACAGGTAGTCGTACCAGAGAGTGAGACCCAGCCGGTCCACGGTCGTGCCGACCCGGCCACCCAGCATGTACGCCGCGATGTCACGGTCGAACCCCAGGGCGCTCGCCGTGCTGCCGCCCGTGCTGCCGCCCTGGTACGCACCCTCCACCCGCCAGGCCAGCGGCCCGCTGGCGGAGACCCACCGGCCGCCCAGCGTGTACACCCGCCGGTCGCCCGCCGGCTCGCTCCAGTCCGACAGCAGGCCGTAGACGTCCACGCTGCCGGCCGCCTCCACCGTCGAGTACAGTCCGTACAGCGTCTCGTCGATCCCGGTGCCCGACGCCGACGCGTCGGAGATCCGGAACGCGAGTCCGTCCACCACCATCATCTCCGATGGGCGGTACCGCACCCGAGCCCCGTCGAACGATCGGGCCTGCTGCGCCCAGTTCACCGCGCCGACCAGCCGCTGGCCACCGTACGCCGCCTCCTGACGACCCACACGGACCGACAGCGGCGCCGTGAGCCCGTCACCCAGCTCGACCCAGCCCTGGTGCAGGTCCAGCCCGTTCGCCGAGAAGTCCGTCAGCGTGCTCGTCTCCTCGCCGAACACCCGCACGTCCTGGAGCTGCACGAACGCCGATACCTGCCGGTCCAGCGCCACACCCAGCGACGCGCGAGTGCGCATCGACGTGAACTCGTTCGTCGACGCCTCCGTTCCCACCAGGTCACGCAGCTCGAACCGGGGTCGCAGCTCGCCGCCGAACGTAAGCTCCTGCGCGGTCGCCGCCGTCGCCGTGGCCAGCAGTAGAATCGCCAGTCCCGCGCCCAGATAACGCCTCAACATCGGGTCCCTCCGGTCTATGATTGGCCACACTCATGCACGTGCAGCCGGACCGCAAGGACCGAGCCCCTGCTTCTCAGGCAGGCGCCCCCAGAAGCTCCCGGATCCGCCGCGCGAGCTCGGTGGGCGAGTAGGGCTTCGCCAGGAACGCCCTCGCCTCGAGCACGCCCTCCTCGGCCAGCTGCCGCTCGCCGTAGCCGGAGGTCATCAACACCTCGATCCCGGGCCGGGCCTGCTGGACCCGCTCGGCCACCTCCCGGCCGGTCAGGTCGGGCAGGACCACGTCACAGAAGAGGACGTGGATCTCGCCGGGGTATTTCAGCGCGTGGCCCAGTGCCTCCCGCCCGCTGAGGGCCGGGAGGACCCGGTAGCCCTGCCGTTCCAGGGTGCGCTGGGCCATGGACAGGACCGCCTCCTCATCTTCCGCCACCAGGATCGTCTCCGAGCCGCCGTTTTCCGTGGCGGGAGTCCGCTCGGGGCGTGTTCCCGCCGGCTCCGGCTCGGCCCGGGGCAGGTAGACTTCGAACCGCGTTCCGACCCCGGGCTCCGTGTCGACGCGGATATGGCCCCGGGCCTGCTTGACAATGGTGTATACGGTGGACAGGCCGAGGCCGGTGCCCA
The DNA here is from genome assembly GCA_964605205.1 of uncultured Gemmatimonadaceae bacterium. Classification (GTDB taxonomy): domain Bacteria; phylum Gemmatimonadota; class Gemmatimonadetes; order Longimicrobiales; family RSA9; genus JAWVYT01. The sequence continues at coordinate 5,199 of CAZSBL010000038.1, forward strand.
CGCCCGCGGGCTTGGTGGTGAAGAAAGGCTCGAAGATGCGCTCCGCGGTGTCCGGGTCCATCCCGATCCCGGTGTCGGTCACCGTGATGACAGAGTACGGCCCGGGACGAACCACGTACGGCAACGTCTCCACCTCATCCTCGGTCACCTCCGCCGTACCCGTCCGGATGGTGATCCGGCCGCCGTCGAGGAGCGCGTCCCGGGCGTTGACCACCAGGTTCATCAGCACCTGCTCGATCTGGCCGGGATCCACGAGTGCGGAGCCGGCGTCGGCGGCGGGCTCAACCCTCAGCTCCACGGTCTCGCCCATGAGCCGATCCAGCAGGCTCTCCAGTCCCTGGACCATCCGGTTGACCCCGATGGGGCGCGTCTCCACGGGGCCCTGGTGCGTGTACGTCAGGAGCTGACGGGTGAGTGCGGCGGCCCGTTCGGCGGACCGGGCGATCTCCCACAGCTCGGCCTCGGTCTCCGGGCTCGCGCCGTTGGCGGCCAGGATCAGCTCGGCGTTCCCCCGGATGGCCGTCAGGAGGTTGTTGAAGTCGTGGGCGATCCCCGCGGCCAGACGACCCACCACTTCCAGCTTCTGTGCCTGGCGCAGCTGCGTCTCCAGCTCCTGCACCTCCTGCTCGACCCCGTCGCTCCGTCGGGGGAGGTGGGCGTGGAGCAGCAGCCCGATTCCCGCCAGGCCGGCCGCGGTCAGCGCCGCCCGCCATGTCACCGGCCCCGGTCCCCAGGTGGCCAGGACCAGCGCGGCGGCGGCCAGGAACGCCCCGGCCCAGAGGAGCCAGGCGCCCCCCGTGCCCGCCCGCCCCTCTGCCGATGTATCGGACGACGGTCCTATGGACCCCAGCGTCATGCGCCTCCAAGGTCGGTCCCACGCTGCGTCTGATCTCGATGGGTGTACTTATTAGATGCCGCTCGGCGGCAAAATCTTACAACTTTTTTTCGGGCTGTTGATCGTCAGGGGGTCCCGTTACCTTGGCGACGACATGACAGCCGCACCTCTCCCGGCGGTCCTCCGGCACCTCGGAACCGTCACTGAAGACCACCCGCTGGACCGGAAGCTCCTGGTCTGCTCGAGCATGGGCGAGGGCCGTGAGCTGCTGCGGGCGCTGGCCCGCCACGTCGGCTCCTGGATCGGGTGGGAGATCACCACACCCCGCCGCTTCGCCATGGAGCGGGTGGCGCCGGCCCTCGCCGGCGAGGGCCGGTCGCTGGCGGATCCGTACACCGAGGAGGCCGCCGTCGACACGGCCCTCGACGCCGTCCTCGCCGACCCGGAGCTGGCCGGGCTCCGGGAGCTGGCGGAGACGCCCGGGTTCCGCCAGGCCGTAGTCAACGCCGTCACGGCGCTGCGTCTGGCGTCGGTGGACCCCGCGCGGCTGTCGGAGGGCGGGGGTCACGCCGGCGTGCGCAGGCTCCTGGCGGCCGTCCTGGCCGGCTACCACCGGGAGCTGGACGGTGGAGATCGGGTCGACACCGCCACCGTTCTCGGCCGGGCGCTGGAGACCCTCGACCCGCCAGACGCGCCCGTAGCCGAGCGTATGTATCTGGTGCCGGGGCTGAGCCGTCGCGGCGCCACCGGGCGGCTGGTGGACGCGCTGCTCGAACGGGGCGCCGTGCCGCTCCGGGCGGACCCCGTCACCCTGGACCCGCCGGCCGTGGTCTGGGAGCCCGGCCCGGACCCGGCGCCGCTGTCCCGCCTGACCGAAGGGGTGCTGGGCGGGCCGGGTGTGGAGCTCGAGCTGTTCGCCGCGTCCGGGCCGGCGGAGGAGATCCGGGAGGTCCTGCGCCGGGTGATGGCCGCGGAGCTGGACTGGGACGATGTGGAGATCATCGCGCCCGACCCGGTGGTCTACGGCGGAGCGCTGCACGTTGTGGCCGAGCGCCTCGGGATCTCGGTGAGCTACGCGGTGGGGCTCCCGGTGGAGCGGACCCGCCCGGGCCGGGCCACGGCCGCGTATTTCCGCTGGATGGAGGGCGGCTACCCCGCCGATGTCATCCGCCGGCTCCTCGAGTCCGGAGACCTGGAGGCCCCGGGCGACATCTCCCCGCTCCGGCTGGCGCACCGACTCCGCTCGCTCCGCATCGGGTGGGGCCACGGCCGCTACCTGGCGGCCATCCGACGCCGGCGGGAGGCGCTGGTTCCCGTTCGGCCACGCCGGCACGAGACCGGGGAGGAGGCGGCCGGGCGGGCGGACCGTGAGCGGGCCGAGCTCGACGCCCTCGAGTCGATCCTGGCACCCATCCTCGCGGCCACGCCGGAGCTCGGGCGCGACGATCCGACGCCGGTCTCTCCCGCGTCGCTGGCGGCCGGCCTGGGTGCGTTCCTCGACCACGTGGCCGCGGCGGATGATCCGTCGGCCACCGCCCGCGACCGGCTCGCCGGCATCGCCGCCCGGGTGGCGGCCACCCTCGACCGTCCCACCGAGCCGGCCGCAGCGCTGGCGCTCCTGCGCCGGCACCTCGAGATCCGCGTTCCGGCGCCCCAGCGAGAGGGCGCCGCGCCGTGGGTCTCCGACGGCGGCCACATCCACCTGTCCGACATCGAGCACGGCGGCTACTCCGGCCGGGCGGCCACCTTCGTGGTAGGGCTCGACGCCGACCGCTTCCCGGGTGCCGGGCTCCAGGACCCGCTGCTCCTGGACAGCCAGCGCCGGGCCCTCGGCAGCGACGCGCTCCCCACCTCGGGCGACCGGATCGCCGCCCGCAGGTTCGCCCTCGCCGCCTGCCTCGCGCGGCTCCGGGGCCGGATCACCCTGAGCTACAGCGCCTGGGAGCCCACCGAGGCACGGGGCGTGGCCCCGGCGTCGGTCATGCTCGAGGCGTACCGGGCAGCCACCGGTCGCATGGACGCGTCGTTCGAGGACATGGCGGAAGGACTGGGTGAGGCCGCGTCGCCCATCGCTCGGTCCGGCGCCATCGATGACGCCGACCTCTGGTTCCACGCCCTTGAGCACGACGGGATCCTGGCCGCCGGGACCGACGTGGTGCGGGCCGCTTTCCCGAACCTCGATGCCGGGCTCCGGGCCGCCGCGGCCCTCGAAGGCCATGAGCCCGGACCGCACCACGGGCTGATCCGACCCCGCCCGCAGCTCGATCCCCGGGACCGTGAGGAGATCGTGCTGTCGGCCAGCGGGCTCGAAGACCTGGGCGCCTGCGGGCTCCGATACCTGCACAGATACGTCCTGGGCGTGCGCAAGCCCGACGACCCGGAGCTCGACCCGGATGTGTGGCTCGACAATCTCGACCGGGGTCGCCTCCTGCACACCGTTTTCGAGAAGACGCTGGCCGAGGCCCGAGACGCGGGGCTCACCGCCGGCGATCCGGCGTTCACCACCCTCGCGCTGGATGTCCTCGAACGGGAGGCCCGCTTCATCGCCCGGGAGGTCCCGCCACCGGGCGAGGCGGTGCGGCGCCGCGAGATGCACGACCTGCGCGCCGATGTCCGGTCCTTCGCCCACATGGTTGAGGGGCGCGACGACCGGTGGCGGGCGCTGGAGCTCAAGTTCGGGCTCCGGGGCGAGCCGCCCGCGCCGCTGGTCCTGGAGGGCGGCGAGGTCCGGCTCCGGGGCGCCATCGACCGGATCGACGGGACGGCGGACGGGCTCGTGGTCATCGACTACAAGACCGGCAGCCCGAGCCACTATGAGCGGCGGCACGGCACCTTCCACGGCGGCCGCCGGCTCCAGAGCCTGGTCTACAGCGCGGTGGCGGAATGGGCCTTCGACGCGGAGGTGGCCCGCATGGAGTACCACTTCCCCACCTGGCGCGGCCGGAACGAGATCATCGAGTACCGGCGCGACGAGCTGCGCCTCGGGCGCGGTCTGGTCGACCGCCTCATGGACGCTGTCGCCGCCGGACGGCTCCTGCCCACCGAGCAGCCCGCCGACTGCGGCTTCTGCGACTACAAGCCGATCTGCCGCCATCGGACCGACGGCTGGAAGCGCTCATGGGAGACGCCCCGGGCCGACTGGGCCGCGGAGCATTTCACCACCCTGCCCGAGTACCGGGAGCGCCGGGAGACCCGGGTCTGGGAGGAGACGTCCCTCGAGGAGCTGGACCATGGCGAGACGTCCTGACGAGTCGGCCCAGCTCGGGCTCTTCGGCCGGCCGGGGGCCGAGCCCGAGCCGGGGCTTCGCCCGGAGCCGTCCCCCGAACCCGGAGCCGGACCGCCGCGCCCGGCGGCCCGCGGGGCCCGGCGCTTCATCGATGGCCCGCTGCCCGACGAGGCGGCCCGGCGGCGGATCCGGGAAGACCTCGACACCAACCTCCTGGTGGAGGCGGGCGCGGGGTCCGGGAAGACCACCGCACTGGTGGAGCGGATGGTGTCGCTGGTCCGGACGGGGGAGGCTAGAGCCGACGAGCTGGCGGCCGTGACCTTCACCCGGAAGGCCGCCGCGGAGCTCCGGCAGCGGTTCCAGACGGAGCTGGAGGCGGAGCTGGCGGGCGCCCGGGAGGAGGACGGCCCCGAAGCGGTCCATCGGCTCGATACGGCGCTCCGGGACATCGACCGGGGCTTCATCGGGACCATCCACGCATTCTGCGCCCGGCTGCTCCGGGAGCGGCCGGTGGAGGCCGGGCTGGACCCGGGGTTCCGGGAGCTCATGGGCGCGGAGGAAGTGCGTCAGCGCCGGGGCTTCTGGCGGACGCACCTGGAGCGACTGGCCGCCACCGATGACCCGCTGGCCGCCGGGCTCACGGAGGTGGGGCTCGCGCCGTCGCGGCTGGAGGCGCTCTTCGACGAGATGGTGGCAAACCCGGACGTGACGTTCCCAGGAGAGGCGGCGGAGCCGCCGACCGCCGGGGAGGTGGCGGAGGTGCGGGCGAGGCTGGACGCGCTGCTCGACCGGGCGGCGGCGCTGATGCCCGCGGAGCCCGATGAGAAGGGGTGGGACAAGCTCCAGACCCGGGTCCGGCTCCTCCTCTTCCTGCGCCGGGTGATGGACTGGGAGGATCGCACCATCTTCCTCGATCTGCTCGGCGAGGAGGTGCACGGCCGGTCGTACGACGTGGTGCAGAAGCGGTGGATGGACAGGGGCGCGGCCAAGGCGCTCTGCGCGGACTGGGGCGAGCTGAGGGACGGGGCCGTGGCCGATCTCCTACACCGCTGGTGGGCGTACCGCTACCCCATCGCCCTGGAGTTCGCCCAGCGCGCCGCCGACGCGTTCGAAGCGGAGCGGCGGCGTACCGGCGCCCTGAACTTCCAGGACCTGCTCATCCTGGCCGCCCTGCTCCTCCGGACTCACCCGGCGGCCCGGGAGCAGCTCGGCCTCCGCTACCGGCGAGTACTCGTGGACGAGTTCCAGGACACCGACCCGGTCCAGGCCGAGGTGCTCCTGCTCCTGACCTCGCCCGCCGACGGGCGGCCGTGGCAGGAGTCGGTCCCACGCCCCGGCGCGCTCTTCGTGGTAGGCGACCCGAAGCAGTCGATCTACCGGTTCCGCCGTGCCGATATCGCGGTCTACAACCTGGTCCGGGACCGGTTCGGCGCGTTCGGCGACGTCCTCGGGCTGGTGGCCAACTTCCGCTCGCTCCCGCCCATCGGCGAAGTGGTGGACGGAGTCTTCGGCGACGACGGGCGGTTCGGGCCCGAGGCGACCCCGTACCAGGCGGCGTTCGCACCGCTCCGAACCCGACGCGTCCCCGACCCCGACCGCCAGGGGGTGTTCCAGTACACCCTCGAGCCCGACGGCGGGTCGTACACCGACGTGGCGGAGGATGGCGCTGCCCGCCTGGCCCCCTGGATCGCCGAGCAGCTCCGGGCCGGCCGGAGCCCCGGCGATTTCCTGGTCCTGGCCCGCCAGAAGGCGGAGCTGGCCACCTACGCCCGGACGCTGGAGGCGTGGCGGATCCCCGTCCAGGTGACCGGGGCCGGGGTGGACCGGACCGAGGAGCTCCAGGAGCTGCTCGTCCTGCTGGAGGCGCTGGCCGACCCCACCGACCCCGTGCGCGTAGTGGCCGTCCTGGTCGGGCTGCTGTTCGGCCTCGAGTACGACCAGCTCGTGGACTGGGCGCTGGACTCGCCCGACCCCCAGGACGGCTCCGGCCGGCGTCGTTTCGACATCACCCGGCCCCACCACGACGACTCGCCCGTGGGACTGGCACTCCGGCAGCTGCACCGGTGGTGGGACGCGTCTCGCACCGTGCCCGCCGATGTGCTGGTCGGTCGGATCGTGGACGAGACCGGCCTCGTCCCCCTGGCCGCGGCCCGGGAGCTCGGCGAGCTGCGGGCCGGGTCCCTTCTTTTCGCCCTCGATGCCATCCGCGTGGCCGCACTCCAGGGAGACACGTCGGTGGCCACGGCCACGGAGGCGCTCCGTACGGCGCTGGAGGCCGATGAGGCCGAGGCGCCCCTCGAGCCCGTGCGCCGGGGCGTGGTCCGGGTCATGACGCTCCACCAGGCCAAGGGGCTCGAGGCCCCCGTGGTTGTACTCGCGCACCCCGTGGGGAGCAGCGATCACCCCGTGGTCCGCCACATCGAGCGCCACGACGATGCCTCCGCCACCGGCTGGCTCGTGGTGCAGGAGCGGGCCGACCCCTACCGCCACCGGGTAATCGCCCGGCCGCCGGGGTGGGAGGAGAAGGAGGCCGAGGAGCGGCGCTACGACGTTGCGGAGCAGAACCGGCTCCTCTACGTGGCGGCCACCCGGGCCGGCGAGCAGCTGGTGGTGGGGTGGCTGCCAGGCAAGGAGCACAAGTCGGCGTGGGAAGGGCTCTACGGCTGGATCGACGAGCATGGCTCCGACCTCCACCTCCAGCGAGCAGCTCCGCCGGAGCCGGTGGTCATGGACGCCGACGCCGATGCCGTGACCCGGGCCGCCGCCCGGCTGCGGGACGCGCGGGCGGCACGGGCGGAACCCGGCTACCGCGTGGTGACCGCTACCACGCTGGCAAAGGACGAGACCGACGCGGCCGGGACCGGCGCGGCCCGAACCGGCACCACGCCCGGGGCCGGTATCGACGCTGACACCACCGATGCCGACGCGGCAGCGACCGCACCGCTCCCCGACCCCCGGGACGGCCCGGACCCCGTGTTTCGGGGCCTGAGCTGGGGGATCGCGGTGCACGGCACCCTCGACGCAGCGGCCCGTGGTGTGGCCGGAGAAGCACTGCGACGGGTGGCCCGGGGCGCCCTCCTGGAAGCGGAGCGCCCCGTAGAGGCCGGCGAGCCGGCGGAGCTCGACGAGCTGCTCACGCTGGTCGAGCGGGTCCGGGGCTCCGAGGTCTGGCAGCGAGCCCGGCGGGCCGAACGGGTACTGTCGGAGGTGCCGTTCGCATTCCGGAGTGAGTCGACGGGTAGCGAGACACCCGCCGACTGCGGCGATGGGGCCGACGGAGCCGATGGGGCCGGCGGGGCTCCCCGCGGGTCGGCGCTCCGGATCATGGAAGGCGTCATCGACCTGGCCTTCCGGGAAGACGGGGGCTGGGTCATCGTCGACTACAAGACCGACGTGGGCACCGACCCGGGGTTCCCCGGGCGGCGCCGGGCGTACCGCCGGCAGGTCGAGCTCTACGCCGATGCGTGGGAGGCCATGACCGGGGAACCAGTGGTGGAGCGGATTCTCCTGTACACCGCTCGCTCCGGGGAGGATGCGGAGGAGCGCTGGTAGGGGGTCGGGGCGGACCCTGGATGCTCGACGGGCCCGCCGATCCCGGGATCGGCGGGCCCGTCTTCTAGCATGTCAGCGAGAAGTCCGTCAGGTCTTCGAGACGTGCTGGTTAACGAGCTTCGTCATCTCGAACATCGAGACCTGGTCCTTGCCGTTGAAGACCGCGCGCATCTTGTCATCCGCGTTGATCATCCGGCGGTTCTCCGAGTCCTGCAGCTTGTTCTTCTTGACGTAGTCCCAGACCTTCTTCGTGATTTCGCTGCGCGTCATCGACTGGTCGCCAACGACCGCCCCGAGGGTTGCGTCCGGCTGGACCTTCTGAGCAAGACCACCGCGTGCCTTGGCCATTCCACTTCCTCCATCTTGAGGGGTGAGTAATTGAGGGTGTTCCCGCCTCACAAGCTACGCGCAGAGCGCGGAGACGCAATGCCGTTGCCTCGGGAGCGCTACCCCGAGGGCTCCACGATAAGCCCGTCGCCAAGGTGGAAACGGAACACCGGCTCGGCCATCCCGAGGCCCTGAAGTGCGGGACTCAGAAGGCGTTGCAGGGCCCGGGCGCTGTTGATACGAGGCTGATAGGAGCTCTCGATGTGAACGTTACCTTGACGCCTCAGTGCGCTCTCGATCACGGCGATCGCCCGCCGCTCCGCCTCCTCCCGGGCCCCGGGGAGCCGGGCCCAGCCCCGCTCCGTCTGGACCTCCAGCGCCGCCAGGTCCGGCTCCACGGAGTAGATCTGGAGCGTCGGCAGATCGAGCTCGATGGCGCCGGCCTCGGTCAGCCGCACCATGGCCGGCTTCAGTGAGTCGGCCGGGAAGCCGTAGGAGATGCGCCCCGGGACCCGGACGGTGGCGCGGGCGGTGCCCAGATTCAGCCCGATGAGCCCCGGCAGCAGCACGCGGCTGTCCTCGATCTCCGTGGTCACGGTCACGTCGAGCCGGCCGGTGACCAGGAACGCTTCCGGCGACTCCTTCTGGACCGCGGAGAACACGGCGGCCCGGACCTCTCGCTCCGAGACCCGTGTCGTTCCGAGGAACGCTACGGCGGCCGCCCCGGCCACGAGGAGGAGGGCGAGGCTCCAACGGATGAGGGACTTCATGGGTCCAGTGTAGCGGCTGTCCCGACGCGAGGCGAGGGGCCACCGTGGCTCTCACAGTCGCCCGGCCGCCCCCGCGCCCGTTGCCGAACTCGCTCGCGGATCTGCGCCTCACACACTCTCGGCTCCCGCCGATACTGAAGGTGGGCGGGAATATCCACGAAGGAAGTGGTATGGAGACATTGCTCGCGAACGGAAGCTACGCCCAGAGCGGCTACGGTCTGGCCATGGCCATCGTCGCCGCCGTGTCACTGGCCGTAGGGCTGTGGGTCGTGGCCCGGGAGCGGGCCCGGCGGATCAGTCTCCTGCTGCTGGCCGGATCCACGGCCATCGCGGTCTACCTGCTCGCCTTCTCGTTCCTGGTCCGGGCCACCGACGCGACCGCGGCCCACCGGTGGGCGCACGTGGCTTATCTGGGGATCCCGCTGATCGTGCCCGCCCTCTACCACTTCAGCATCGACCTGTTGGGGCTGACACCCCGCCGCAGGAACCTGATCGGCGCGGCGTGGGCGGTCGGGTTCGTCTACCTGATCCTGGCCCAGACCACGGAGCTGCTGATCCCGGGCGTCATGGAGACACGGTGGGGGTACTACACCGACCTCACCGCCTGGAATCTCCCGTTCCTGGCGTGGTCGGTGCTCCTGCTGGGAGTGGTGCTGCGCGACTACTGGAACGCCTACGCCCTGGCGAACCCGGTCCAGCGGGCGCGGATCCGGTGGCTGGCCATCCCGCTCCTGATGGCCTCGTTCGGGTTCGCGGACTACCTGCCGTCGCTCGGTGTGGAGCTGCGTCCGGTCGGCTTCGCCTTCCTGGCCGCCTTCCCCCTGGCCGCCGGGTGGGTGGTGGGCCGTTACCACCTTCCGGACCTGACGCCGGCCTTTGCCGCGGATCAGATCCTCCGCACCATGGCCGAGCCGATCCTCGTGGTCGACCAGTCCGGACGGGTCTCCATCACGAACCCGGCGGCCGCCGGGCTCCTCGGCTGGTCTCGGGAGGAGATGGAGGGCCGGTCGCTGGCCGTGCTCCTGGGAACGGAGACGGCCCGGCGGCTCACGGGCGAGACGGTCCACGGCCTGGAGCTCGACCTCCAGGCCCGGACCGGGGAGCCCATCGCCGTATCGATCTCCACCAGCGAACTGAAGACGAACGACCGCGTGGTCGGAACCGTGATCGTGGCCAGCGACATCCGGGAGCAGCGGCGGTCGGCCCGGGAGTTGGAGCGGCGGGAGCAGTACTTCCGGGCGTTGATCGAGAACGCCCGGGACATCATCACCGTCCTGGACGCCCGGGGCCGGATCCTCTACCAGAGCCCGTCCCACGCCCGGGTCCTCGGCACGGAGCCCGGGAAGCGAGTGGGCAAGGACGTCTTTGCCCGGGTCCACCCGGATGACAGGGCGCGCGTGCGTGAGTGCCTAGCCCGGCTCGCGGCCGAGCCGGGCGGCACGGCGCAGATGGAGATCCGGATCCGCCACGAGAACGGCGAGTACCGGGTCATTGACGCCCGTGCCCAGAACCTCCTGCACGATCCGGCGGTGCGCGGGATCGTGGTGAACGGCCGGGACATCACGGAGGAGCGGGCCCTCGCCCATCGGCTGCAGCGGGCGCAGAAACTGGAGGCCATCGGCCGACTGGCCGGCGGGATCGCCCACGACTTCAACAACATCCTGACCACCATCCAGGGGGCCGTGTCCCTCCTGCGCCACGAGCTGCCCCCCGGTACGGACGCCGGCGAGGAGCTCGAGACCATCCGGGCCGGTGCCGAGCGGGCGAGTCGCCTGACGAACCAGCTCCTGGCTTTCGGCCGCCGCCAGATGGTCCGCCCCGAGACCCTCGATCTGAACACGCTCCTCCGAGACCTGCGATCCGGGCTCGAGAAGGTGATCGGGTCGGGACGGGAACTGGACCTCGACGTCGCCGACGAGGCGAGTCCGGTGCGGATCGACCGCAGCCAGCTGGAGCAGGCGCTGCTGGATCTCGTGATCCACGCCCGCGACGCCACCGAAGCGGACGGGCACCTGGGGATCACCACGGCCAACGTGCGGCGAGACCCGGTGCCGTCCGATACCGATCCGGCACCGGAGGCCGGTCCGGCACCGGGGGCCGGGCCCGTACCCGGGCGGTATGTCCGGGTCACCATCCGGCATGATGGTCGGGGTATGGACGAGGAAGTCCTCGAGCGGGTCTTCGAGCCGTTCTTCGACGCCACGGACGCGGGGCCGGGCGACGGGCTCGGGCTCGCCTCCGCCTACGGTGTTGTGCGCCAGGCTGGGGGCCATATCGAAGCGGAAAGCCGACCCGGCGCCGGGACCACCTTCACCCTCTGGCTGCCCCGGGCTGAGAAGACCGGCGACGAGGGTGACCGGGAACCGGTGGACACCGACATGGACACGCCGCCGGAGAGGCTCCACCGTGGCCGGATCCTGGTGGTCGAGGACGAGGCGCCGGTCCGGCGCCTGATCCGGAAAGTCCTGGAGCGCGAGGGCTACCGGGTGCTCGAAGCCGAGGACGGGGAAACGGCGCTGGAGCGGGCCTCCCACCACCGGGGCGAGATCGGACTCCTGATTGCGGACCTGGTGATGCCCGGGATGTCGGGGCGGACGGTGGCCGAGCGTCTCGGCGCGCAGGAGCCCGACATGGGGACGATCCTGATCTCCGGCTACACCGCCGATGATATCATCCGCACCGGCATCGCCGCCGGCGACTATGTCTTCATCCCCAAGCCCTTCAGCCCCGAGGAGCTGGTCGGCCGGGTGGCCGAAGTGCTCCGCGCCCGATCAACGGGGTAGGTGCCGGGCTATCCCCGACGGCCAGCGCCCAGAGCCGGCAGCCACGGATGGCAGCCAAGGGTGGCAGGCAGGACCGGCGCATCGTCAGCCGCGGGGGCGCGGAGTACGCGAGGAGCCGTTTTTTTTGGTTGATCCGGCGAGGTCGGGTTCGCGGCGCGAGGCCCCGAGCTCGCGGCGGAGGCAGGCTTTCCGGTTCGAGAGCCTTGCCTTACCGCGAACTCCGCGGCTCGCCCCGACTCCGAATCCACCGGACAAACCCCGATCGGTTCTCCGCGCACGCTCCGCGTCTCCGCGGTTGAACTACTGGCCCGACTCCTCCACCAGCTCCAGTCCGAGCGTCTCCCCCTTCTCGGTGGCCGGGATCCCCTCCTCCAGCCAGACCGGGGCCGGCGCGCCCTTCAGGAAATGGTCGAAGAACTGCTGCATGCGGACGTTCCAGTCCCGCATGTTCGCCTCGGTGATCGGCCAGTGGGGCTGCTCGTTGTAGACGATCATCCACGCCGGCTTGTCCAGGCGCCGGAGCCCGACGAAGAGCTCGATCCCCTGGTACCACGGCACCGCCCCGTCCTCATCGTTGTGCATGATCAGGAGCGGCGTCTCCACCTTGTCCAGGAAGAACTGCGGGCTGTTCTCGATATAGCGGAGCCGGTTGTCCCACAGGCTCTCACCAATCCGGCTCTGGGTCCGCTCGTACTGGAACATCCGGCTCATCCCGCTGCCCCAGCGGATCCCGCCGTAGGCGCTGGTCATGTTCGAGACCGGTGCGCCGGCCTCCGCCGCCTTGAAGAAGTCGGTCTGGGTGACCATGTACGCGATCTGGTAGCCGCCCCAGCTGTGACCCTGGACACCCACGTTGTCCTCATCCACCCACGACTCCTCCGCCAGCATGAGCACGCCTGGCATCACGCTCTCCATGGCGCTCTCGCCGGGGAACCCGTCCTTGTAGACGATGTCCGGGATGAACACCAGGTAGCCACGGCTCGCGTAGAACGTGGGCCGGATCACCGACCGGTGGGGTTCCGGCGGTGAATGGGCGTAGAGGTTGTCGCTGTTCTTCTCGTAGAAGTACACCATCATCGGGTACTCCTGCGACGCGTCGAAGTTCTCCGGCCTGTAGAGCAGCCCCTGGAGCGGCTCGCCGTTGGCGCTCAACCACTCCACCAGCTCCACGGTGGCCCAGTTGTACTCGCTCTGCTGCGGGTTGGCGTGGCTGATCTTCCGGGCGCCCTCGAAGTCGGTGTCGGCCACCCACAGGTCCGGGAACTCCTGCACGTCCTGACGCGTGTAGAGCAGCACGTCCCCGTCCTCGGCCCGGTTCAGGCTGCCGAACCGCTTCGGCGCCCAGAGCAGGCGCGTGGGCTCGGCACGGCCCTCGACCCGGTCTTCGTAGAACCCGGCCTCCTTGGTGTAGACATGGAACGCCGAAAGCAGCATCGGGGCGTCCGGATCGATGAACCGCTGGTCGCGGTCGAGGCGGACGTAGCGGAGCCGGACGTCGTTCTCCCGGCCCCACGCCTCCGTGATGCGACGGGGCGCGTCCCGGCCGTCGGGGTCCACCGCCCAGATGTCGAACCGGTCGTAGATCAGGAGCGTCTCGTCGCCCTCGGTCCACCCGGCCGACCCGTGGGGGTACGGCGCCATCGGGTGGTCATCGGTCTCGTCCCAGACGGGCACGTCGATCCCGGCGGAGACGTTCACCGGCTCATCGTCATCGGTCTCCATGGCGAACCACGCCCGGTCGTCGTAGTCGTACCAGGCGAAGTAGTCTGCGTCGGGGGAGAGGTGGCCCCACGCGATCCGCTCCTCCTCCAGCACCATCCGTCGCTCGCCGGTGTTCACGTCCACCAGCCACACGTCGCTGTAGCCGGGGCTCTCGATCCCCACCAGGTAGAGGTACTTCACGTTCGTCTCGGCCAGCGCCACGTCGGCGTCGCCCTCGGACCCGACGTCCACGCTCGGCATGTCCTCGTTGGCCAACTGCACCACCCGGTTCCGCCGGTCGAGGTGCGCCACCGCTTCGAACGTGCGCCGCCGCTCCCGGTCGGCCTGCAGCTTCTGCATCGGCTGGAGCAGGTCGTCCTGCCAGTGCCAGACGTCGAGGTTGACCTTCTCCTCGTCCAGCAGCTCCTCCTCGTCATCGCCCTCCGGCTCCGGCCGGGGCGCCGTGCCGAAGAAGAGCCGATCGCCGCTCTCGCTGAACCGCAGGCTGCCGTGCTCGCTCACCCACCAGCCGTCCGGGACGCCGGCGGTCTCCGAGCTCGCGATGGCCTCCGCCTGCCGGCCGTCCCGCGACGCGTACAGCACGTACTCCGGCTGGTCGGCCGTGAAGGTGTCCCGGTCACTCAGGAACGCCACCCGGCGCCCGTCCTCGCTCAGCGTCAGCTCCTCGTACAGCCCCTCGCCCATCATGAGCGCGCCGGCCGCGCCCGACTCCGTCATCACCACGAACACGCCATCGGCCGTGCCGTCCTCGCTCGACGCCGTGTAGGCGACCCGGGCGCCGTCCTCGCTCACGGCGAAGTCCACCACCTGGTCGAACCGGTACTCCGTCCCGCTCTCAAGCCCCCGGATCACCAGCGTATGGGCGTCCGGCTTGTCGCGATGCTCCTCTTCCTCCTCGGCGGGCTCCTCGGCGGGCTCCTCGGCGGGCTCCTCCGCGGGCTCCTCGGCTTCTTCCGCCTCCTCCGCGCTCTCCTCTG
>CAZSBL010000038.1:19491-24851 GCA_964605205.1 uncultured Gemmatimonadaceae bacterium
GCGGGCTCCTCCGCGGGCTCCTCGGCTTCTTCCGCCTCCTCCGCGCTCTCCTCTGCGTCCTCCGCGCTGATCAGATAAGCGACGACGCCCCCGGACTCCTCCGGCAGCGTCCAACGCTGCACCCCCGGCACCCGCGTCACCTCGCCGGTGGCGAGGTCCAGGATACCCAGCGTGTCCTCCGGCATGTCTGACCGCTTCGTGTCCGCCAGCCGGAGCGTGCGCACGCTGTCGTATGCCGGCTCGATGGTGAATACGGCGAAGCGGGCGTCCGGGCTGAACCGGGCGTCGGTGGCCCGGGCGATCCGGTGCTCCGTGCCCTCCGGTCGCTTCACCACCAGCTCGGCGTCTCCACGCCGGACGGTGAGGTTGTAGAGGACCCACTGCCCGTCCTTCGAGATCTCCTCGTCCTCGATGGACTTCCAGAGGTCGTAGGCGTCGTGGTCCAGGACCTTCTGCTGGGCCGTGGCCGGGACGGCCAGGCCGAGCAGCAGCGCGCAGACCAGCGTCCAGGGCGTCGTTCGGGCGATAGCCTTCATGGTTCCCATGGGTTCTCGTGGCTCTTTCGCCGGGCGGCTCCACCGGCCGGCGGCGGGTTGTGCGGTGGGGAAAGTGTGCGGGCCCGGCCGGCCGGTCAACCGACCGGGCCCGTGGGCACGGCGCTGGAAGAGGAGTCCGAGGCGGATCCGGAGGGCGGGCTCGCCGCCGCCGACGGTGGGTAGCGGGGGATGGCGTACACGGTATCGTGGCAGCGCGGCGGAAGTTCCCGCCACGGGCTGCGGCCCGCAGCGCCGAGGTCAGCGGACGTCGGGTTCCTCGACCGGCGGAGGGTCGCCGTCGGTGGTGCGTCCGGTGCCCTGGACCAGCAGCACCGTCCAGCCCACCAGGAACACCGCCGCGAAGCTGAACCACTGGATGGCGTACGAGAGGTGGGGGCCGGGGTCAAGGCTCGGTGGGTCCAGCGGGATCGGAGCCGCCCCGGTCGCTCCGCCGCTCCCCCCGGTCTCCCCTCCGTCCCCGGTCCCGCCATCCTCCCCGGGCTCGCCCGTCTCCACCCGCGAGGTGGCCACCAGGTAGAGGGGAGAGACCGGGTAGCGGTACTGGGCCCGGATCCCGTCGCCGTCGAACCGGAACCAGGTCTCCCGGAAGCCCTCCGGGGCGACGTCCACGTCCACGTCGGGGAACGGGAGCAGCACGCCCTCAACCCTGACGGTGCCATCGAGCCGCACGGCGTCCAGGTCCGCGGTCGCGGCGTCCGGTGAGGGGAGCCAGCCCCGGTTCACCAGCACCGCCCCGCCGCCGATTCGAACGGGGGAGACGACGTGCACGCCGGGTGCGCCGTTGAGGCTCCGGCCGGCGAGGATGAGGGCGCGATCGTCGTCGATGGCGCCTTCGAGCCGTGCCCGCCGGTATGCGAGCCCCGTGGTGTCCCGGGGCGCCCGGGTCAGGGCGACGGGCTCCGCTTCCAGACGCTCGGCGATGGCGGCGTTCCGGGTTTGACGCTCCTCCAGCCGGTCGAGCTGCCAGATCCCGAGCCGGATGCACACCCCGGCCACCAGGAGGACGGCCACGGTCCCGAGTACGCCCCGGCGGGTCAGGTCGAGTGGTCGCATGCCTGAAGTCTCCGGCAACCGGCCTGGATGCGCCACCCCCCCCACCCCCCCCGGGCACCCGATGAAACAGAGCCCCGGGGACCCTCGTAGGGCCGGGTGCACCGCGGGAGGCCTCCACGACGGAGGCGACGCTCAACGAGACAAGGTAGACGATGACCAGGCAGCTCTTCATATCGGCGCTCCTCATCGCCTGCGCCACCGGCGCGGCGGCCCAGGAGCTGGCACAAGCGGACTCGCCCACTTCCCGGGATTCGGACGCACCCCCCGAGCAGGTGCTCCGGGTCGACCCGGCCTTCGGCGAGATCCGCGTGGACGGGGAGCTCGACGACGCCGGCTGGCAGAGCGCCGCGATGGCTACCGGCTTCACCGAGTTCCAGCCCCGGGACGGCCACCCGTCGCCCACGAACACCCGGGCGTGGGTCACCTTCGACGACCGGAACCTGTACGTGGCGTTCCGGGTCGAGGACGACCCTGCGGAGATCCGGGCCACCCTCGGCGACCGCGACGCCGTGTACGGCGACGACATCGTGTTCGTGATCTTCGACACCTACGGCAGCAACTCGTGGGCGTACATGATCGGGTCCAACCCGCTGGGCGTGCAGCTCGACGCCCGCTTCACCAACGAGAATGGTGATGACGACTCCTTTGACGTGGTGTTCGAGAGCGCCGGAAAGATCACCGACAGCGGTTATCAGGTAGAGCTGGCCATCCCGTTCGCCAGCCTCCGCTTCCCGGACGTCGAGGAGCATCGCTGGCGGATCCAGTTCGCCCAGATCCTGCCCCGTGAGGCGCGCCGGCAGTACGCGTGGGCGCCCCTCTCCATGGACAACAGCTGCATCCTGTGCCAGAGCGGCACCCTGGTGGGGCTCGAGGGCGTACAGCCCGGCGGCCAGCTCGAGATCCTGCCATCGCTGGTGGCCGGGCAGTCCGGCGCCCTGGCCAGCCTCGATGACCCGACCAGCTTCCAGCACCGGGATCCCACGGCCTCCGTGTCGGTGGGCGCCCGCTACCCGTTCAAGTCCGGATGGACCGCGGAGGCCACGTACAACCCCGATTTCAGCCAGGTCGAGTCCGACGCGTCGCAGATCGACGTGAACACCACCTTCGCTCTCTTCTTCCCGGAGCGGCGCCCGTTCTTCCAGGAAGGGAGCGACCTCTTCGATACGCGGATCAACGCCATCCACACGCGGTCCATCAACAACCCCATCGGCGCCGGGAAGCTGCTGGGCCGCCAGGGTGACTTCTCGGTTGGCTACATCGGGGCGGTGGATGAAAATTCGCCTCTGATCATCCCTCTGGAGGAGTCCAGCATCGTGCTGCCCAACGGGCGGACCGCTTCCAACATCCTCCGGGCCAGGCAGATGTTCGGCGCCGGCTCCTCCGTGGGCGCGCTCCTCACCGACCGCCGATTCGATGGCGGCGGCTCCGGGACCAGCGCCGGCGCGGACGCGCTGGTCCGGCTCACCGACCGGTGGTCGCTCCAGGCGCAGGTGGTGGGCAGCTACACCCGTGAGCCCGGCACCGCCGGCGTCACCGCGGGGCTCGATGACGTGACCTTCGGCGACGACGGCTACACCGCCACCTTCGACGGCGAGTCGTACCTCGGCCGCGCCACCTACCTGGGCGTGAACCGGAACGCCCGGAAATGGAACTTCGGTGCCACGTACGAGGACGCAACTCCCACGTACCGCGCCGACAACGGGTTCCAGAGCCGGAACAACTATCGAAACGGCTCCGTCTACAATCGGTACGCCTGGTACCCCGACGACGGGCTGCTTGACCGGCTCGCCGTCTACCACCACTTCGGCGGCGGCTGGAATTTCGATGGCACACTCAAGAACCGCAGGACGGGGCTGAGCCTGAACGGCAGCGCCCTCGGACAGTCCAACTTCAACCTGGCCGTGAACTGGGAGGAAGAGCGGTTCCGGGGCCAGTACTTCGGCGACATGGTCTCCGGAAGCGCCTACCTGTCCTCCCAGTTCAGCGAGGCGTTCGGCTTCAGCCTGAGCTACCGGATCGGCGAGGACATCTTCCGGGGCGACCCGCAGATCGGGATCGCCCAGGGCGCCTCGGCGTCGCTCAACATCAAGCCCGTCCAGAACGTGGTGTTCAGCCCCTCCATCAGCTGGGCCCGGATGGATGACCGGGCCGGGAACGAGCTCTTCTCCGGCTACATCGCCCGTGCGCGCCTGAACTACCAGTTCAGCCGTGAGCTCTTCCTCCGGGTGGTCACCGAGTGGGATGACTTCAGGCAGCAGCTCTCCATCGAGCCGCTCCTGCTCTACCGGCTGAACCCGTTCAGCGTCCTCTACCTCGGCTCGACTCACGGCTACGCAGAGTACGACGATCCGTACGCCATGGAGCGCACGCGTCAGCAGTTCTTCCTCAAGGTGCAGTACCTCTTCCGGCCATAGGTCATGGCGCGGAGGCGCGGAGGCGCGCAGTGGGCGCGGAGAGTCGCGGTGAAAGCTTGCTGCGGCCCTTCGCGCATCTTCCGCCCTCTGGTCCCGCCGTCATCGGGCCCCTGACCCTGCCGATGCTCCGGCCCCGACTCTGCCGCTGAACCTGCCGGCGCCCCTTGCCCTGAGCCTGCCGCCGTCCCTGCTCTCGCCCCCGCTCCCGCCCGCCTGGATCTCAGCTCTCAGATCTCAGCTCTCAGGTCTTCAATCTCAGCTCGCAGATCTCAGCTCGCAGATCTCAGCTCCCGACCTTCCTGGCACCTGGCGTCCACCTTGCTACATTCACCGGGCGGAGCCCGACCACCCGACCGGAGCGTATGCAGGAGGGAGTTCGACCGATGGGCGTGATGAAGAGCATCAACCCCGCCACGGGCGAGGTCATGGCCGAGCACGAGACGCTGACCGACGCGGAGCTCGAGGACCGGCTCGCGACGGCGGCGGAGCGATACGGGAGCTACCGTCACACCAGCCTCGACGATCGGCAGCGGTGGATGCGCCGGGCCGCGGATCTGCTGGAGAGCGAGAAGCGGAAGTGGGGCGAGCTCATGACCCGGGAGATGGGGAAGCCCATCGGGGCGGCCGTGGCGGAAGCGGAAAAGTGCGCCTGGGTCTGCCGCTACTACGCCGACCGGGCCGCCGACTTCCTGGCCGACGAGCCGGTGGAGGCGGAGGCGGACCGCAGCTTCATCCGCTACCAGCCCATCGGCCCGGTCCTGGCCGTGATGCCGTGGAACTTCCCTTTCTGGCAGCTCTTCCGGTTCGCCGCGCCGGCGCTCATGGCCGGCAACGTCGGACTCCTCAAGCACGCATCGAACGTGCCCGGCTGCGCCCTGGCCATCGAGCAGATCTTCGCCGCCGCCGGGTTCCCCGATGGCGCGCTCCAGACGCTGCTCATCGAGTCCGGTCGCGTGGATGGCGTGCTCGAGGATGACCGGATCCGGGCCGCCACCCTGACCGGGAGCGAGGCCGCCGGCGCGGCGGTGGCCTCGAAAGCCGGCGAGCAGATCAAGAAGACGGTCCTTGAGCTGGGCGGCTCCGACCCGTTCGTGATCATGCCCAGCGCCGACCTTGATACCGCCGTCGCGACGGCGGTCACCGCCCGGCACATCAACAACGGCCAGAGCTGTATCGCCGCCAAACGGTTCATCGTTCACGCGTCCACCGCCGGCGAGTTCACCGCCCGGTTCGTGGAGCGGACCGAGGCGCTGACGGTGGGCGACCCCATGGACGAGGACACCGACATCGGGCCGCTGGCCACCGAGTCGATCCGCGACGAGCTGGCCGACCAGGT